>JBFLVW010000056.1:0-7384 GCA_040758235.1 Microcaldota archaeon
TGCCGCCGAACTCGGAAACCAGGTAGTTCGCCCCCTGGTCCGGGGAAATCACCTCGAGGGGCTCGAGGCCGATTTTCTTCCTCGCGTGCTCGACGAGCGCCCTGTTCGCGCTGATATTGTGTATCTTCAGGCCGCTGTAGTCAAAGTCCCCTTCCTTCTTCAGGAAATGGCAGTCCAGCGTGACGAGCCTCTCCGCGCCCGCTTCCGCGAGCATCCGGCACAGGACCTGCGCCGAGAGGGCCTCGCCGTCGAGGAAGGTCTTGTCCTGGCGGGAATATGGCAGGTAGGGCGAAACGAGAGTGGTGCGGGCGCCTACGCGCTCCAGGGTATCGAGCAGGACGAGCGCCGTGAATATGGCCGTGTCCTGGTCCGGATAAAGCCTGTGGAAGAGCCGCACGTCCTCGCCCTGGCAGCCCTTCATGTCCAGTATGCGCACGTAGCTGTCCCCGTCCGGAAATTTCTTGTATTCGATGTTGGGCTTGAGCAGCTCTGAGAATGTGGGCGAAACGAGGTCCATGGATAGCAATCTCAATAAGGCAATTAAAGCCTTCGATGCGAATCATCATCATGGGAAAAGTCCTCATGATTGTCGCCCAGCAGGGCTTCAGGGACGAGGAGCTCATCGTCCCCAGGGAGGTCCTCGAGCGCGAGGGACACAGCGTGAAGGTCGCAAGCCTGACGAGGATGAAGGCGCACGGGAGCATGGGGGCCGCCATCCAGCCGGACCTAGCCGTCTACGAGGCGAACCCCGAATTCTTCGATGCGGTCGTGGTGGTCGGAGGGCCGGGCTCGCCTGCGCTCTCGGACGACGAAACGTTAAGGAAACTCGTCATCGCAGCCAACAGCAAGGGGAAAATCATGGGGGCGATATGCCTCGGCCCCATGACTTACGCTAAAGCCGGAATACTCAGCGGGAAGAAGGCGACGATATGGCCAGGCAAGAGGTCCGTAGACCTCCTGCGCGAATGCGCCGCCGCTTACGTAAAGGAGGGCGTCGTCGTGGACGGCAATGTCGTCACCGCCGACGGCCCGCAGAGCGCGGGTAAATTCGGCGCCGAGCTGTCGGCGATGCTGAAAAGGAGGTCTGCCCAGTGATAACGATAAAGCACGACGGATGCATCCTTTGCGTGGGATGCTCCTCGGTATGCCCGACGAACGCCATCGAGGTCGTGGGCACGAGGATGGAGCACTTTGCGGAAAAATGCATAGACTGCGGGCTTTGCGTGAAAGCGTGCCCGGCGAACGTCATACAGATGTACAAGGGCGTGAAGAAGGCGAAAGACCTGCCGCCCGATGCGGAATATGGATGATCTGGGACTGGAAACCGAAAACCCAAAACTGGAAACCATGTGAGAAAATGGATTTTGACCATGACGTCATAGTTATAGGCGGCGGCCCCGCCGGGGCGACGTTCGCGAGGGTCGCGGCGGCATCCGGGATGGACGTCCTCGTAATAGACAAGCGGAAGGAGATAGGAGTCCCGGTACGCTGCGGCGAGGGACTCGGGGTCGGCGAACTGATAAAGCAGGACCTGGAGATGCCCCGCCAGTGCTACTCCATTCCCGTCGACGGAGCGAAAATCGTCGCGCCGAACGGCAAGGCGATAGTATGGAAGGACGAGGGCACGAAGGGCTGGGTCCTCGAGAGGAAGTTCTTCGATAAATGGCTCTGCGAGCTCGCGGTCGAAAAGGGGGCGCAGGTCAGGACGTACACGCGTGCGCTTTCCCTCATAAAGAACGCGGATGGGAGGCCGGAGGGCGTCCGCGCGAGCCACGGGGGACGCGAGCCGTATGAAATCCGCGCCCCGCTCATCGTCTCCGCGGAAGGGATGGAGTCGCTGATGGCAAGGCAGATGGGGTTCAAGACCGTCCACGCGCTCTATGACGTCGACACATGCTATGAATACGAGATGAAGCCATACGTCCACGAGAACCTCATCGAGCTATATTTCGGCAACAAGCTCGCCCCCCGCGGATACGTCTGGATATTCCCCAAGGACGACCGGAAGGCCAACGTCGGGATAGGAATCGGGGCGAACGTGATGAACGGGGAGAAGCTAGGCGGCGTCCCGGGAGCCGCGCCCAAGCCCCTGCTGGACGAGTTCATCAGGAACAACGAGCAGCTCAAAGACGCGAGCACCCTGCTCGATTTCGGGGGGGTGATATCGGTCGGCGCGCCCATCAACGAGTTCGTGAAGGACAACTGCATGGTCATCGGGACAGCCGCCAAGCAGGTCGACCCGATACACGGGGGCGGAATCGGCCTCGCCATGGAAGCCGGAGTCATGGCCGCAGAAACCGCCGCGAAGGCGCATGCGAAAAAAGACTATAGCAAGGCCGCGCTGATGGAATACGAGAAGGAGTGGCGCGTATCCCCGGGCCCGACGCTCCAGAAGCGGCTCATGCTCAGGAAAGTCCTGGAGAAGGTCTCGGACGACGACCTGAACCACATCTTCAACTGCATCGGGGACAAGGACCTGAAGGAAATCATGGACGGCAACTTCGCCCCGTCGGTGATGAAGGCGGTCGCCGGAAGGCCCCAGCTCCTTGCGATACTGAGGGGACTCCTGCCGTCGTAGTTTTTGGCATCCGGCCTACTGAATCCTGTTTCCAGCCTTCGGCAACCGGCCTAACGCTTCCCGTATCCCGGTGTTTCCGGTTAAGGGTTCCGGGTTTCGCCTATCATCCTTTTCTCGAAAAGTCCACGTTCTGGTCCGGAGGCGGGAGCAGCGATGCGAACATCAGCCTCTCTTCCTGGCGCTCGAACGCGACCGTTGCGGGAAGCTGGTTGCTGCCGCTCCGCAACTGGCCTGAAAGGGACGTCTGGAGCGCGGCAACGATGTCGGATTCGAGGCTCGTTATCGGAACGGGGACCGTGCGGTTCCTGGGGTCGTTCAGCTGGACGAGAGCGTTCACAGTCGGCTGCCTTGCTGCCGATACATAGTTCCGGGCGAGCGTGTTGAATGCCGCGGAATTGAAAGCGATGCGGTCGCCGCTCATCAGCCACGATGTGTCGCCGCCGAAAAGCCGGTTGTATCTTGCTATTGCGGAACTGGGATTCGCCCGGCAGTAGTCCTCAAGCACCGCGCCGATATCCAGGGTCTCCCCTTCCCGCGTCTGGCGCAGCCTCGCATTGACCATATTCCTGAATGCGGTGACCTCCGCTGCGGGCGGCGGCCTGAAATGGGAGCGGAGGACCGCCTGCATGGATGCGTCGAATGCGCGCTCCGCGCGCCTCTGCGTCTCTTCCCTGCTCAGCCTGGGCACGCTCACGCGGGGCGGCCTCGTTTCCATGGGTTCCGGTTGCGCCAATCCTGGACCAGTCATGCAAATTCACCTGCACGCAATTCTCATACCAATCTAATAAATCTCCCACCGCGACGGGTCGAAGAGGTCTATGTTCCACTGCCTGCCCGATGCCGTTGAAACGCTGAGGCGGCTTCCCACGAGGCGCTCACCGGTCCTCCTGCCATCCTCCTCGTCAATCTGCATGAGGTCGAGGGAGTATGAGTTGGCGAGAGTAAAGCTGTTCCCCATCATCCCGAAGATTTCCCGGCCCTCGAGGACGGCGTCCCCGCCGAGCGTCACGACCGCGCTGTTTTGGGTGATTATCACCGAAACCTGGCCGGAGCAATGGAGACGGGCGGCGGCATGCACGTCGACGTCCACCCGAAGCACTCCCCGCCTTCCGTCGCGCGCGTCCGCGTACGAAAGCCTGTTTTCCCCGAAAAAGCATTTTCCCCGCTCCCACTCGGAACCGAGAGCCCTGCCCCGCGATTCGCGCACGGTGGGCGCCTGTGCTTGGACAGGCTGCACCCTCAAAGCTGGTTGCGGCGCTGCGCACGAAGACAGGAAAAAAGCGGACAGGACTGCGGCGAGGCGCGCCCTTTTCGGGATTCCCCGCACGCGCTCAGGGCCATCCCGCCCGGCCAATGATTTTACCCCCCTCATTAAACCACCAATTGACTTAAAATAAAACAATTTATAAAGCGGCTGAGCTTTTTGGCAGATGCGGGGGCTAAGGCCCCCGAACCCCCGCCCTAAATCCGCCGCGGCGCTTCGCGGCGGCTCACATACATGGACGCGACTTCGTGCTCCTCAAGGCCCTTGAGTTCGGAAACGACGCGGTCGAAGACATCATCTTCGTGCACGCCAGCGCCCTGCCCCGAAAGCCATGAGCGCACCCTGAAGGTAACCCTTCCGCTGAGAAAGCCCGCCTCCCCCCTGCTGTATCCGCACTGGAGGCATGCGGCATAGCAGGACTGGAAAACCTCGCTTTCCCCCATCTTATGGATTTTCGCCATAAGCCCCACCCCCGGTCATATTCCGCTTAGGAAGAATAAAAGGGTTGGCTTTTGTCAGGCAGGGTAAAAAACCTTGCCGCGGAATCCTGCCCATGGAGGAGTTCACAGAGCGGGAGAGACAGCTCCTCGCCCCTTATTTCAGCAACCTCGACAAGCCCGTTTTCGCGCTCGTAAACCTTCCGGAAGTGGTGAAGGGGGCGCTGTTCTCAAGATACAGCAGGAGCGCGAAAAGCCTCCGGCGAGTCCTGCTCGACGAATTCATGCTTTCCGACGAGTCCGGGCTTAGGGATGTGCTCATGAAAGGCCGCGCCCCGGATGATGCGGGGCAGGGCCGGCTGAATGAATCGCTCGAAATCAACAAGAAGAAGGCGGAGGAGTTCTACGAGCGCGTTTTGGTGGGATACGGCGACGATTCGGTCGCCGAGCTCGCCGGGGCGCACATAGCCCTCGAGCAGATTTCGATTCTCGCCACGAAGACCGTGGAGGATGCGAGGATAGGCCTGTCGCCGCTCGAAAAATCCACGAGATATGTCTATTTCGACGACAAGCATGATGGCAGGTGGAAATACCTGCGCGAGGAGACGCTGATGGCATCGGAGTTCGCGGAGCTCTACGAGCGGACCTGCGACCTCTGCTTCCAGACGTATGCCGACCTTATTCCCAAAATCTCGGCATTTGTGATGGAGAAGGCCCCGAAGGACGATGCCACCACCGACCGGGCATACAAGTCCACGGTAAGGGCGAAAACCTGCGACATCCTGCGCGGCCTGCTTCCCGCCTCCACGCTCACGAACATGGGGTTCTTCGGGGATGGCCGGGCATACGAATATCTCCTCACGAAAATGTACGCGGACGACCTCGCCGAGATACGCTCGCTTGCCGCAATGATGCAGGGCGAGCTTGCGCATGTGATACCTTCTTTCGTCCGCAGGGCGAACGACAAGTACGGCTCGTCAATGCAGGGGTATTTCAGGCGCGTCCGGAGCGGGACGGAGACGCTCGCTTCCCGCTATGGGGGAGCGTCGGGCGGGGAGGGAGTGGAGCTGGTGGCATACGACAGGGAAGCCGAGCGAGAGATTGTCGCCGCCGCGCTCTACCCGCACCTGCTGAAGCCCATGGCCGAAGTCCTTGCTATTGCAGACAGGATGGGCCCGCAGGAGCGGGAGGCCGTCGTAAGGGCCTGCATAGGCGAGAGGGAAAACAGGAGGCACAAGCCCGGCCGGGCCTTCGAGCACTGCCGCTACACGTTCGATATCTGCGCGAACTACGGCGCCTACCGCGACCTTCACCGGCACCGCGTCCTGACGCAGCAGAGGCAGGAGCTGACGCCCTACCTCGGATTCAAGATGCCGCCCGAGATACTGCAGTCCGGATACGAGAAGGAGTTCAGGGACGTGATGGAGGCCGCGAAGGCGGCGTACGGGGACATCTCCAAAAAGCACAGGAAGGAGGCGCAGTACGTGGTGCCGCTCGCGTACAACATCCGGTGGTACATGACGCTCAACCTGAGGGAGGCCTACCACATGCTCGAGCTCCGGAGCGGTATGCAGGGCCATCCCGATTACCGGCATGTGGCGCAGGAGATGTTCCGGAAGATAGAGGGCGTCCATCCCGCACTCGCCTCAGGGATGAAGTTCATGGACATGAAGGAATACGCGCTCGAGCGCCTCGAGGCCGAGAAAAAAATCGACAGGAAGATGGCGGAGATCTCAGAGAAATATGGCAAATAAGATATACGTGACCGGCGGGAGCGGAAGGCTTGGCAGGTCCGTGATTGCATTGATTCCCGGATGCGTCCCGCTGGTGCGGAGGCCCTCCGGCCTCCCTGGGGAGAGGGTCACGGATTTCTCCGCGGAGCAGCTCCGCAGCATCATCGGCGATGCGAAGGCCGTCGTCCATCTCGCAGGCGAGATATTCACCCGCGACAGGAAAAGGATGTTCGAGTCCAACGTCGGACTTACATGGCGCATCGTGGACGCCCTGCCCCGGGACGCGAAAATCGTGTTCGCAAGCTCCATATCTGTTTTTGGCAAAAGGCCGAAGGTGGTCCCAGCCGACGAGAAAACGCCCCCGAAGCCCGATTCGGAGTATTCCCGCTCCAAGCTGGAGGCCGAAGGGGTAGTGGCGAAGCACCAAAAACACTGCATACTCAGGCTGGCGACCATATACGGTCCCAGTTTCGAGGACTATTTCCGCATCCTCGAAAAAATCGAGAAGGGAAAGATGAGGGTCATCGGGAGCGGGCAGAACAGGGTCCCGTTCGTGCATGTCGAGGACGCTGCGAAGGCTGTTGCGGCTGCGGTGGAGCGGGGGCAGGGAGTCTACGTCGTCTCGGGCCCGGCGATGAGGCAGAAGGATATTTACGATGTTGCGGCAAAGGAGCTCGGCGTAGCCCCGCCTGCGAAGTCGATACCGATCATCGGAGCGGACATCGCCGGCATGCTGTCGGAGCTTACGAGGGGCAGGGGGGCGACCACGCGCGAGCATATCGCAGTCCTCTCGAGCGACCGCTACTTCGACTGCTCGAAGGCGAAGGCGGAGCTGGACTTCATGCCGAGGCCCCTTGAGGACGGGATAAGGGAGATGGCCGCCGAGTATAAAAGGCGGAAGGCGGTCCGGCCGGGCCCGGCAGGGCCGCCCTGAACGCTTTTTATTTATTGCCGCCCTAGGACTGTGCATGAGACGGGAACTTCTCGCATCGCTGATTCTGATTTCGGCGGCTTTTGCCGCGCTCGACCAGACCTACGTCCATACCATTTTGCCTGACGGCAGCTCGGAGATGGAGAAGACGATGGAGATAACGATATTCTCCAACCAGCTCACTGAAACCGGCCTCGAGGACATGAGGGAGCTGTGCGCGACCTCCTCGCGGGTGCGGTGCGAGGTGGACGTCGAAAGCAAGACCGTCACCATGTGGGACGATTTCGAGACGGGGGGCTATTACACGTTCAGCAGCGACTACGGCATCCCCTTCATCACCCACACGGCGACCATCGTGAAAATACCGACCGACAGGTTCAGCGTCCTTCTCCAGCGGGTGCTCATCGACTCGAACGCCACGCCTCCGGTCGCGGGGGGAGG
>JBFLVW010000057.1:0-17192 GCA_040758235.1 Microcaldota archaeon
CCTGGGGAATCAGGGTGAGCGGGCAGGGCGCTGCGCTCAGCGTGGAAATCGACATGCGCAGGGCCCGCGGGCCCCTGATGAATTATATTATACAGTATGCGAGGGACGTTAGGGACAGGCAGCAGGCAGGAGGAAGATGAATATGGGAAGGGTAGAGCTTCGCGGAAACGTTCTAGTGGTTGTTTTCAATGACGGAAGCAGCAGGACATCTGGGATACAGGTCACTGCTGCGATGGACGAGGCGCAGATAGGCCAGGCCATATCGAGGGCGAAAAGCACAGTGGCTGGGTATTACTACGGCCTCGGCGACGACGCCCATGCAGGCGAAGCCGAGCGCGCCTCAGGAAATGCGAGGGCGATGTACCGCTCGCTCCATCCCGAGGCCCAGCCAGCGCAGCCGCCGCGGGAGGAGCGAAGGACTCCGCCCAGGGAAGAGAGGAGGACTCCTCCGCGCGAGGAAAGACGCGACGCCCCCCGGGAGGAGAGGAGGGCGCCCCGCGAGGAGCGCCGCGAAACGAGGCAGGCGACGCCACGGAGGGTTTTCCCTGAAAGAGCCGAAGACGTCCGCGAGTGGGTGGAGCGCCAGCTCCGCGATTCGAGGAGGGACGACCGCAGGGCCCAGACCGCCGCTAGCGTCATGCACCAGAGCAGGAACTATCTCGAGCAGTACCTCGATGCAGGCCCCCAGCGCGGGGTGCTGCGCACGAACAACCAGCGCGAAGTGACCATGGCCGTCTTCAATTCGCTCTACCAGATTCCGACGTTCAGGCTGTTCCTCTCTTCGGCCGCGGCGAGCGAGCGGGCGAACTTCCCGGAATTCAATCTCCTTCAGGGATTCCTCACCGAACCCGGCCGGGGAGAGCAGCTGTCCGAGCAGGCGAGCGCGGAGATAATGCGCGCGGCGGACATGTACGTCAGATACTTCCTTTTCGCCTTCGTGGCCGACAACCCCAACTATTCCAGATACCGCGAAGAGATAGGCCAGCTTCCGACCGGAAACTGGCGCCTCACGAACATCGCGGGGACGCGCACGTTCCAGGCCCTGGGCGGGCGGCAGCCGAGCGATGCCGACCGCGCCGCGCTGATGAAGCTTTACCTCTCAGGGCCTATCGACGCCGACACCGTGACCGCATCCTGCCTTTATATCAGGAGGTGGAGCCAGGAGCATCCCGAAAGCGGGCGGGCGCGTACGCAGGACCAGATTGCGGCATGGAGCGCCCCGGCAGTCACTCCGCTCGAAGGCCAGCCCGCAGTGCCCCAGACCGGGGCGGAAGAGTGGCGCAGGAGGCCGAACGTCGCGATAATCGGCGCGTCCGACATAGCCGGAGACAGGATAGGGACGACTCTCCAGAGCGTTTTGCGCGCGACTATACCAGAGGCGCGCGTCGCATCGAGCGGCGTAAGCGGCCAGAGCACCGGCGAGCTTCGCAGGAGGTTCCAGGCGGACGTCCTAGCGAACCGCCCGAACGTGGTCATAATATCGGCGAGCGCAAGGATAAACGAGGGCGACGCCAACGTGACCGCGACGACCACGAACCTCGCGGACATGATTGACCGCGCGCGCCAGGCCGGCGCGCAGGTAATCGTCCTTGGCATCCTCCCATGGAACGGCCATACCAGATGGACCGCGGAGCGCCAGAGGGCATGCGACCAGGTGAATGCCTGGCTGCGCGCGAGGACGGATATTACCTTCATAGACGTCGTTCCCATCGTGGGGGAGGGCAACCCTTCGAGGCCGCGCTCCATATACGACAGCGGCGACCACCTTCACCTGAACAGCGACGGCAGGGACGCAATCGCGAGGGCGGTCGCCCAGCAGGTTTTCGGCGCGCAGCAGACGCGCGACCAGGCGCGCAGCGCACTTCAGGATTTCGCGGACCGCAACTGGCCGAACCTCGCGAGGGAGCTGTTCACGAACGCGCAGAGCGGCAACCCGGCGGGGATAATCACGCTCTCCCGCCAGCTTCCGGAGGGCCAGCCCTCGCTTGAAGCGGCGCTGAGGGCGCTCGGGCGCGACGACATGGAGAGGGTTTTCGACAGGGTGTTCAACGAGGTCATGCACAGGGACCCGGATTTCATCGCATGGTGCAGGGGGCACCGGGACTATGGCCCGGTCGCGAGGGAGTCAATCGCGCTCACTCCAAGCAGCTCCCCGACAGACAGGAGGCTCATGATAAGGGCGATGCAGGAATACCTCAACCATGTCGCGACGAGCACCGGGCAGGAATGGTACGGGAGGTTCAGGGACGACCTGCGGCTCCTGAACAGGGAGGCCCTCAGGCTGTCGCGGGACGACGTGATGATAGAGCCTCTCAGCGACATCAAGACGCTTGCGGCGATAGCGCTTTATTCATGGAGGAAGGCGAACCAGACCGCCGATGTCGGAGCATGGGGCGCGAGCCTCAACATCAGGGCGCGCAGAAGCGAGACGCAGCCCGTCCAGCCGCCCCCGCAGCAGGTCCAGCCGCCGCCCGGCGAGCAGCGAAGAAGGGTAATACGGCCCTGATGCGTTTTCCCGGCCATTAAAAAGCCGCTATGTTTTTTTGCCTTTTCCCACTCAGGAAACTGTTGAAAAAATGGCATCAGCCTCCGGAAAACGGGCGTTTTTCACAGTCCAAACCATACACGAAAATCCGTTAAATGTGACAACCCTTTTTATATTTTTCCGGACACAATTCCTCCAGTTGACTCAGTTGCGCCCAGCCTGAATCAGGTTATGGGGCACTCAGGACCGGCACGAGCCGCACACCAAAAACTGAAGACCATGGCCGGCAACAGGCTGACAAGGGAGGAGGAGGAGGGGGGTGGCCCAGGCCAATCGCTTTCTTTGGAGGGCCGGAAGCGGCGCAGGATTGGAGAGTTCGCGGCGGCATTCCTCGCCGGAAGCGTTGCATTCTTCAGCGGAAGCAATTTAAACGAATTCGGGGGTAATACTGCTATGGCACAGCAGGGCGGGACGACGACGAGGAGACGTGGAGCGGAACAGCCCGAGGAGACTCGCAGGCTCGAGCAGGCGGCGGTCGAGGCCGCGAATGCGTTCAGGGACTACCTCATCACCGGCAACGCCTCTTTCCGCACCCAGTTCTGGAGCACGTACAACCAGTCGTTCCGCGGCGCGACCTACCATGACAACACTACTTTCATGCACAGGCTCTATCGCGAGCTTGAGGAGCGCGTCGGGAACAATTCCGCGACGCGGCCGCTCTACGATGCCTTCGTTTCGGACCGCGGCAGGCTCTTCGGCTTCCTGTGGAGCAACCCCGCGCACTTCACTGATTTTATCGACACCGTGTTCAACATAAGGACCCTGCTTGACGGCGGCAGGGCGACGGACGCGCAGGTCGACACGCTCGTGCGGCAGGTCAGGGAAGCCGGCGGCAGGGCTGTGCGCGGCGACACCGCGGTCGGCAGGGTGCGCGAGCTGATGCGCAGCGGAATGCCCGTCGAGGAGGCGGCGCGGGCCGAGCTTGAGCGCAGGAGCAGGGATGAAGCCAGGCAGCGGTACGGCGAGCGGCTTACCGACGCGCTCATCCAGCGCGAGCCGGCGACGCTCGCGAGGCGGGCGGCAATCGCCTTAAGGGAGTTCATACTAACCGGCAACACCGCCAGGAAGGACGAATTCAGGAGGATATTCGACGCGAACAACTATCAGGCGTTCACGGACGCCTTCCAGACCGAGTTCCGCGCGCGCATATCCCGCGGGGACAATCCGGACCTCGTGAGCCTTTCGCAGGCGTACGCGAGGACGCAGGGCGGAGGGCTCGACCCCAACCAGTTCGCGACCGCGATTACGAACATATACCGCGCAGCGACGGCGGAGACGCCGACCGAGCTCGAGCGCCTGCGCACGACGCACGGCGCGGAGTTCGTCGACCCGCTCCTGCGGGTGGTGGCGAACGGCATGGCCCGACGCGCGATATCGCTGATGCGCGATGTGCTCGCGACAGGGGACACCGCCGCCCGCGACGCTTTCGTCGCCATCATGAACGGGCGCCTCGCATCCATCGTCAATGACAGGGTGCAGGTGTCAGGGGTAGAGAACAACGAGATATTCTGGCGGGAGTTCACGACACTTTACAGCAACGAGCTGAGGACGAACACGACGTTCGAGACTCTTGCGAACAGCTTCGGCAGGAACATCCTGCCGATAGCAATAAGGGACATAATCGCCGAACTTGCGAGGACGAATCCCGACATGGCGAGGCTGAACACCGATTATGGAGGCTCGCTGGTCCGGCTCGTCGCAGGTAGCGCCGGAACGCTCGGCTGGCTGACAAGGCCGGAGGGCGAGATAACATCGCTCATTTCTTCGAGGGCGCAGGCCGAGGACCCGGTCGCACAGAGGCTCCGCGGGATGACGACCAGCTTCTCCAAGGCCCGGGCCCTGCCCGAAGCATACATCGCGATGCTCGAGGACAGGCTTGTCCGCAGGGAGCTGACCGCGCAGGGGCTGCTCGAGCTCTTCGAGCAGAATTTCGACGCCCTCTCATACCTTTCCGGAACTCCTGCCGACGTCCAGCGGGAAATCGAGAGGCGCGCGGGGGGAAGGACGCCCGACGCGACCGCGCAGAGGCTCAGGACCGCTGCTGGCGGCGATTATGCCGTCATCACAGCGCTTTATTCGCGCTTCGCCCGGTCCCGCTCGGAGCGCACAAGGCTCACGACCGCATACAGCGCCGACTTCCTGGCTTTCGTCACGCAGAACCTGGACAACCTCCACTGGGTGCTGAGACCGGTCGAGGAGATTGACACGCAGCTCCGCGGGCACCGGGACGACGATTTCGTCCGCGCCGTCTCGGCGCGCGAAGGCTCGTCCGTTAGCATGCTCGCCCAGGCGGCGCGCGAGATTTACACCGAGCTCGGGCGCTCGTCGCCGAATACTGCCCAGCTCGAGAGGAGGTACGGGGCGGACGTCGTCGCCTACATCAGGACGAACCGCTCGAACCTTTCATGGCTCTCCGGCAGCCAGGCCGAAGTGGAGAGGGGGCTCCAGACCCGGACGGACCAGCATGCGAGGGAACTTACCGCAAGGCTTTACGGCTACAATACGATCCAGCTTGTTAGCGCGATCGCGAGGGTCAGGGGGGCTGTCGCAAGGGGCGGCCTTGTCCGCGAGGACGCGAGGGACGCATACGGCACGCTCTTCATCGGCCCGGTCGTGTCGCGGCAGGCGCCGCAGGCGCGCTCGGTCTCACCGGAGGCCGCGCAGGAGCTGAGAGGCCCGCTTGTAGCGCGCTCCGAGAGGATTGCAGGTGAGCTCGAGAGCGTCCGGAGCCAGCTCCGCAACTCCATACTCGCGCCGGCCCGCGAGCTCCTCAGCGAAAGGATAAGGAGATGGGAGCAGGAGAACAATGACATAGTCCTGACCGCGAACTCCACCCGCGACCCGCAGGTGCTCGAGCAGCTCCGGGTGAGGCAGGAGCGGCTGTTCAACGGCATGGTGAAGGGAGACGAGCTGCGCAGGTCGGTCGAGCTCGCGTTTTCGATGATTCACCTAGCCGAGACCGGCGCGGAGGTCAGCACAGTCGCGCTCGGGGCGGGAGGCTCGACGACGGATGTCACCGTCGGCCAGATATCGAGGCTCATGGCCTGGTACAACAGCGCCGAAGTGAGGGATTCGGGCAAGCAGCCCATAATCGGGGAAATCGTCGGCGCGGTCATAAGAAGGGCGGACCCCCAGCTCTACACTTTCATCGGCGGGCTGGACGAGCGCAATTATTTCAGCGCGGTCCAGCGCACCTACGCTGTGGCGAGGAGCAGGGGCGCGGACACGAGGGCCACGCTCACGGACCTTTACGGAGCACAGTTCGTCACGATGATAGACCGGCTCGCGCCGTCGCTCACCGTGCTCGACAATCCTTCCGCGACGGTCGCGAACCTGCGGATGGGCGAGAACGACCTCATGGCGGCGATAGTCGCGAGGGTGTACCGTGCCCTCAACAGCCCATCCCCCAACGAGGACAGGGCCGCAATGATAGCGCTCTTTGGGGAGAGATTCGTGCTCGCAGTCGAAAACAACCAGGCGCAGATGGGCGCGATGGGAGGGGCGAGCGCCGGGCTTGCGGAATACAACTCGCTTCCGGAGGCGGTTCGCCGCGCGGTCTTCGGTGCGTACTCCGACGCCTACGCGAGGTCGGTCGGTTCGCTCATGCGCTCCTTCAGGAGGCTGGACGAGCGCATGTTCTACGAAATGGACGCAGTGCGCGCCGCCCTGGAGGGGAGGCCGAACCGCGAGCGGATGGCCGAGCTCAATGCCACATACGGCGCGGAGTTCGTCCAGCTTGTCCAGCGCAACCTGAGGAACCTCCAGTTCCTGAGGAGCCCATCGATAACGTTCGCCGACCTGCCGGCTCAGATGTCGCCTGAGCTTCTCGCGCAGTTCCGCACCACGTTCGCGAACTCGCCGGGAGCCTCGAGGTCCAACTTCATGGCGAACTTCGCGCACCTGTCGCAGCAGCTTCCGAGAGTGTACCTCCAGCTGCGGAGCGCGCTCGTGCTTGCGAGGCCGACCGACCAGATAGGGGAGACTTTCGAGCGGGCGCTGCGCGAATACAGGACGCAGTTCGGGAGCAACGACTACCTCTTCAGGCAGTACGTGAACCTCGACCTCCTTGGCAGGAGCCTGCAGAGGATGGCCCAAAGATACAATATTACCCTCCCGGAGGACATGAGAAGGAGAGCCGAGAGGAACGAGCCGCTGATTCGGACTCCGGAGGACCTCGTCACATTCCTGAGAAGCGAGAGCGGAGGCGCGCTTATCCGCGCGGGGAGGACGTTCTACGACAACATGGAAAGGGACTACCTCCGCCAGAGGGAGCAGCGCAACTTCCGCCCGCAGACGGGCGACTACAGCGACTCGAACGTCGCGAACCTGCGCAACGAGCTTTCCATCATCGACGCCCTCTACATGGGCATCGCGCTCGAGCGCATTTCGGGTACCGACACCGCGATGTCGAGCAGCGCCACGATGGCTGTCATGCACGCGATACTGGTCATCCAGCACCGCGACCCCTACCTCGTGGGTCCCTTCATCCTCCAGGTCCTGCCGGCGATTCTTTCGGTTGCGCAGGACGAACGCACGCTTCAGGCCGGCCTCACGGCCTTCACCGAGGTGTTCTCGCAGAGGTATGGAGAGGGGACGAGGCAGCTCGCGTTCAGCACCGCCCTCAACAGGAGATACTTCCTCGAGGTTTTCCAGAGGATGGGGGAGCGCCTGCCCGAGGTGTCGAGCACCTACGACCACAACCGCCTCGAGGACGAGCTGAGGCTCGTGCCGGAGCCGAGGACGGACGACGGATATCTCAGCCCGCTCCTTTACCGCTACAGGCCGGGATTCTGGCAGGGCGAGGGACTCGAGCCTCTTCCGACGATTTACGGCCAGCAGGGATTCCCGCTCAGGCTTTTGCCGAGGCCGACGATGCCCACAAACCCGTTCCTTCCGGTGCCGGCAGGCTCTCTCTCGATAGATTCCGGCGCGATGGGCCTCTTCACGAGCATGTACGACCAGCTCCGGCCGCCTGCTGACAGGATGTTCAGGCAGAGGGTGCCCCAGCGGTTCAGGATAGGCCCGCTCGGTCCCTCGACGCTCATACGGAGGATAAACGAGCTGTTCGGCCCGATGCCGGTAGACTATTCCGACTACTGGCTCGCGCACAGCGGCGAAGCCGGGGGCTTCTATTCCTACGGCGGCCAGCCGGGCGCCTCAGGAGGTCCTTCCTCATCGACGCAGACAGGCGGGGCGGCAGGAATATACACCGGAAGGACAATCACCGGAGGCCAGCGCTCGCAGGTCGGATGGACCAGGCAGGCCACCGAGGTCCAGGGCGGCGGCGGAACCGGTGCGACATCCGACAGCGTCAGCACCCGGACAGACACGATAGACGTCACATCCCAGCAGGCGCGGCTCCCCGAGCCGCTGACAGGGCCCGTTCCCTTCCCGCTCTTCAGCATGATTCCTGTCGACGTATGGAGAAGGGGGCAGGTCGAAGGATATGCGCAGCGTCCCGCATCCGAAGTGAGGAGCGAGCTCGAGCGCCGCTCGAGGGCGGGCGAGCAGGTCATCACAGGCCTGACAAGGCTCCGGCCGAACGGCACCGCCGAGGCCCTCATGGACGTCCATGACGAACTCAGGAAGACGACGCCGGACCGCGAGAGGCTCGTTCGCCAGTATTCCAGGGAGTTCGTGGAATACGTCGAGAGCAACTACAACTATTTCACCTTCATAGAGCAGCCGACCGCGACAGGCGGCCTCGGCATTCACAGGGCGCGGCAGGAGTTCCACCACCAGTGGGGAGGGACGACCGCGACGCAGACGCAGCCCGGGGGAGCCCAGCTTTCCTACGACCAGCAGACGCAGGGCAGGACGAGCGGAATCCTCGACTCATACTCGAGGATAGCACGGGACAACGCTACGGACATGCTTGTCTTCGTGGCGGGAGAGCATGTTCCCGAGCTCCGGGGCCCGCCGTCCGCTACCGGCCAGCGGGGCGCTCTCCAGCGTGAGCAGGAGGACAGGCTCCGCTCAAGGCTTTATTTCGTCACCCGCGAGGGGAACATTTACCAGCTGAACTACGGCCTGGACACGAGGGCCCAGCTCCTCAACTACCTCTATGGCGGCGCGAACACCCAGCAGGTTCTGGCCGGCCTGAGGTTCGCAGGAAGGGAGATGGCGCCCACAATCCCGCTCACGGACGGCGAGATTCGCTCGAGGGCGGTCACCCACCTCGGCCTCACGAGGGACGTCGTGGACGGGATGAGCATAGACCAGATTCGCGAGCAGGCCCGCGCCCGCAACCTCGAATCAAGGGTTTTCGGCGGCACGCCCGCGGGCGGTTTCGACGGAGCGGCCATAGGTTTCACGGTGCCGACAAGCGGCGGGGACACGTTCTCGGCGCTTGCGCTCGGCAACCTGGTCCGGAGCATGGGGACGATGGACCCCGTGCATGTCGAGCAGGCCGTCGGCAGTGCAGTGACCAACCTGCTTGCGAGCAGGAGCCACCGCGACATATATGCTGCCTTCTACCGCGGCGCGCAGACGGTCACCTCTGACCCGAACGACCGCAGCCGCATAACGGACAGCAGGTGGTCCGAAGGATACGGCGAAGTTATGTGGAGGAGGGTCCGCGCCGAGGACGTCCAGGGCTACCAGATGGAGCTTAGAGGCGTCGGCGGATACCCGCTGACGGCAGGGGCGCGGTTCAGGTACGAGTGGAGGCCCGGGAGGTATAGGGAGGCCGCATTCGGCGCGACCGCCGCGTATTCCCAGCTCGACCTCCTGCGGCAGTTCAGGGCCGTCGACAGCAACGCCGGCGAGCTGTATTCCCGCGTGAACCAGATGCTTGTCAGCCTGTACGGCTGGTCAGAGGACACGGCGCGCGACACCGGATGGCTTATAGCGGGGAGCTACCTCTATGCGAGGCTCGAGGACTGGACGGTCCGCGACCCCAACTCGCCGACGGGATACAGGGTGGACACTTCGAGGGCTGGCCCGGAGGAGCATTTCGCGTCGCTCATGCTCATGTACTGGGCGCAGCGCCACGGCATACTCGTCGGCGGCCAGAGGGTTCCCGGCTGGAACACCATATACAGCCGCATCGACCAGGCCATGACCATGATACAGCAGCAGCCCGGCAACGAGGCGCAGATACTCTCACAGCTCTCGCAGGCGATAAGGCAGGACCTCACATCAGACATTTGGAGGTTCGCCCTCGCCTACGGATATGACGGCGAGAGGGTGAGGGTGTACACGGTCGCGAGCGCGACTTACTTCCCGACGCCGAGGACGCAGGTGACCGGCGCGCCGACCGATACCGGAACCGGAACGACCGGCACGACGACCCAGACCGCGACTCCTGATGTAGGCTACGGGAACCTCTACTCGCTCTTCCTCTTCGGAAGGCCGACGAGGTTCTTCGCGGACATACTCGCGCACGCCTACGGAATGGCGCCGCTCGTCATAGCTCAGGACTCGAGCCAGGCGAGCGGGTTCAGCGTGAGGTACGACCGGCCGAGCCCCTGGCTCGACCTTTACACGGGATTCGGCTATAATCTCCCCGGAATTGCCGGGTCGCGCGAGGAGAGGAGGGTCGCGCTCCGCAGGAGCCCAGACGCCGGCGCGGCGCTGAGGGATGTCTACACCGTGCTCGGCGCATCCACGTGGGACAGGACGAGGATGACCCGCGTCTATGGCAGCGACTTCGTGAGCGGGGTGGAGAGCGGCAGGGAGTCGCTTTCCTGGATGGTCCGTTCAGAAGCAGACATCGCGAGGGAGCTTACGAGGAGGGCGGGCGAGGAGGACGCGGTCGCGATGCAGATAGGAAGCATGAGGAGCGAGAACCCCGCGGCCGCAATAAGGGACATTTATATCGAGCTGAGGAAGGCGGCTCCGGACCGCGAGAGGCTGGAGAGGCTGTACACGCGCGAGCTCGTAGCCCTGGTGGAGCGCCAGGCGACCGACCTCCAGTGGATGCTACTCCCGCCTGACCAGGTGGAAGCAGGCCTTCGCTCGCGCTCCGGAAGGGCCGGAAGCGCGGAGGCGAGAATAGCGGAATCCCGCATGCCGGAAGTCCGGGCACAGGACCAACTGACAGGAGCGGAAGTGAAGAGGATGTTCGAGCAGAACATGAGGGACGTCGTGGCCGCGGCGACGCTCGCGGACTCTCAGGTCGGCCTCAGGCCGGACGCCTACGAGATAATATTGAGTTCCCGCCTCAGGAGCGGGCCAGGGAGCACTGTGAGGAGCGGCACGTATTATATCCTGCATTCCACGCTCGCAGAGCGCGGAAACTCAACGGCATCGCTCGTCATCGGCAACGAGGACGACCTCACGGAATGGATGAGGAACGGCCATGAGATAGGGCGCGGCATAACGAGAGTCGAGATTGCACGCGAAGGGGACACCTACAACGTCACTTTCTCCGGCGACCGCAGGGACAGGTGGCTTTCGGCAGGACGCGCAATAGGCGGCATTTCGCTTCCCGTGAGCGGCACCGAGCTGAACAGGTGGGCGCCCGAAGGCAACTGGACCGCGGGCGGCCTCCTCCAGATATTCCAGAACCACCGCCACGACATACTCGGCGGCCTCCTATACGGGACCAGGCAGTACGGCAACGAGCGCTGGGACCAGTGGACCGTAACCGTTTCCGGCCGGGTGCAGGCGACGCAGACCGTGGATGTCAGCGACGCCCACTACTGGTACCTGTTCTTCAACCGCACGACGAGGCAGATAGTCGTCGCGAGCGGCGACGTGTTCCAGAACACGGACGAGCTTCGCAATGTCTGCCGCGAGATGGGAGGGACGAACTGCCAGAACCTGACGGACCTGGAGAGGATGACCGGAGGCGCCGGATGGACCTGGGCCCGCACGGACGTCGTAACGGGGGACAGGCTTTCGTTCCACCTCTTCTTCGAGGGTGGAGCCGAGAGGGTGTCGAGCTACGCGCCTCCAGGGCAGGAAGGAACGGCCGTCCGGCCGAGGGACTGGACCCCCGTGGCAAGGGGCGGCCTCGGCGTGGAATGGGTGCGGCGCGAGCGCAGCGCGATACCATTCAGGCTCTTCGGAAACATCGCGGGCCAGACCGGCGCGTGGCCCCTGCTGCCGGGCGAGGTTACGTCCCCCGAATACCTGAGGGGCTGGGGAGGCACCATCGGCGGCGGGCTTCCCGCATGGTGGGTAATGGCCAACATCGGAGTCAACTGGTAGTTGGAACTTCTCCTAATGTTTTTCTTAGGTTAAAAGTTCCATCAAAACTTCCTGAGGCCATTCTTTTCGGTTTTTCATTTTTGAAATTGATTAGTCCGCTAATCTTTCAGTAGAAACAGTATACCCAAAAAAGCTGAACAAAAAACTAATTCAAAAAAAGGCGGGATTTGACGGCTGGCATAAGAAGGTGAGAATCCAGATTATTTTTTCTTCTTCTCCTTCGGTTCCTTCGCCTCTTTCTTCTCTTCCGCGAAGACCTTCGCTTCCGTTGCGATGAGCGGCGGCATGAAGGGCGGGAGCAGGTTGAATGGCCTCAAAAGGAAGATGCCGTTCAGGCCCGCGTTCGCGTTGATGTTGTTTATCGCGACGGCCCCGTATTCCATGGGGACGACCTTGTTCTTCTTGTACTCCGCGAGCATCTTCTTGATGTTCTCAGGGTTGTCCTTGCAGTAGCAGTCGCCCATGATTCTCAGGCTGCCGACCTCGGGCTTGTAGTCCACCGCGTAGGTGAATTCCAGTATGACGCCGTCGGGCTCCTTGTGGGTTATCTTGTCCACGTTCACGTTGACCTCGATGCTGCTGGGCACGGTCTGCGCCTTGTTCCGCTTCACTTCGCCGCCCTTGAACATGATTCCCAAAACCTGCAACATGGATATCCCAATTTATAGAATCCGGCTCGGAATTTAAAGGTTTCGGGGACGTTACTTTTTCCTCGGCGTCGTCCCTTTTTTTCCGGCGGATTCGAACGTGAGGGTGGGCAGCATCAGGGGCGGGGTGAGGTTGAACGCGCGCGCGAGAAGGACGCCATTTATGGCGGCGCTGTAATTCACGGCATTCAGTATGAATTCGCCCTCCGGCCCGGCTATCCGGCCTGTCTTCGCCCATTCCTGCGCCGCTTTCGCGGCGTCGAGTCCGCTGAACGCGGCCCTTCCGCCGATGACCATGTAGCTCTGGTCGGGCTGGTAGGTGGCCCTGAACTCGAACCCGACGACAAGGCGCTCGCCTTCGGCCTGCGCGGCCGTGAGGTTTATCCCAGTGCCTATGTTCTGCGCCGGCTGGGACGACATCCGCCTTGCCTCCCCGAAGAGGAGCTCCATCGTTTCGACTTTCATGGGACACCTTAATGAGCTAATAATTATATCTTGTCGGCTCGCCCGGCGATGGCGCAAGCACCTGCGGAACTCCGCTCCGTCCTATCGTGTAGTAGAGGAGGGAGCCGAATTCAGGAGTGGCGGCGACTGGGGCCTGGATATAGAACGGCGCGGCGTAGCTAGGCACGAGCGTCGAGCGGAAATACCCCGAGACCCCGGCTTCCATGGGGACGGTCCGCGGCCCCATCCCGACGCCCACCGATGCCGCTCCCGCGGCTCCGGACCTGGTGCCGCCGCCCATCGCCGCCGCGCGGAGGCGTCCCGCGGTCACTTCCGCTCCGGCGAAGAGCCCGAGTTCCTCGCGCTGCGCCGCGATGATGTACGCCTTGAAGTATTCGACGTGCTCCACGAAGGCGCCCACGTCCCAGTACGTGCGGTCGCTGTAGAAGTAGCCGCTCGCGGCTATGAAGGCCCTCATGTGGCCGTTGAATTCCCTCTGTATCTCGTGCTTCCGGTCGTAGAACCAGCCGTCCCAGAGAGCCTGCTCGACCTGCCGGGACTGTGCCGGGGTGAGCCGGGCCTGCTGCCCCCGGCGTATCCTCGAGATGAGCTCGGGCGGGAAATCCGTGCGCGCGAGGGCGTCGCAGATTTTGCTCCGAACGCCCTCCGTGATGCCGCTGACTTCGCCGTCCCTTATGCTCTGGATGTGGCTCTCGTATTCCTGCACAAGCCTGCGGTAGCGGTTCGAGTCGTCCAGCACGTTCGAGAACACCCTTACCGCACCCTGGACGAACCATCCCGCCCTGACCCACGGCTGGATTGCCTGGGTGTCGAGCGTGAGGTCGGGCGGCGCGTATGTCGCCATCGCCGAAGGGGTGGTCGTAGTTGTGGTCGTGGCAGGGGGAACGGTCTCGTATCTTGCAACGAGAAGGCCGACGTCCGCCGCCCACCTCTGCATGAAGAATCCGTTGAGCAGGTCGGTGCCGAGGCCGGTGCCGACTATGCCCGCGCTCGTCGGGGCGGCTGTGGTTGTCGTCGGGGTGGTGTCAGTCGCGGTTGTCGTTGTCGAGGGAGTCGGCGGGACGTAGCCGAGCGGGCTCTGTGGTGGTGCCGTCCCGAACGTCGGCGTCCCGAGGAGGGGCATGGCTGCGAATGCCCTCCAGAATCCGGTGCTCCATGTGAACAGCACGCGCCCGCTCACGGTGTCCGGGACCTGGTCGGTCCAGCGGCCGGCCTGCTCGCGGGCAAGAAGCCCCGCTTCGATTGAGAGGTCGCGGTTTATCTGCACGCCGAGATAGTAGTTGTCGAAAATCTGCGTGAGCTGGGATGCCCAGGTCGACTGGAAGTTCTGCACCAGCGAAGCCGCCTGCGTAGGGTCGTTTCCGACCTGAGCGGCCATCTCGTTGTATGCGGACATCATCGCATCCAGGCCCGAGTATCGCCCTATATCCACCCTCGCGGCTTTCAGCGTCTCGAGCATCCCTGCGTTTCTGAGGCCCCGGAGGATGCCCACGAATCTGAAGAAGGTCTGGTCGTATTTGACCTTCCCGAACTTAGTCGTTACTTCGCCTGTCGCAGGGTCCGTCGTCTGCGTCGCATCCCTCTTCAGCTGCGCCACCACCTGCGCGAGCGCGCCGAGAAGGATGCGGTTGGAGAATTCCCTGCTCCCGTAGAGCGTCCCGGCTATGCGGTGCAGGCTTTCGATATATGATGCCGCGCCTTCGACCTGCGACATGACGGCAATCGCTTCGAGGTTCGTCCCGCCGGCCTGGTAGAACACCCCGCCCCCCAGCTGCGAGCGCGGCTCGGCCGTCCGTTGCGTGCGTATGAAAACGCCGCCCTGCCCGGCCGGGCCGACCGGCGTGTCGGCGCCGCCTCCGCCGATGCGCACTTCCCAGAGGTCTGGCTTCTGCACCCTCCTCAGCATGAAGTCGACGTCCTGCATGACGTACCTGTCGGTCCTCGTCGGGTCCGTTACATTCTGTATCCTCATCAGCTTGCCGGGGAAAACCAGCTGGTAGATGTCTGCGCGGGCTCCCCGCTCCACCGTGGTCGCCGCGCCGGCCGTCCATTCGAGGAGGAACGGCTGGGGCGTGCCTTCGGGGAGGAAGAACGGCAACGACTGGGCGTGGAGCATTATGGGGGTCTTTCCGATGTCCAGGGCGAGCATCCCGCCTCCAGTGCGCAGCACCGGCTCGTAATTGCCCGCGGACGTGACCGGCGCCTTCCCCGGCTGGTCGGTGTAGAATGCCAGGTAGTTGAGGATGCTAACAAGCGAGTTCTGCCCGCCCTTGAGCTCGTATATCGTCCCCTGCTTGTCGATGTAGAAATACCTCGCGCTCATGTAGCCCTGGCCGGCCGAATCCTGAGCCTGGTCCGCGGTGATGAGCACCTGGCTTGGGTTGTTCGGGTCCCACATCGTCTGCAGGGCGCGCAGGAGCATCTGCTGCGAGCCGTCGTCGAGCCTCTGCATCCCTGCAACAGAGCTGTCGATGCCGGTCACCTGCTTCCCGGCGCCGGGGCCGCCCACTATCGGTATCGCCACCGGAACCGCAACGGCAGCGATTCCGCCGAATCCCCCGACTCCCTGCGTGTACGAGCCCCCGAGCGAAGCCCCGCCCGTCGGCGTGATAAGCGTCCCGAGCCCCGCACCGCCGACATTCCACTTTTCGCCATCATGCGTTCCGAGGGCTCCCCCCGCACCGCCGCCCGAAACCACCCGGCCGCTGTAGTCCGGCCGCTCGGTCGGGATAAATGCCCGGTTTATCTCGCTGAGAAGGCGGGTCATGCTCAGGCCGCTTATGTTCGTGCCGGGAAGATACTGCGAGATGGAAACGACAGGGTGTTCCGGGTTCAGGTAGTATCTCATCGCCGTCCCGACTGCAGGGGCGGCCGAGTATACCTGCAGCGGGTTGAACTGCGGCAGAACCAGCCCCCCGCTGTAAGTCGTCGGGCTCGTCAGCACCCCGCCCGCCGTGATGGGGGATGTGGGCGTCGGCGTCAGCAGGCTGACCGGGAAGGGATACGGGGGGAAGAGGACTCCGGGCGGCGGCGGGCTCACGAGAAGGTTCGGCGCATATCCGGGCGGCCTCTGCTCGATGGCATGGGGCGGGTATGGCCACACCTTCAGCCGGTCGTCGATGAGGTTCAGCCTGTCGTACTGGGCGACCGAGCTGCTCGGTATCCTCGAGATTTCCTCAAGCGAATTCGCGAGGTGGGTAATCACCCTGCGGGCATTGAGGGGAAGGAGAGTCGTCGGGGTGACGCTCGATGTGAACGCTGCCGTTTCGGCATCAATCCTCGCGGCGACGACGGTCAGCGCCTGCAGGAATGCCTCTGAGTTGTCCTCGCAGACGTTAGCGAGGCTCCGTGCCGCGGCGAAATATTTCACGACAAGCACGGGGCTCATGGCATAGAGCCTGGAGGCCGTGCTGGCTATCAGCCTCCGCTCCTGCATTCCCATCAGGCCGTTCCGGGATGCTACTTCCAGGTAATCCAGGAAGGAGACCGCGAGAAGGGGGTCGAGGGTCGAGGTCATGTTGTATATCTGAATCGCGGTGGCCGAAGGCATGGATGCCGCTGACGAAGGGGGCGCGAATGACGGCGAGATGAGCGGGTAGTAGTCGGTGAACCACTGCGCCTGGCCCCTGCGCACGCGGGAAGGGCTCACGCGCTGCATTATCCTGGCCCTCATCTCTTCGGGATAGTTCCGCGCGGCCGGGTCCAGGCCGGAGAATATTCTTGCAGTGCGCTGGTCGAGGGCAGAGACGAACCTCCGGTATACTGCCTCCAGAGCCGGGCGTGAAGAGACGGAGAGCAGGTAGTCCACGAGCTCGGGCCGCTCCGGGTTCATGGAGTAGTAGTGGTTCTGCAGCGCCCTCAGGCCGGCCGACAGCCTGGCGAGCCCCTGCTCCGGCCTGCTTTCGCTGATGCCGAGGCCCCTGAGCCACGACTCCAGCGACGAAATCTCCGCCCTCAGCGCAGCGGCCTCATCGGCGTCTCCCCGCCCGCGCCGCCTCTCGCCAAGGGTTATCCTCCTCCGGGCGTACTCGAGGCGGCGGCCGACATTCTCGAGGCCGTAGTCGGTGGGAGCCTGCGTGAAGGACGCGCACATCCTCTGGAGGTTCCCTTCGCGAATGGATGGAGGGTATGCCTGCAGCTCGGATTCCATCTGCGCAATCTCCCTCTGCCCTGCTTCGCGGGCACTTTTCCATGAATCGAAAGCCGCGCGCACGTATTCATAGGGAAGCCGGAGCTGCCTGGCAGCGGACGAGGAGGTGACCTGCAACACGAGCCGGGCTTTTTCCTCCGTTCCCATCGCACGTAACCAGGAGTCGAACCGGCCGCGCTCGTCCTGCGGGAGGAGCACGTAGGCATAGAGTATTGCCTGTGTAAGCCGC
>JBFLVW010000058.1:0-5028 GCA_040758235.1 Microcaldota archaeon
CGATGACGATGTCGAAGGAGCCCTCCGGAAAAGAAGTACGCGACCCGTCCATGAGCCGCGCCCGCACCCCATTCCTCCGGCAGGCCGAAACCGCGTCCCTGCTGTTATCAATCCCCTGCGCCCCGACAAAACCGGCCTTCCCGAGCGCGCGGAGAAGCTCCCCGCCAGAGCAGCCGATATCGAGAATCCGCGAGGACCGGTCCGAGCCCCGCAAAAGCTGGAGTATCGCGTCCCGTCTCGCCCGGAACCACCACCCGTCCCGCTCGAGCGAGAGGTATCTGCGCGAATAGTCCCGCTCCATGGCGGATTGTTGGTGGGATGGTTTTTTATGAGGAAGGGGCCGGGAGGTAGACATCGTAGTGCGTGCCGTTTTGGTGCAATTCCATGCACGGCGGGACGGAATATGGAAACACGTATCCGCTGTATGGGTATTTATGGATGACAAGCGGCAGGCCGCACTCCGGCACGTCGCCTTCCGCCGCGAAAAGGGGCTTCAGGAAGCCATAATCCTCCGAATCGTTGAAGCGGTAGAACAGGAGGCTGGGATTGTTCTGCTCCAGCAGGAGATACTCTTTGTCGGTGCCGAGGTATCTCTCGCTTATCGCCAGCCAGTTGGGGAAGAAGCGGTTGGTTTCCAGGAACTGGGCCTCCTTCCCCTTCATGAAGGCCGCCGCCTCCCTCGTTTCAGGCGTTCCCGGCTCGAAAGTCCCCGCGAAAGCGAGGAGATTGAGCAGGATGATGGCGGCGGCTATGGTTGCGATGAGCAGGCGGTTTCCTTCAGAGGACATACGGCGGGCGGTGAAAACCGCGAGAGCTGGAACAGAGATAATCGCGTACCAGAAAATGAAGAAGCGGGAGAGGGGCATCAGCAGGCCGAGCGCTCCGAGGGCGAGCAGGGGCCGCTCGCCCCATCGGTCGTATTTCCCGAAAAACGCGAAATAAACGAAGAGGAGCGAGAGCGGGAAGGTTGAGAAGAAGAACGTGCCGAGGCGGAGGATGTAGTTCAGGACTGTGAGCCCGGAAAGCGGTTCCGGGTTCGTGCGCACGATATCGAGCGTGAGGTTGGAGGCCGCGCTTCCGTAGTCGCCGAACATCCAGGCAAGGGCAAGGTATGCGAGGAGTCCCGCCGGCAGGGAAAGGAAGCTGAGGGCGATTGCGGGTAGCTTCTTGTCCCTGATGAAATGCGCGGCCACGAAGAGTATCACTGCGCCCCCGTAAAGCCATTTGGTCATAGCGAGGAAAAAGAGGCAGAGTATCCCTGCCGCCCTCCTATCCGAAATGTAGAGGTAGATTGCCGAAACGACGAGAAGCACGGAAAGCGCCTCCATCATCACCGTGGCCGAGGCGAAAAGGAGGATGGGTGATGTCATGAAAAGGGCCGCCGAAAGAATGGCGGAATCCCGGCCATAAAGCTTTTTCGCGATGAGGAAGACGACGCAGGCCGCCCCGGCCGCGAAGAAGGCCGATGGCATGCGCATCGCGAGCTCTGGCGCGAGGCCGATGCCCCCGAGGAGCAGGAACGGCGCGGCATACACCCAGGTGAAAAGAGGGGGCTTGAACTCCATATCCTCGCCCGTGACGGTGGGCATCACCACCCACGGGTCCCGGCTGAACTCGTGAATCATCAGCGCGTAGATTCCCTCGTCGTAATGGAATGGCAGGCTCCCGAAAAGCGCCAGCACCGCGAGATAGAGGAAAAGGGCGATGAGGAAGACCGCCGCGGCCTCTTTCAGGTCATCTGACTGCATAGAGGTCCACCGAATTCAGCGAATCGGTCAGGGGCTCTGCGTCCGGAATAGCGCCCCGGTATATCCCGGACGCGTGCATTTCTTCAAAATCCGACAGGTCGCGGTCGGTCGCGACGAGGATGATGTTCTGGGGTTTTTGGGGGCTGTCCCCGACCGGAATTGCCCTGACATTCCTGAATTCTGAGGAAAATGTATTGTGCATGAGCACGAAGATATCCGAGCGCTCGCCCTCCACCGCGGAAATGATGTTGACAATGACTACGCCGTCTCCGGCCATCGCCCCCTTCAGCTCGGAGAGGAATTCCTTCGTCGTGAGGTGATACGGGATGCTAAGGCCGCGGAAGGCGTCTATCACTACCAGGTCGTATTTTTTTTCAGTGGTCCTGACGTAGCGGCGCGCATCATCGGTGAAAATTTCCGTACGATTATCATCCTCCAGCGAGAAATATGCCTGGCCTATGCCAAAAAGCTTCGGGTCGATGTCAACCCCGTCCACCGAAGCGGACGGAAACGCCCTTTTCAGCTCCTCTATTTCCGTCCCTGCCGCGGAGCCTATCACGAGAGCATTCTCCACTTTCCCCGCGGCATCGTAGGCTTCACGCGTTGCGAGCACGTAGTTGAAGGCCGGCGAGCCGTCCGGCCTCTCGCCCGATGAGAGGGCGTTGTCGAGGAAGAGCAGGCGGGCCGGGCCGCCGTTGTGGACAGTGTCGAGCACCTGTATTCGGTAATACTGCGTGTCAGCGCGGTAGACGACCTCCGCTCCCGGAAGAAGGGGCTGCAAATCGAGCTGGAGCGCGAAGAAAGCCAGCAGGGCAAATGGGAGAAGCTCGAACAGCCTGCTCCCCTTTGTCGCACCCCAAAAACTGCAAAGGAGCATCAGCAGGCCCGCGAGGATGAATATGGATGCGAGGGGGAGGTTCGGGACGAGGATGAAGCCGGTGCCGAGAGCGCCGGCGATGCTTCCGACAGTGGAAACTGCGAACACCATTCCCGCGCTTTTGCCTTCTTCCCCCTTGATTGAAGTCAGCTTGACCGCGTATGGGGAAACCATGCCGTAAAAGACGCTCGGGGGGACGAGGATTGCCGCGCCGACGAGGCTGGCGAGGGCGAGGTCGAGTGCGGGCGTGAAGGGCAGGATGAGCCCGCCGAGGAAAGGCACGAGCACGGTCGCTATCGCAGCGGATGCGAGAATCATCGACAGGTGCTTGCGGTCATGGTGGCGGTCCGCGAGTGTGCCGCCCAGGTAATAGCCCGCGCTGAGAGACGCGAGCACGAGACCGATGACCGCGGCCCACGTGTATATCGTCGTCCCCATGAACGGGGCGAGCACGCGCGAGCCGGCGATTTCTACGAGAAGGGAGCACATTCCCGAAATGAACGCTATAATAAGAACAGTCCTGCTCTCGCCGCCCACCATACATCCTCGGCGTCTATAAGGAACGCATCTGGATTAAAACGGTTGCGGGGACAAGTGGAACCGATGAGGGTCGCGGAGATAGACCGGTTCCGGGGATTCACGATAGTCGCGATGGTTTTCTTCAGCCTCATCAGCATCCTCAGCCGCACCCTCCCGGACGTCCTTGCCCACAATGCGGAAAAATCCCTCCACATCGGGGATTTCGTGTTTCCCATGTTCCTGTTCGCGAGCGGGATGTCCCTGGTTTTCTTCCACAGGAGGAGGGAGGGAAAGAAAGCGGGCGGATACGCGCTCGATGTGGCGGAAAGGACCGGGAAGCTCGCGATAATATGGTTCTTCCTGTCGCCCGTGTCATCTGGCGAGTTTTTGGGCATGGATGAGGTCCTGCTTAGCGCCATTCTCTTCGTAATTTCGCTCATCCTCCTGCGTTTCGGGTGGGCGGGGCTTGCCGCAGGGGCGGCCCTTCCGGCGCTTGCCTACGCGGCGCTCGCGGCGATTGGCGGGCTTCCGGATTTTTCCTTAGGATACCTGGGCGGCTACCAGGCGATCCTGTTCTGGCTTCCGGTGATGATTGGGGGCGTGATGGCAGGGATTATGCTGGAGCGCCTTGAGCGGTTCCTGCTCGCCTCGCTGGTTGCAGCGGCCCTCCTCCTTCTCGTTTTCCCGCCATACAAGATGGAGCTCTCGCCGTCATTCATGGCGCTTTCGGTTTCGTTCGCCGCCTCCGTATTCATCATCCTCCGGAAAACGCAGAGCGGCGTCCTCGAATACATAGGTAAGGCCCCCATAAGGTACTGGGTGCTCATGTTTTTGATGTTCATCGTGCCGACGGGGTTCTACGCCATTTCGAGGAAGCTCGACGTTCCCCTTCCGCTCGGATGGGTGGAGGCGGTCGTGCTCTCATCGGGAGCGTGCATCGCGATATTCGCCGCCTCGAAGGCGCTCGATGCGGCAGGGGGATTTGCGGGGAAAGTCATGGGGGGGAAGGTCGTGTTGCGCTAAAAGGGCCGGGATACCAATAATAAACGTTACCGAATACTGAAAATAAGGGAGGAGAGCATTACTTGGGCCAGACCGAAAACATATACGAGGAGCTGCCGCCGGATTTCTACGAGACCAGCCTCAGCCAGTCCAACCCCATCACGCAGTACTACCACCGGAACAGGTACGGAAAGATACGGAAGTTCATAGCCGGGAGATACAAAAAAGGGATGAGAATGGCAGACTTCGGGTGCGGCAGCTCGAGCTGGAACACGGGGAAGCTGCCGGTCACGGGCGTCGACATAAACAGGACGATGCTGGAGTTCGGGAAGAGGCAGGGGTTCATTTCAGAGGGAATCGTGGGGGATTTCACCGAACAGAAGCTTCCGCTTCCTGATGGGAGCTTCGACCTGATAGTGATATCCGAGGTGCTCGAGCATATCGACAACCCCGAAAAGGCGGTGAATGAAGCCCGGAGGCTGCTCCGCGATGGAGGCTGGCTCATCGTGACCGTGCCTCTCGACACGCCGCTAAGCCCCTGGAGCGTGCTTTTCGGGATTGGCTGCTTCATCCGGGGGGATTTGCTTGGGAACGAATACTACAAAAAAAGGTGCGGGCACGTCCAGCATTTCTCGGTGGACAGCATCTCCCGCCTCCTTGAGTCAGGCGGGTTTGCGGTCGCTGAAAAGGACGTCACACTCATGAACATAGGGATTGCCGCAAGGAAAATTGCTTAATTTACTTCGAACACAATCATCCGGTCATCCTCGTAAACAGGGCTTCCGAAATCGGCGCTGAGGCTTTTCCGGACGATTCCCACCTGCTCCTCGGGAAACGGAACAAATTCGCCGTAAAAGCTCCGCTCCCCGTGTATCTTCTTCT
>JBFLVW010000059.1:0-67063 GCA_040758235.1 Microcaldota archaeon
AGAGGAATTGCCCGCCGCGCCCCCGCGGAACGAAAAATCATCCGCCCCGCGGCAAAAAGGCGGAGGGCGGCGGGCGCACCTGCCGGCACCCGAACAATGCGCGTCAAAGCCGCGAGGCTTCGCGCAGGCAATGATTCTTACGTGGTAAGGGCGAGGCGGGCGGCGTCGGGAAGAAAGAAAAACGACAGGCCGGCATCGAAAGAAAAGCGGGCCCGGCCTCACTCAAACATGCCAGCAACAAGGCGGCCCGAACCTTTTACGACGAAGCGCCGCCGGAACGCTTTTTAAGCTTGGCTTCTCATCATCTCCCCATGGGCCGCATTATCCCCCTTATAGTTCTTGTCATGCTGGCATTCAGCCCCATCGCCTTCGCGCAATGCGTCGGCTACAACGACTCGTTCGACGTCAGGGTGCTGGACGCCAAGCTGAGGGCGGTCCCAGGCGCCGACGTATGGATAAAATACGACAGGGGCCAGAGCTTCGGCGAGCAGTACTTCACGACGCCGCTCAACAAGACCGACGCCGGCGGGAAAATACACTATAACATTTTCAACGGCGGAACCCTTTCGAGAACCATCGACTGCAAGATAGTCATCAACGCTTCCATAGGCGGCTCAAGCAACCAGACGACGGTCGAGGCGAACAAGCACGGCCCCGTAGTGGACGTCGTCCTTGCGGACCTGTATCCGCTCAACTTTTATGTAAGGGACCAGCTCAACGCCCCGATACCCAACGCCTCCGTCACGATCGCGAACAAGACCGGAAAGACGGATTCCCAGGGCGCGATAAAATATTATTTCAAGGCCGCGACCTACGAGTATTTCGCGAGCTACCTTGACGCCCAGCAGCCGGGCTCGCTGAAAATCGAGAACGACACGGATTTCGTGGTGGTTTTCCCGCATTACAAAATCAGCATAGACGTCACGGACGACACCGGGAAGCCCCTGCCGGCCATGCTCACCATTTTCAACCAGACCTTTGAGATGGAGAACGGCCATTTCGAGAACGAGAAGACGTTCGGGGAGGCCGTGCCCTACAAGGTCGACTACGAGGGAATAATCACGGATGAGGTCATCTACCCGTCCGTAGACCCCATCGTGGAAATACGGTACGACGTCCATTCCCCGACGTTCCAGAAAATAACGCCCGGGGTGCTCAACAACAGGCCGAGGCTCGACATAGAAGTCAGCGACCCCGGGCAGTACGCGAGCGGCATCGACGTTTCCAGCATCAGGGTATCCTATCGCGTCGAGCCGGCCGATGTCACGGTTCCCTGGAGCTCGGCCGTGGTTTTCACTTCCGGAAGGAACAAATTCTCTGCGGATTTCCCCGAATTACCACAAAATACGATTGTGAGCTTCATGGTGGAGATAAAAGACAGGGCAGGGAACAGGGCCGACGTGGACGGGAGATTCACGACATTCGCAGGATCCCCGCAGAATGACACGCAAAACCAAACGGATACACAACCTCCCCCGCCTTCCGAACAGGGAATACCACTAATTTACATTATTGGTGGTGTAATCGTATTAGTTTTAGCCGCTTTATTGGTATTTCGTATGAAAGCAAAAGCATGAGGAGGGGAGGAGAGGACATTATCTTTATAAATTGTGTGTTTTATAAGTATAAACATTGAGTATCATAAACTAACATAATCATCCAAGGGACATAATTGTCCAAGGTGGTAAACCATGCCTCGAGGGAAGAAAATCATTATAGAAACCGAGATTAGCGACGACTACGTAGACAGGTTCCGGTCCATCGATTTGGACGAGATAAAGAAAGAGCGGGACCGCACCGAAAAGGGACTTTCATCTTCTGTGGCTAGCGTGTTCAAGGTGGCGCAGAACCTCTACCGCCAGAAGGCGAGCGAGGAGGAGCTCGAGGGCAAGCACGAGCTGTTCTCGGTCCGCTCGGCATACGACTACCTCAAGGGCAACGGCGTGTTCATTTCATTCAGGGCCTTCGGAGGCCGCATCGAGAGGGGCACGATACCGTTCGTCAAGGTGGGCAGGAAGAGGTACATCCCCAAGAGCGTGCTCGACGACATCACGAACACCAAGACCGAGTTCTTCACTGTCAAGGAGGCTTACGAGGAGTACAGGAAATCCAACTCCAAGATAAACTTCCGCGCTTTCATAGGCAGGATCGAGAAGGGCTCGATTCCCTCCGTGAAGTTCGGGACGAGGAGGCTTGTCCCAAAGGATGCCGTCGAGGCCCTGACGCACATCAGCACCAATTACTTCTCGGTCAGCCAGGCAATCAAGGAGCTCCACAAGACCGGCATCCGCATCAAGAGGAACGCCTTCGAGAGGCGCCTCGACCGCGGAAGGATACCCCACGTCAAGATAGGCGGCAGGAGGTTCATCCACGAGGACGTGATGCGCGAGCTTATGGACAAGGAGTCGGCCCTGCGCAAATAATTTTTTCAATAATTCTCTTTTTTCAGTGATTTCGATGCCCGTCCAGGCGTATCCTTTTCACGAGCGGGCGACGGTTTTCTGCAAGGCGCTGCTCAACGGACGGAGGCCGCTCGTCGAAGTAGCCATTGCCGGCCTCATGAGGAGGGAAGAGCTCCCCCCAGAACTCGCCCGCGAATATACGAAGAGGGTGATAAAGGCGGACTGTGAGGACGCCTCCCTGCTTCGCGATAACAGCACGCGCATAGCGTGGACCAGGGTCCGGGCGCGGTTCGGAAATAATACGCTCGTCTTCGAGCGGAATGAAACCGTTTTCGTATACGACGAGTGATAGGGTTTTTTTATCCTTCTTCAATAAGCTAATCCATGGCGGGCAGGAGAAGAAAGGCTTATTTCATAGACGCTGGCTACACGGTCAAAAACGGCAAGACCTACGTCTCTCTTCTCCTCAAGGGCAAGAAGACCGTAAAGAGGTATTTCCAGTACGACCCTTATTTCATCGTGGACGCCCCGCCCGAGCGCAAGGACGAGCTTCTTGCGGTCAGGGGGACGAGAAGGAGCGGGGAGCAGGTCTCCCCGGTCCGCGCCGAGGAATGCGCCAGGAAAGTCGGCGCCCGCGCCAAAAAAATGGTGAAGCTCTACTGCAGGGAGCCTTCGCACGTCCCGGCGATAAGGGAGGCGGTGCCCTACCCGGCATACGAGGCCAACATCCCCTTCGCGAGGCGCTTCATATTCGATTTCCAGCTGACGCCCCAGAGCATCATCCATTACGAATGCGTTGGAAAGGAGATGACGCGCATTCTCTCGATAGAGCACGGCGAGCCGAAGCTGAGGGCGATGAGCTTCGACATAGAGACGTACAACCCGCAGGGAATCCCCCGCGAGGACAAGGACCCGATAATCATGATATCCTACGCCTGCGGGGGCAAGGGCGTCCTCACGACGAAACCATCCCGGCGGCCTTTCGTCCAGACGCTTCCTGGGGAGAAGGAGATGCTCGCCCGCTTCGGGGAGATAGTGAAGGCCGAGGACCCGGACGTTCTGGTGGGCTACAACTCGGCGCAGTTCGACCTCCCCTACATAAAGGCCCGCAACGAGCGCGCGAGGTCCGGCCTGCGCCTGGGGCGGTTCGGCGGGAAGATAACGCCCATGAAGAAAGGCCTCATCAACGGCGTGCGCGTCGCCGGGCGGGTGCACATGGACTTGTACCCCATCGTGAAGTTTTTCGGCTTCATAGGAATCATAAAGACCCAGAAGTTCACCCTCGACGCCGTGTCCGAGGACGTCCTCGGGAGCAAGAAGGTCAAGATAAAGAAGGAGGAGATATGGCAGATGTGGGACAGCGGGGACATAGAGCGCCTCTGCGAATATTCCCTCGTAGATGCAGAGCTCGCCCTGGCCCTTGGCGAGCGGTTCCTCCCCCTGGAGATGGAGCTCTCGTCGGTCGCGAAGATGCCCCTGTTCGAGACGACGCTCTCGACGAGCGGCCAGCTGGTCGAGAACCTGCTGATGTACCACGCCTCCGCGCGCGGGGAGCTGATACCATCGAAGCCGGGCGGCGACACGGTAATGGAGAGGGAAAGCGCGCCCATACAGGGCGCTTTCGTCAAGCTTCCGGAGCCAGGGATTTACGAGAACGTCGCAGTCATGGACTTCAGGGGGCTGTATCCCTCGATAATAGTGTCTTACAACATCGACCCCGGAACGCTGATGGAAGATGAGGGCGGCAGGAAACCGGAGGCGGAAAGGGGCGGAACGGGAACCGGAGGCGGGGGGCGGGATGCGGGGGGCGGGATGCCGGATGCATTCGTTTCCCCGACCGGCGCGCGCTTCGCGAAGGGCCGGACGGGGCTCATCCCGTTCGTTCTGGACTACCTCATAGACATGAGGATGAAGATAAAGGGCGAGCTCAAGAATCTTGACAAGTCGGGCGACGCATATGTGAGGATGAGCGCTCGCTCGCATGCGCTCAAGATTCTCGCGAACTCTTTCTACGGATACATGGGCTACGCCCGCTCGCGGTGGTATTCGAGGCCGTGCGCCGAGAGCGTGACCGCATGGGGGAGGAAGCATATCCTCGAAACGATAGAAAAAGCCGAGAATGCCGGGTTCCAGGTCCTCTACGGCGACACCGACTCGATTTTCCTGATATACAAGGACAGGAAGGACGTGCTGGATTTCCTGTCGAAAGTGAACGCCGCGCTGCCGGAAAAGATGGAGCTCGAGCTGGAGGGATTCTACCCCCGCGGCGTGTTCGTCAGCAAGAAGGGAGGGGCCGAGCGCGGGGCGAAGAAGAAATACGCGCTCCTCGGCGAAGACGGGAGGATAAAGATACGGGGGTTCGAGCTTGTCCGCAGGGACTGGTCCGCGATAGCGAAGGAGACCCAGCTTCGCGTCCTCGAGGCGATACTGAAGGAGGGGAGCAAGGAGAAGGCGGTCAGGATAATTAGGGAGACCATAGAGCAGCTTCAGCAGGGGAAGGTGCCGCTCGAGAAGCTCGCGATAAGCACCCAGCTCAACAAGAGCCCGGACAACTACGAGGTGACGAGCCCGGAGCTTGCGGCCGCGAAGAAAATGCGCGAGGCGGGGATGGAGGCCGGGAGAGGCACGATGATTTCATATGTCATTTCCAAGGGGAAGGGCGGCAACAAGGTCTCCGAGCGGGCGATGCCGATAGAGCTCGCGAAGGACTATGACGCCGATTATTACATAAACAACCAGGTCCTGCCTTCCGTCATGAAGATAATGAAGGAGCTGGGATACGACGAATACAGCATGAAGTTCGGGGGCAAGCAGAAGAGCCTGGAGCAGTTCTTTTAGGCTTCTCTTTTGTATTCCCAGAACCAAAACATAAAAAATCCTCTTGCCGATACTTACCCATGACCGGCAGCACCATGAAGAAGAGGGAGAACATCACTCAGATAATCAATCAGATTCTCGAGCAGGCGACGCGCACCAGGCAGGGATTCACGCCGGATGTGCTGAGGCAGTTCGAGGACGAGGCCCAGCGCGCGCGGGAAGAGCGGCAGAGGAACCAGGTGCGCGAGGCGACGCCGGTCCGGCAAGAGAGGAGGGAGGAACGCAGGGAAGCCGCGGTCATACCCCTCCGGACCATAAGCCCCGAGATGAGGCAGAGGGGCATCGAGAACGCGGTTGACCTCGGAGAAAGGATAGAGATGGCCTCCGCGGAGGCGAGCGACGCCGCCGCGCTCAGGAAGCTCAACTTCAGGAGGGACTGGGGCAGGGAGGCTGCCTGAGGGGATTGCATGGTGTTCGAAGACTGGATTGACGATGAAAGCAAGCTGCGCATTGTGAACATCTGGAGAAGGATGAACGAATCCGACAAGGCCCATTTCATCAACCAGGTGGCGCTCGCCCTCAGCGTGTGGGGCAGCGACGTCCGGGGGAAGCACATGGTCGTCGAGGTCCTCCGGAGGATGACGAACAACGGGACGAGCACGCTCGCGGATTTCGGGCTTTACGTGGAAAAGATAATCGGGGGCGAGCAGGCCTCGGGCATGGAGGACAAGGTCAGACGCGCGGCGATGATAATAGAGGGCTACAGGATAAAGAACGCGCTCCCCTCCGAGCCCCACAAGGAACTGTTCTGAATGATTCTCTGCAGGGAGTGCAATTTCGCGAACGGCTCAGCCTTTCCCGAAGGGGAATGCTGGATTTGCGGCGGCGGGGCGCTCAGGGAAGATGGGATGCTCAGGGAGGCCGCCGCGCTCCTCAAGGCGGCCGGGGCGGGGAGCTTTTCCATATCCACCATCATCCCCAAGGACTGGCTGGCACGCGAGGAGAAGGCGTGGGACGTGAGGTCCGCCGGGGCGGAGAGCGTCAAGAACTACATGAACAGGAAGGCCGTTTCGGCGCTCAGGGAGGCGAGCGGCCTGAGATATGATTATGACGGGGACGTGAGGCTGGTCCTCGACTTCCAGGCAGGGAAAGTTTCCATCCAGAGGAACGAGCTGTTCGTTTTCGGGAGGTACAGGAAGCTCGCGGCCGGGCTTTCCCAGAGCAGGTGGAAGTGCCCGAAATGCGGGGGAAAGGGCTGCGCGCGTTGCGAGGGGAAGGGCAAGCTCTACGTTTCCGTGGAGGAAAAGATAGGCGAGCCGCTGAAATCCGCATGCGCCGCCGAGGACTATGTCATGCACGCATCCGGAAGGGAGGATGTGGACGCGACGAACAGCGCCGGGAGGCCGTTCGTCTTCGAGATAAAGAGTCCGGAAAAGAGGGTAATCGACCTCGCAGCCGCCGCGGCCGAAATCGCGAAAAGCGGGGAAGTGGCCGTCCTGGACCTGCGAATCGTCCCGAGAAGCTTCTGCGAAGTGGTGACGGAATCGCATTTCGACAAGGCTTACGAGGCTGAAGTCGAGTTCGGCAGGACGCTCGGCGAAGACGATTTGGAAAAAATACGCTCGCTCGAGGGAAAAACCATCCTCCAGCAAACTCCCGCCCGCGTGGCGCACAGGAGGGCTGACCTCGTGCGCCACAGGAAAGTGAAGCACGTGGAAGTGGCCAACATCCGGGAGGCCGGAGGCAGGTGGCTTGCGACGCTGATAATAAGGGCCGAGGCGGGGACGTACATCAAGGAGCTGATTTCGGGCGATAGGGGGAGGACGAAGCCGAGCGTCGCCGAGCTCCTTGGAACGGGCGCGGAGTGCAAAAGGCTGGAAGTGACGATGATAGACGACGGCTTCCTGGACTTTTGCATGGGCTGATTTCAGAACCGCACTCCGTATCTGTTCATGTACTCCCGGTATTTCTCGTAGGTCTTCTCGCTTACGTAGGTCTTTCCGTCCAGAGGCCTTCCCTTAAGATGGGTGAAGACGTCATGTATTGTCGTTATGGCCCGGACGGGGACGCCGGACTGCTCGCTGAACTCGTCGATTGCGCTTTTCTTCTTTCCGACTTCCATCCTGTCCACTGCTATCACTATCCCGGCGACATGCGCCTTGAGCGTTTTTTCCAGCTTCTCGATGGCCTCGAACTTGGTCCCGCCGGTCGTCATGACGTCGTCCAGGATTATCACGCGCTCCCCGTGGTCGACGTTCTGCCCCCCGACGAAGACCGTGTTCGCGTCCGCCCCGTGGATTTTCATCTCCTTCCTGTCGAAGAGCCATTTCTTGTCGGTCCCCGAGGCGTTCAGGGCGAGGACGGCGCTCAGGGCGAGGGGGATGGCCTTGTAGGCGGGGCCGAAAACGACCTCGTAATTGCTCCCGAAGGACTCGGTCATCTTCGAGGCGTAGAACCTGCCCAGCTCCCATGTGGCGGAGCCTCCCGTAATCGCGCCGAGGTCGATGAAGTAGGGGGAGACCCTTCCGCTCTTGAGCGTGAACTCGCCGAACTTTATCGCTCCCTTCCTGGCCAGGAATTCGATGAATGAAGTGTTCATGCTGTGCGATTCCCGGTTAAGGATTAAAATAAGTCCGAATCGCTCAGTTCTCTGCAGGGCCCCGCTCCCGCCTCCATGGACCGTAGAAGGACGCGACGTTCTCGGCATACATCCGGATGTCGGCCCACATGGGTTCGCTAATCGAAGGCGGCCTCTCGTCTGGAAGCCCTCCCCTCCTGAGAAGGATGTGCATCGCGAGCAGGGGGTCGTCGTTCGCCATCACAAGCTCCCGGAAGGCCCCCTCGCCATAGGCGCGGTCGATCGCCGTCCCGAGCGCAGCGTAGTTGCCTGTCGCGAACGCGTCGAGCAGAGTCCTTTCCCCGATGACGCTCGCCATCAGCTCGAGCGTGGCGGCGGGGAGTCGGTATGTAGTGCGGTGGTCGGGCGACATCCTGGAGCAGACGAAATCCGACAGCCCCTCCTCTAGCCAGCGGGCGGTCACGGGAGCCGTCCTCCCGTCAGGCATTTCCGCCATGAGATGCGGCGCCCCGCCGTTGCGGGCGAGGTATGAGAGGTAATGCGAAAGCTCGTGCCGGACTATGCTGTCCAGCCTCTGCGGGTCTGAAGAGAGGCTTTCCCTGACGAATACGGCATTGGAGCCGCGGTGGAAGAAGCCCATCGCGGAGGCGTCCCCCCCGAGGCGGCCGGCTATCTCGTCGAAGACGGAATCCGGAAGCGCGACCGCTATCGGGGGATGGCGCCTGAGTATGTCGCCGGCAGGTGCTCCGAGCACGGTTGAGAAGTCGGATATGTGCCTCGATATGTCCATGAGCCTTATCGTGCCCGGCTCGCGGATGCCGAACTCGCGCTCCAGATATGCGATGACGCCGGGCGGTCCCGTCATGAAATTCGAGATGGATGGGGGGCCGGAGAACTGGCCGCTCCTGAATGAGTCCGCCCTCTCGTCCAGCACCCGCTCGGCCATGCGATCAGTCCAGCATCACGGATTTTTTCGTCTTCCTTTTTATCGCCAGCTCGGCGATTTCCTTCCGGCGCATCCTGAGAAGCTCATATATTTCGGGGGAGGATTTCCTGAGGCCTTCGAAATAATCCTTTGCTTCCGAAATCGAGGAGTCCAGCCTGAAGGAGTTCGCGTCCGCCACGGATTTTTTCAGCTCCGCCGTCCTTGCGAGCGCCTTCCGATAGATGCCGGCATCTTCCTCAGCCACGAAAGCCACCCCTGCTACCTGCTGCGCGCGCCTTCCCTTACAGCCTTGACCATTTCCTTTATCTTCGCGACCGAGCCCTCCTTCTCGAAAGCCGTCCCGACCTGCACTATGTCCGCGCCGGCCTTTATCACGCTCTTGGCCTGCTCGGCGCTCCGGATACCCCCGGCCGCGATGTACGGAATCGTTATGCTTTTCTTGACCGCGCTTACCATCTCGAGGGGTATGTGGCCCTGCTCTGGGTTGCTCCCGGCGTCCGTTATGAAGAACCGGAAGCCCATGTACTCCGCGGCCATGCCGAATGCCGCGGCGATTTTGGGCTTGTTCCGGGGGATTCGCTTCGCGTCCCCCACCCAGCCGACCGTCCCTCCCGGCTCCACGACGACGTAGGCGACAGGAAGAGGCTCGATTCCGAAGTGCCTCACGACCGGCGCGGCGAGCATCTGGGCCTCGCTTATCCAGTAGGTGTTGCGGGAATTGAGCATGGACATGAAATATACGGCATCGGCATATTTGGTGAGGGTGCCTATGTTGCCCGGAAAAAGGACGACCGGCACCGAAACGTCCTGCTTTATGGCCTTCGCGACCGCGTCCAGCGTCTCGCCCTGGACGCCGGTGCTTCCCCCGATTAGTATCACGTCCGCGCCGCCCTCGCTCGCGTTCCCGGCCGTCTTTATGGCGTCCTCCGGCGACTTGTAGTCGAGGGGGTCTATCAGCGCGAAGAGGAGGCCTTTTTTCGCAGCGAGCCCCTCGTGGACGTACCTTTCGATTTTTCCTATCATCAGAATCCCTCCGCGATGACGCTCCGTATCATGTGGGAGACGAGCGCCGGCCCCATCATCCGCGTGGGGCGGTCCATGTGGCCGTGGCTCGAGAGATAGCCATCGATATTGAGCTTCTTAAGCCTTCTGCCGAGCTCCGAGAGCTGGCGGTCCGTCCGCGAGGCGAGGTGGCGGTGGACTAGCGAGTGGATGAAGAGGTCCGGGCCGAACCTGGAGCGCCAGCTCCTCTCATAGCCGGCCGGGTCTGTGGCATGCCTGCCGGCAAGGGCCGCGCAGTTGCCCCCGAATATGACCCCTCCCCCCGTCGTGGACTTTACCTGCCCGGCCGCATCCCCCGCAAGAAGCACGCTCCTCCCCCCGAATTTCTTCGCCGACACGGGGCGCGTGGAGAGGGGTATCGCGGCGCCTCTCGGTTTTGGCGCATTTGCAACGCCCTTGAGCTTAAGCAGGCTCTCCCAGGCCTTCCGCGAGCTTGCCGAGGCCTCGACGCCGACTCCGAATTCCGCCGTGTATTCGTCGTGCGGGATTATCCACGCGAAGAAGCCCGGGAACATGGTATTCGACAGGAAAACCTCTACTACCGATGGGTCCTCGCTTTTGTAGCGGACTTCGGCCTGGAGAGTGGATGCGAACCGCCTTATCTTCGGGAATGAGAAATGCCTCGCGACGAAGGAGAAGGGGCCGTCGGCCCCGATTACGTGCTCCGAGCGGAAAGAGCCGGTTATCCGCTCCCCATACCGGAGGATTGCGCCCTCGCCCCCGGCAAGGGAGGAAAGGGCCATGTCCATACCGGCCCGGTCGCACACGAAACCCACGGGCGTATCCCGCCTCACCGAGAGTACGGCGCCTGCAAGGCTTATGTCCGCGCCGTAAATAGGCCATTCCGCGTGCTTCCTGTAATCGAGAAACGGCAGGAGCGATTCCAGGCCGTCCCTCGAGAAGAGGCCGGAGCAGTTTTCCGGGGTCCCGGACACCGGGTGCTCCTCGGAAACGATGACGTCATGGCCGCATCTTGCCGCGCTTATCGCGGCGATGGAGCCTGCCGGGCCCGCCCCGACGACATGTATCCTGGCCATACGCTCAAGTTGGGTGGAAGTGTTTTTATTTGAGGAGCAGCCCCGCCGAGATGAGGACGAGGAGCGAGAGCGCCGCCGCGACGAGGCACGTCTGCGAGGGGTCCGGAGCCTCGGAGATGCCAAGCGGCCCCACCTCCAGGACGCTCTCGGCGCGCGCGTCATTGAAGGATGCGCTGAGGGGGACCCGGTAGGAAAACCCGTCCCGGAACAGGGAGTAGTTGAGCCCGTGGTACATCCGGAGGGTCTCGTATGGCTTGAGCAGGACCACCTGCGTCCCCTCCTTTCCGTAGCCGTCCGGCGCGATGAAGGAATACGTCCCGAAAACGTACTCCGGGCGGCTGTTTTCCATCACGACTTCGACGAGGTAGGTGCTGTTGTCGAGCGTGAGGCCCATGTCCACGCCTTTCCCATCCTCGGACTGGAAGGCCACTGAGACCGAGTCGTCGACCGCAAGAGCGGCATCCGGGTCTGTCGAGAGCAGGCTGTCGAAAGTCGAGGACTGGTCCGCGCCCTTCTGGACCGCGAGGTGGGTGTTGTCCAGTATGCCAGCCTGGCCGAATGTCGGGTCCGCCGGTATCCAGCCGTATCCGGGGAGGCGAATCTCGGCCCACGCATGGGGCTGCCACGCGTTAGCGTAGACGTAGCCGCTCACATAGCGCGTCTCGAACCCCAGCGAGCGGGCCATCGAGATGAGGAGGTGCGAGTATTCCACGCAGACGCCCCGCTTCTGCGCGTAGGCCTCCTTCGCCGAATCGACCGAGCCCCAGTAGCTGAGGTCGTACTTGATGTATCCGTGCACCCAGTTGACGAGGTTCCTTATCGTCCTGAGCGAGGAGGATTCGTCCATGAGCAGGAACGCCTGCGTCTCCATCTCCTCGTCCGCCTCCGTCAGGGGCGTCGATTCCAGATGCGTTCCGGAAGGCACGCTGTCTGTGGTGAGCCTCGTGTCGTAATCCACGTCCACTATCGCCCGGGCGACAATGGTCTGGTCGCCCTTCCCGCTGTATTTTGCCCAGACGGTCCCGTTTTCATCGGTATGGAAGTCCATCTCCGGAGCGGAGTCGATGGAGAGTATCCTCTGGTTGCTGTCGTTGACGGCGACTGCGCCCGTGAAGTTGAACGGCGTGTCGCTTTCGACCGTCCATGCGCGCTCGATGGTCATCCGCGCGTGGCCGAAGCTGTTCGCGAAGGACAGGCCGAGGAAAATCAAAAGTATTGCAAAACCCCTCATGCCCCGCCGCCCCTGAGGCGCCTCATACGCTCCACCCTCTTACCGACAAGGCCGCCCGTCCCGATGTCCTTCCGGTGCCACACCGGGCCGCTTATGAAGCCGCATGCCTTTTCCGCTATCGCCTCCGCCTCATCGAGCGACTTTCCGCGCCCAAGAACCCCTAAGGAGCGCGAGCCGGTCGTGAGTATTTTTCCCTCCTTCTCGTATACGGAGGCGAAATACACCTTCGCGCCGGCTTGTTCGATTGAGACCGAGTCCAGGCCGATTGCAGCGTCCTTCTTGGGGTTGTCGGGGTAACCTTCGGGAACGAGGTATTTGACTACTGTGCAGTCCTCCGAGAACGAGGGGGCCGCAAGCTTCCCCTCGGCCATCGAGAGGAACGCGTCGGTGAGCGAGCCTTCCATCAGGGCGATGACGTTCATCGCCTCCGGGTCGCCGAAGCGGGCGTTGAACTCCACGACGCGGACGCCGTGGGGCGTGGACATGAACTGGCCGTAAAGGACCCCGATGAAGGGGAATCCCTCCTTCCTCATCGCATGGACCACGCCCTGCATTATCCCCCGCGCCTCATCCAGGTCCGATTCCTCCATGAAAGGAAGCATTTTTCCGGTCGAATACGAGCCCATCCCCCCGGTGTTCGGGCCGCGGTCGCCCTCGTAGGCCCTCTTGTGGTCCTGGACGGGCGGCATCGGCGCCGCGCGGACGCCGTCGCAGAACGCCTGGAATGTGAATTCCTCGCCGATAATCTTCTCCTCGATGAGCGCGCTCCCGTCCTTTTTCAGCAGCTCCATAACGTAAGCCATGCCATCCTCCTCGTGGCCGAAGTGGTCGCCGCTGACTTTCACGCCTTTGCCCCCGGTCAGGCCGAGCGGCTTGATGGCGACATCGCCAAGCTCCCTCATCGCCCTCCTCGCGTCCGCGGCGCTCTTCACGACCTCGTGGCGGGGGGAGCCTTTTATGCGGTGGCGCTCGAGGAGGCCCCTCATGAACGACTTGTCCCACTCGATTCGGGCGGCGGACTTCGTGGGGGAGGCGACGAGCATCCCGGCGGATGCCAGGGCGTCGCTCACGCCTGCCGCAAGCGTCGCGTCGGGGCTCGCGAACCCCAGGTCGAATTTCCTCCCTGAGACCGCCGCCAAAACCGCCTGCGCATCCTCGATGTCGGTTATCCAGTATTCCTTCGAGAGGTGCGCTATCGCCGGGTTCTTCCGGGACATCACTGAAAAAAGCTCGCAGTCGGCCGAGAGCTTCTCCGCTATGGCATGCTCCCTCGCCCCGTTGCCTACAAGCAGGACCTTCATGTTCACTTCCTCGCGTTTCCGAAAAGCTCGCGGAACGTGTCGCCGAATGATTTCTTCAGGGGCTGCTTTATCAGGAAGGAGCGGATTGTCGGGTACTGGCGTATTATCTCGAAGGTGAAAAGGTACTGGCTGGCCTCCGGCATCCCTGAATCGTTTCCGGCATCCCACCTTCCGCCTCCGGACGAGGGCCGCTCTTTGCGGGTGCGACGCTTCATTCGAACCTCCTCCGTATGTACCCTTCCCTGATGAGCATGTTGAGGCCCTCCTCTGCCCTCGTCACCGCGACGGAGTTCGCCTTGGAGAACTCGCGCACGTCTATCGTGCCCCCGTGAATCTTAATCCAGTTGTAGAGCGACTCCTTGAGGAGGTCGTCGCCCATCCCCGAGAGCTGGTTGAATTTTTTCTGCAGCTCGTCGCGCTTGCGCTCGCACTCGAGCAGTATCCTGGTGTTCGCCTCGCCCGAGCGGACGAGGTCCTCGTATTTGGCCTGCAGGTCGTTGTAGCGGTTCTGCGTCTCGGTCAGCTGGGTGGAGAATTCGAGCGCATCCCTGTCTATTATTTTGGACGTCTCGGAAAGCAGGGCGTTTATCGGGGTGAATATGCTGGTCGGCCGGACGTCGTAGTAGTCCTCGGAGACCTGCAGGATGTTCAGGAACGTCGGTATGAGGTCGAGGAGCCTCGCTATCTTGCTCCGCTTGGCCGAAAAGCTGTATACGAAGTCTATCGACTCGGGCTTGAACTCGATTCGGTACTCGAGGTAGGGCTTGCCCTGCAGGTCCGCCCCTTTTATCTTCTCGACGGAAAGGACGTTCTTCGCGTACGATATCCTCGTGAAGCCGAGGCCTGACAGCAGCCCTGCCAGGCTTTTGAGCGGCTTCGCCTGCTTCGCCGCGACGGAAATCTTCTCCTCAGCCATTTCCATCATCCTCCAGGACGACGTTCACCACGCCCTTCGTAGCCTTCCTCATTCGCACGAGGGAGAACACGCGTATCAGGTTCTTCTCGTCGATGCCCAGCTGGCGCAGGAAGGAGATTATGGAGGGCTTGGAATACCCGAACTTCTCCAGGATGGCGACGAGTTGCTCGCCGTCGAGCACCCCGTCCCCCCGCTCGAACTCGCCCTTTATCATGTTCAATTGGCTCTCGTTGAGCCCTATCTCGTAGAGCATCCGGACGAACTGCTCGCGCTCTATCTCGACCATCATCTCCCCACCTCGGATCTTGTAGATAAGGAGAGGCTCCTCCCCGTCAATCCTGTCCATCAGGAATGTCATGACCTTGGTCTGCCTCTCCGCGAATATCATGTTCACCGCGGCGTCCCCCACGCCGAACTTGGAAATCTCGCCGTCTATGAAGTCTGAGTATCCTATCGAGTTCCTGACGTAGTCCCTGTATTCCTTCAGGATGAGCCTGAGGACGAATACCGAGCCGATGTTGCTGAAAATCGTCTTGTGCATGTCGGTCGGGTTCTGCGTCGCTATCACAAGCGAGAAGTTGTATTTTCTGCCCTCCCGGACGATGGTGATGACGTCGGAGCGCTCGTCCTGCGCTATCTTCCACGCCTCGTCGAGGACCACGAAAAGCCGGACGTGCTTGTTGTCCTTCTGCATCCCCTCGGAACGCATCAGCTCCTTGATGTACTGGAGTATCGTTAGGCCTGCAAGCGACCGGATTTCCTCGCTCGGGAGGTCATGCAGGTCGATGCACACGAGGCCGCTGGTCGTCAGCTTCTTTATGTCCATCGTCGAGTTGCCTGCGAAGAAGTCGCTGCCCTCGGCCGTGAACCTCTTGAGCAGGCGGGCGGCCTTCCTCTTCCCGTGCTTCTCCAGGATGCGGACGACGGTCGCGAGCGTCGGCTTCTCGCATTTCCCGTCCTCGCATAATTCGTCGAGCACTTCCTTCATCTCGTCCGGGCCGAGCTTCCCCTCGGTCCTCAGCTTTTCCCTCTCCTTCTTCATCATCTTCAGGGAATCGCGGATGCTCGGCTTCTGGCTCCCTCCCTTGTAGTAGACGTATTCGAGGGCCTCTTCTATCTCGTCGCGCTCGTTGGGATAGCTCTTGAGGTCGAGGAGGGTGTCGAGAGCGGAGAGTATCTGCTTTATCCTGCTCCGCTTCGGCAGGCCCACGAGGTCGAGGATGTTGAGCTTCTCTTTCGCGAGGTTGATTATGCGCCCCCCTGCCTGCCTCACCCACTCGTTGTATTCCCCGACCCAGTCGAGGATTATGGCGTTCGTGTCCCATATCAGTGAGGCGCGGGTGAGGAACGTCTTGACGGTGTAGGATTTCCCGGACCCGGTAATGCCTATAATCGCGATGTGCGGGTTAATCAGCTTGCTCGGGTCCCAGAAGACTGGGGTGCGCAGGTACCTGGTCTTTCCAATGTACACCCCCTGCGTGGGGGGCGAGAGGAGAAGCTCCTTGCGGGGCTCCGGGGGATGCACGAGAATCATCTTCCGCGCAATCTCCTTCGAGAGCATGTAAGACGGTTTCATCAGAAACTTTCCTCCGTGCATACTCCGGTTAAAGTTTCATCAAACTTCATCCGTACAGACTCCGTATATACGATTCCAAACTTCATGAGGCGAACCCCGGTTCTGACCAAAATTTCCTGAGGCGTGCACCAAAAATTTATCGGCGTAAATGTATCTCTATGGGGCTATATAAACTTTTGGTGGGGCGGCTCGCGGAAACGGAAGCCTAAAAGAGCGCGTCCCGGATCTCTTCCTGGGTGGTCGGGAAGAAGAAGTCCCACTCGAAGCACTTCAGCATCTCCAGGTCCGAAAGCTCCCGGACGTCGCACCCCAGCGAGCTCGACAGGATTGTGCGCAGCTCCTTGGACTGCCTGCTCACCCTGCTCAAAGCCTCGTCCCTTGTCAGCCCGAAGGCAGTCGTGGAGGCGAAGGCGATTACTTCGACCGGCCGCTCGCCCTGGGTTATCCTGTCCAGCAGGCGGTTCCAGTAGGCGAGCTCCCTGTCCATCCTCATGTTCTCGTCGAGGGCTATCTTGGACTCCTTGGCCTTCTTGGCTTCGACCGCCCCGCGCTTGGTCTTTATCTCGTCGATGTGCTTGGAGAGGTCGAGCGTGCTTATCATCAGTGTGACCTTGACGATGTATTTGAGCGAGCTGACGGCCTTCTCGAAGGAGTCGAACATTGTGCGCTTCTCGTCCGCGCTCTTGTCCATGCTGCTCTCGTAGAACCTGACCTCGAGGAACTTGGATGCGAAATAGCCGTTCTCGTTCTTCTTGATGATGTAGTCCCTTGTGGGCGGGACCTCGTAGCCGGCATGAACCTCGACGACGTTCGTCGCCTTGGTGAAGACCGGGATTATCAGGTAGCCGTATTTCCACAGCAAAAGCGTTAGTGTGAAGAAGACCGCCGCGGCTATCGGGAGGAGCGGGTTCCCGTAGACGAGCGAGATTATGATGGCGAGGACGCCCCCCAGCAGGGAGACGGCGGTTACTGCCCTGTTCATGAACATATACCATGATTTGGATTACAGGATTTAAAAAGCCGCTACCAGCCCATCCGACTACTCGCGATGCGACGGGGGTATACGCGCAAGATGTCCGGCAGATGCTATACGCTGGCTATCGTCTTGAGCCCTATCTCGCTTCCCAGGATGTTCGCAAGCTCCCTGACGAAAACTATGGTTATCACGAGCGAGAATATCGGGGCGATGACGGAATAAAGCAGGGACTTCGAGAGGGTGTTGCTGTTGCTCTGGGTGATGAGGGTAAGCTCGCCCGTGAAGTCGAACGTCCTGTTCGCGAGGGTGTAGTTATAGATGGTGACGTTCGAGATGTTGGAGACGTTCTCGAGGTAGTTGTCCGCGAGGAAGTCGTCGCACAGCGTCGTCGTGTTGCTGGCGTTGGTCAGGTTCGTTATGCTGTAGCCCGTCGGGTCGCACCTGCCGCTCATCAGGTCCAGCTTCGCCGCTATCGCGTTGTTGCTGTTCAGGTCGAGGACCGGGACGCTCGCGTAGAAGCTGTTGTTGGTGAAATTCCCCATCAGCTCAGTAGATGTGTTTATGTCGTTCTGGGGGTTGGGGAACACGAGTATGAAAGTCGGGTAGAAGATGAACAGGCCGACAGCGAGGGCTATCAGGAAGCCCCCGACGCGCCGCGTAGCGAAAAAGGTGCGCAGGACGAGGCCGACCGGGAACAGCAGGCCGAGCGCGTTCTGCCCGATGAAGGAGGCAATCTGGCGGTTGAGCTCCATCAGTATTATTATGGCGTCGAGGCTGAGGAGCTGGAGCGAGAGGAGGGAGGACACCGCGCTGAGGTTGGAGAAAGGCGAGATGCCGAAGGCGCCGAAATCGAGGGAAAGCGTCTGGTAGTACCCGATGAGGTTGAGCGTCTCGGCGAGGTTCTGGAACATCGAGAAAAGCATCGCGTTCAGGGTGCCGAGGGTGCATGAGAGCTGGGTTACGACGTTCCCGTCCTTGCAGGACTCGCCGACGACCGTCGAGCTTACCGCTCCGACGAGCTCGATGACCGCGGCGAAAGAGCCGATTATGGCCGAGTTTATCATGGACTGGATGAGCTCTTCAATTCCGAAGAGCTCGATGCGCTTCCAGCCGAAGGCCCTGCCCACGCCCCAAAGGATGCCGGCAAAGAGCACGGAGGCCGTGACCACTATCACGGCTATCTCGATTCCGACGAAGGATTCAGCCATCGGGGGAAAGTTCTTGTCCTAAGATTAAATAGGTTTCGTGTTTTTGTCCGCCGGACAATGCTTCAGCCGAACGTGAAGGTATAGAGCCTGAAGCCTTTCCCCGAAACGTCCATCTCGAGCGTCTTCTCGGAATAGCCTTCGTCCTCCACGATGCTGTAGAGCCGCTCTTCCGAAACCCCGGCTGTCGCTTTCCCACCCGCGATTTTCACATCGCCTCCCAGCGCGCCTTCCGGAACCGAGCCATCGAGCGTGATTGAGAGCGTGGAGTCCCCCTCCGCTACGATGTTGACGTTCCTGGCCCTGTATTTGAGGACTACCTTGCCCGTTTCGGAAGCAAGCTCAACGTATTCCGGCTCGCTCTTCCATGAGCCATCAAGGTAGACGACGTGGGGCTGGTAGGAGGCGGGGAGCGAGTAGTCCGCCGTTTCCCCGGGCTTCAGGCCCCCGGCGTTACCGATGTTCTGCCCCCGTGGCAGGGCGAATGAGTAGCCGAGGTATTTTTCCGGGGTGGTGGCCTGGGTGGGCGTTTCCTCGGTTATGTTTTCCGAGACAAGGCCGCCCATTTCGACCTTGGCGTCCCTCTCGGCGAGGAGCTTCTGTATCATCTCCTCGGTTTCCCCGTAAGCGCCTTCCCCGATGTGGTCGTAGCGTATGAAGCCGTCCGCGTCAATCAAATATTTGTGGGGCCAGAAGCGGTTGTTGTAGGCCCGCCAGGTCGAGAAGCCGTTGTCGAGCACCACCGGGTATTTTATCCCGTGCTTCTCAACGGCCGCCAACACGTTCGCGTATTCCTTCTCGAACTCGAACTCGGGGGTATGGACTCCGACGATTACGAGGCCGTCGTCCCGGTATTTCTCGTCCCATGCGGTGAGATAGGGAAGCGTGCGGATGCAGTTGATGCACGAATAGGTCCAGAAGTCAACCAGCACTACCTTGCCCCTAATGTCAGACAGCCTGAAGCCTTCCGGCGCGTTGATGTAGCCTTCTATCCCGGAGAGCTCGGGGGCCTTGGGGAACAGCCCCTGCTTGGTGGCGTTGTCCCCGTCGAGCTGTCCCACGAATTCGTTCTTCATCTGCGCTTTTGTGGATTCGACATAGGCTATCGCCAAAAAAATGATGAGAACTGCGGCTCCGAGCAGCAGGGGATTGTTCGGCTTAAGTTCCATAGCATCACTTCGACAGCAGGAAATCGTTCAGGAATCCCAGGTTCGCAATCAGCGGAAGGGTCCCGGTGAATACCAGGATGCCGAGGATTACCAGTATTATGCCGAAAATGACGTTCAGCCATTTCAGGAGCGGGCCCATGCTTTTGATGAATTTCGAGGCGTTCGACACGAAGAGCCCAACCATCAGGAAAGGGATGCCCAGGCCGAGCGAGTAGGTGAGCATGAGCGGGAACGCGCTCCCGGGGTCGGTCACAGCGAGCGTGAGGATGCCGCCCAGGACCGCGCCCACGCATGGCGTCCAGCCGACCGCGAAGGCGGCCCCGAAGACGAACGATGCAAGGTATGACGTGCTGAGGCCCTTCAGCTGTATTTTGCGCTCGGCTTCGAGGGCGGGGATGCGTACGAGGCCGATGAGCATCAGCCCGAAGAATATGATTATTATGCCGCCTATGTACCCCAAAAAGGCCTGCAGGTCGTAGGCTATCCCGGAAAGCACGCTCTGGAGAAGGACTCCAAGAACGGAGAACACCACCGAGAATCCTAAAACGAAAAAGACGCTGCTCAGGAATATCCTCGCCCGCGTTCCGGCGTCGTATTTCTCCTTGAGGGTGGTGCCGGCGAGGAAAGTTAGGTATGCCGGGATGAGGGGCAGGACGCACGGGCTGAGGAACGACACGACGCCCGCGACGAATGCCAGGATAAGCGTTATTTCTGCCATTCAGCCGGCCACCTTTTCGACTTCGCTGAGTATGTCCTCCTTGCTCCATTCTTCCTGCGACCGCTTCGCGACGTTTCCGTTTTCGTCGAGAATTATGTGGGTGTGCTGGTAGGTTATCCCGAACTGCCTGGCGAGCTCCACTTCGTCCGCGTCGGTGTCGGAATCCTTGTAGTTCACCCGGAATGCGGCGACATCAGGATTTTTCAGTTCTGAGAATGCCGCCTCGAGCGCAGGCGCCTGGGCCGCGCAGATGGGGCACCAGTTCGCATAGAATTCAAGGAAGACGACCTTGCCCTCGGAGCGGGCCTTGTCGTATGCGGCCTTGGTGAAGGAGACGTAGCCGGACGGGGATTCCATCATCCCCCCGTCCATCGCGTCATCGGGCTTCGCCATTGAATCATCCTCCATGGCATCTCCGGGCTTTTCCATCGAATCGTTACTCATCGCGTCACCGGGCTTCTCCATCGAATCGGGCTTTTCCATTGAGTTCCCGCCAGCCATCGAGTCGTTCTTCTCCCCGGCCATGGAATCGTTTTTCACCATCGCGGAGTCATTCTTTTCCATCATCGCGTCCCCGGTCTGAGCTGCGCATCCGAAAAGCAGGATGGATGCCGCAAGCAAAAATGCAAGGTATTTCATGTTCGCACCGGAGAAGGCGGGTTTTCTCACCTATAAAAACCTATTCCCAATTTCTTCCCATATCTTTTCCCCAGCCCACCGCTTCATCCCCCCGGCTTCCATGTAATATATGCGAGGCAGGCTAGGCCGAGCGTCTCGAGGAGGGTCAGTATGAGCGCGAAGCTCGCGACCTCGTCCGTGTAATACATAATCATCATGAACTGGAAGTAGATTGCCGCTAGGTTCTGGAGGAGCATGAGGCCGGCGAAGAAAATCAGCCCGAGGCCGATCTTCGAGCGCACCTTCATGTAGTTGGAAACGTAGACGTACGCGAGCGAGAGCAGCAGGAGCACGTTGACGAAGCTCAGTATGGTGGCAAAATCAAGCATCGCCATGTATATCAACCCCGCAAATCCTCTTTATTAGCATTTTCCCAAATTGCCGGATAGCCTCGCCTTGCCCATGATGGGGGCCCGGGTCCGCTTCGACCTCATTTCAGCCCCTCCAATACCTTCCCGAAAGCCTTCAGGCTTTCCCGGGCGTAATCGGTGATGTGGTAGAGCTCCCCGTACCGCTTCTCGGATGATACCCTCACGAGTCCGTTTTCCAGCAGAACCCCCAGGTGGTGCCGGACGGTCTTGTAGTCGAGCTTCATGAGCGAGGCGAGCTGGTTCGCGTTGTAGGGGCGCGAATCTAGGAGGGCGAGCATCTGCAGGCGCACCGGCCCGCCGCGCGTGCCCATGACGAGATACCACAGAATATTGTCCGGCTCGCGCATCGGAAGCTTCTTTCAGAAAAACTTATTAAGAACAGGGCCGCGCAGGAGCTTTTTGCCGATGGCGACGAATGTCGTGGTGCCCCGCACGAGCAGCGTGGCTTTTTTGGTTTTGTGTCTTGGGTTTGCTTTGAGCGCCTTCATCAGTTTTCTGGGGTTGTCCAGGTCGAAATCAGGGACTTCTACGTAATTGTGCCCGAACTCCATCAGGAAGTGCGAGTCGCTCCCCACCGCTTCCGCGAGTGAGTGCTTTTTCGCGAATTCCCCGGCTTTTTTGTTGAAGGAGTCGAGGGGGCATCGGGCATTGAAGACTTCGACTATGTCCAGTTTTTGGGCCTCGGCTTCGGTCGGAACCACTCCCTTGCGGGATTTGTCATACATGTGCGGCAGGTATGCGAGGCCGCCCTGCTCATGGATCCTGTCGATGGCTTCCGCGAAGGGCGTCTTTCTGGGGATGTTTTCGGAGAGGAACAGGCCGATGAGGTCGCCCCGGTCGGTGCGGATTTCCTCCCCGGAAATGAAGTCCGCCTTCAGCGAGCGCATGGCTGCGTGCGAGTCGATGTTGTTGTGCTCTGTGATTGCGGGGATGATGCCGAGCGCAGCCGATTTTGCCGCAAGGGCCTTCGGCTCGATAATCGAGTCTATCGAGTATTTGGTGTGGACATGGAGGTCGATTTTCATACGAGCGCACCGCCCTTCTCGAGCGCGGTAACGAGCTTTTCCGCAAGCCCGCCCACTTTCTTCGTTTCGGACTTCCTCGCTCCCTTCACCATCATCCTGCCGCTTCCGTAAACGCTGATGCTGTATTTTCCCACCTTTACCAGCAGGACGACTGGGCTGCTGCCCATGATTTCGCCGATGGCCGAAAGCGCGCGCTCCGCCTTCGCGAGGTCGAGCTTCCTGTCCCTGAGCTTTATCTCGATTCCCCGCGCGGTCGCGCAGGGCTCGACCACGTAGAAATTCATCCCAGCCTCGACCTCCAGAACGTTTCCTTCCGGAAAAGGTCGAAGAAGACGGCCTCCGGCGCTTTGGCGTAGGGCTTTTTTATCAGGTAATTCACGGCCTGCGATGCGGCGAGCGTCCCTGCGAGGGAGGCGGCCGGGCATATTATCGAAGAGCAGGCGCCATATCGCGCGAGCGCCTCAGGGTCCCGGGGGAGCTGGAAGGCCTTCTCGAACTTGTAGGTGGTGAATACCGTGACTATTCCGCGGGAGCCCTCGGCCGAGGAGAAGACGAACGGGATATTTTCGTTTCGTGCGGCCTTTGCTATCGCGAGCTTCGATTGTATGTTGTCCGTTCCGTCCAGCGCAAGCGAGACGCCCGCGAGCGGGGAGGTCTCTTCGAATCTATCGAACGCGCTGATTTTGATGTTCTTGTTTATCGCCTTGGCCCGCGCCACGGCGGCATGGACCTTGGGCTGGTCCAAAAACTCGTCCGTCGCAAGGGCCTGCCGGTTGAAGTTGGACAGCTCGAACCGGTCGTGGTCGAAGACGATGAAGTTTTCCGCGCCCATCCTGAGGAGGTTCTCCAGTATGAAGCCGCCTGTGCCTCCGAGGCCGACTATGGCGAAGACCGCCTGCCGCACCTTGCGCTGCTGCGCCTCCGTAAGCGGGTTCCGGCCGAATTTCTCCCCGTACACTATAATCTACCGAACCCCTGGTTTTTGTCGGCGTCCGCCCTGCCGCGCATCTTCTCCTTTATCCTCTTCACCTCCTCGCTCTTCACGCTCCCGGTCTGGAGTGCGGTGAGGTTGCGGAGCACTTCCAGCCTGCGCTGGACGTGCGGGTCGATGGTCCTCTCCCGGAACAGGCCGAAATGGGTGACGTGATAGAAAAAGACGGAAACGCCTGAAAAGAGCACGAAAACCGTGAAAAGCTTCCCTTCATTGGTCTTCGGCGCAATATCCCCGTAGCCCACGGTCGTTATCGTTGTCGATGTGAAGTAGATCGCATCGATGATGCCCAGCCCCTCGAAATGCATGTAGAAAGGCACGGCAATCAGATAGATGACTGCGATTAGGGCAATTCCGATGCCAAGCCTTTTGGTGTTCGCATCCTGTTCCGGCATACAATAGCAAGATTCCCATCACCAAAATAAAAACATAGCGAAGTCAGCGGAGGAACACTACTTTCCTCTTCCCTCTGTTCTTTTCCTCCTTTTTCTTCTGCTCCGCCTTCTCCGGCTCCTCCTTTTTCGGCCCTTCCCCTACTATTATCAGGTCGTCCTCGGCCGCGACGATTTTCTGGCCCATGATGCCGGCCGGGCGCTTCCCTGTAAGGATGAACCAGAGCGTAGATGCCCGGACCGCGCTCCAGAGGAAGAATACGCACATTATTCCGAAAAGAGGGGATATCCAGTTGAAAATGCGGGGCAGCTCCAGGAGTTCCACGACGAGGTAGGTGTTCGCGAAGAGCAAGAAGAGGAGCGCCGCGATAGCGAGGTTCCGCGCTATCGCTCCTTTCGAGGCCTGGGGCGTCGTCCGCGAGAATATCGTCGAGAGCGCATCGAAGAGCTTTTTCAGGGACTCGAGGAGCTTCGCGAGCGGGACGAGTGAAATAAGGGCAAGCAGGACTAGAAGGCCCATATCCGCGCTGAAAGTGCTGCCCGAAAACTCGACATGGAAGCCCAGGAAGGGCCTCGCCGCGAGGTAGAAGATGGACGCCCCCAGGAGGTAGAGAATGTCAGCCGTGAGGCGCTTCAATTCCGACACGAAAAGGTTGTGGAAATAGCCGCCGGGCTCGAAAGTGCTGAGAACGCTCATGAAGTATCCGGAGGCGTCCCTGAGGGTGTCGAGGAACTTGGGGGGCAGCGTCTTCTTGATGCGCAGATAGGCATGCTCGGTCCTCCCAAGCGCGATGGAGCCTGCGATTGACGTCACAAGGACGCCGGCCGAGGCTATTCCGACGATATCGGTCTGTATCACCCCTACTGATTCCTTGGCTATGAGCAGGGAGAACTCACCGAGAGGGAGCATCGCAATTCCCGCGAAGACGGAGGAGCGCCCGCTCGAGCTTATCAGGAAAAACGAGAAGGTCGTAGCGAGGAATACTATAACCATGAACCCTCCTATGAGCACCGCGGCCAGCTCGGCGTGCGCGAGCAGGGCGACCGGATTTATCAGCATTCCAACAGAGAGGAAGAAAAATGATGAAAACACGTGGCTGAAGGGACGTATCGCATGCTCGAAGTCGCGGCCGTTCGGGAGCCCGGCGATTATGCTCCCGGCCATGAACGCGCCGATTGCGGGCGTCAGGCCGAGCAGGGATGCGGCGATGCTCATTCCAATTCCCAAGGTGAACGAGAAAAGGATGAGGGTGTCCTCGGCCTGGTAGCGCAGGAATATGATTGCGAACCTGTTCAGCAGCTTCTGGAGAATGATGTAGCCGAACGAGAGTATCGCGAGCGAGACGACGACCGCCCCGAACACGGATTCGGCGGTGTAGGCGCCGGTCTTGAGGCTGGAGAAGAATGTCAGCATGAAAACCGCGATGATGTCCTCAATGATGAGAATCGTTATGAGGATGGGGACCTCCTGCCGACCGACAAGGCCCTTCTGCTCGAGCAGCTTCATCATTATCGCGGTGCTGCTCATGGAGAACATCGCCCCGACGAAAAGGGAGGTGAGCGGGTCGAGGCCGAGCAGTATCGCCAGCTCGTGCATGAACGTGAACGTGGAGAGAATGAGGAGAAGACTGCTCATGACCGCCCTGAGCCCGGTAGAGAGCAGCTTCGCAACCGAAAATTCCACCCCTATCATGAAAAGGAGGAGGACCGCGCCAATCTCCGCAAAAGTCTCTATCGTCGGAAGACTCACAAGATGAAGGACGTTCGGGCCCATAATCATGCCGGCAATCAGCAGGCCGGCAACAGGCGGCAGCCTGAGCCGGACTGAAAGCATGCCAGCAATGGCCGCAAAAAGCAGAACCCATCCGAAATCCAGAATCGCCGAGCCTTCCATGGAGAGCCCTAGAAGTGTCTAAGGGAAAAACGACGGGGAAGCTATTAAAGATTTGTATAGAAAGCCTGTGCATGGAGTTCGTCGAGTGCCTGGGCGCGTCGAGGGAGGTGGGCCGGAGCGCGTTCCTGCTCGGCACCGACAAGAGGATAATCCTCGACTACGGCATCAAGATTTTCGATGAGAGCGGCAAGCCCAAGTTCCCGCTGGAAACACAAATCGAGCCGGACCTCGCGGTCCTCTCGCATGCGCACCTCGACCACAGCGGGTGCCTGCCCGCGCTTTATACCGAGCACAAAATCAGGTGGTACGCCACTCCTCCCACCAAGGACATCTGCGAAATCCTCTGGGAGGACAGCATGAAAATCATGGGCGAGGGGCTCCCCTACCGCCTGCCGCACCTCAAGAAGGCCCTTAAGCACTGGGACCCGCTCCTTTACAGGAAGCCCATCACGACCGGCGAGACGACGATAGGCCTCCATGACGCCGGGCACATAAGCGGCTCGGCGATGATAGAAATCGAGCATGGGGGGAAAGTCTTCTTCTACACCGGGGACTTCAAGTGCGAGGACACTTTCATGCACCGGGGCGCGAAGCCCGTGGACGGCGTGGACTACCTGATGATAGAGAGCACGTACGCGAAAAAGGAGCACCCCCCGCGCCACGAGACCGAGAAAATGCTGATGGAGCACATATACGATACGATAGAGAACGGCGGGAACGTCATCCTCCCCTCCTTCGCCCTCGGGAGGACCCAGGAGCTGATGGCCCTCATCAGGCACTACGACGAGGAAGTGCCCGTCTTCGTGGACGGGATGGGACGGGACATAACGAAGGTGTATCTGCGGTATCCGCAGTATATCAAGGACGCGGATGCTTTCCGGAAGGCCGTCCGGAGCGTGAAGATGGTCGAGTCCATCGCGGACAAGAGGGCGGCGACGAGGGAGCCTTCGGTGATAATCTCCAGCGCCGGCATGATGAACGGCGGGCCCGTCCTGAACTACCTGTTCAACGCGAACTCGGAATCGAAATTGATATTCACCGGATACTGCGTCGAGGGCACGAACGGATGGCTGCTCCAGAACAAGGGGAGCATAATGAAGGAGGGGCAGGAGCTGAGCATTGACCTGCCGGTCGAGTACCTCGATTTCAGCGCGCATGCCGGCAGGACGGACATCCTGAATTTCATAAAGAAGGCGAATCCGGAAAAAGTCCTGCTCGTCCATGGGGACAAGCCGGAGGAGTTCGCAATAGAACTGAAAGAGGACCACGGATTCGACGCCCTCGCCCCGCTTCCGGGCGAGCGGGTGATGCTTTGAGGTGGGCCTATGGGGTACCTCGAAAAAATGAGGAAGACGATATGGGGCATCAATGAAAAGGAGTTCGAAAGCCTGCTCGGGGAGGGGTTTGCGTTCTCCCTCACGTACTTCGCCATGCTTCTTGCAATCGGTAGCGCTGCGAGTTTCGCGGTCGCATTCGCCTCGAGCGGGAGTGTCGTCGTCTCGCTGCTCGCGATGGCGCTCGGCACGTTCACCTACGCCTTCGGCATAGGGCTCGTGCTCCCGCTGGTGTCGCATTTCATGATAGGTCTTTTCGGGGGAAAGAGGCCGGTAACGGACACCTTCCAGATGTACTTCTACGCCTCGACGCCATCTCTTCTCCTGGGATGGGTGCCTTGCGTGGGGGGCCTCACGCCGTTCGTATCCTTCGGCAACGCGTTCCGGGGCCTGCGTGAAATCAATAGGCTTGGATTCTGGCAGGCGGCCGCGGCGGTGCTGCTGCCGGCCCTCGTGTACTGGGGATTGTGGGTTGCCTTGATATTCGGCTTGATGAGCTTTGCGTGCTGAACGCTAGTCCAAGCGCCGGCTCAGGGGCAGTTCAGCGACGCCATGTTGACGCTGGCGCCTGTTCCCACCGTTATCTGGGTTACCCATATGTCCACGATCTCGGTCCCGAACGAAGCCGTCTTTATCGACCCCGGGCCGAGATGCTGCACCCACAGGAGCTCATCAGTGCCCGAATCCCGGAGTTCGAACCTTGCCGGGTCCGTTGCGTCCGTCAGCCTCACGGAATAATGGTCCATGACCTCCTCCGCCCCTTCCGCCATGTCCCCCACGAAGTTGCCATCGGCATTGCATTGCAGGGCGCAGGCCGGCGAGTCCGCGACTTGCACGTCTGCGGCCCCGGATGCATGGACCACGCGGGGCCAGGCGAATATCTGGGTAGTGTCGGGATGTTGTACTGCCAACCCGTTGCCCTCTTCCAACAGCTCGTCCGCGAGCGGGACGCAGTCGTCACTCCTGACCGAGAGCCTGGCAAGCGGCACGCCGCCATCCGGGAAGATTACATCGTCCAAGGAAACCTCTCCTTTGTTGAACCGCATGCTGTCTCCGGGCTGCATCATCTTCGATACGAGCGGCATGCAGGACAGCGCGGTTCCAAGGTCGAAGCACTGCTCCCCCGCAGTGGTGTCGGCTGTTGATGCGGTCTCCGTCCTTCCGGTGGTCCCGCCCGAGGCCCCGCCCGTCCCGGTTCCCTCCCCCGGCGGCTCGACGATGGGGCCGCAGCCCGTCAGAAGCCCTGCCAGGAGCGTTTCCTTCGTGAAAGCACGCTGCGGGCGCGGCCGGTCGTTCCTGTCCCTTTTTCCAGAAGTTCCGAGGGCGACGTTCATGAAGATTATGCTTGTATAAACCCATAAAAATTTTTGTCCCAAAACTCTGCACACATGGTTCGGGGGAGAGGGCTATGCCCTGGGTTATTCAGGCTCGTAGGCATTTGCTGTGCTTTTGCGCGAGACTACGTCACTGCTTCCAGCGTTCCTTTCGACAACAGACTGCTCAATCTCGAATTCACTCCAAACCTTCCCGCCCGGTGCAGTCTTTTTCCGGCCTGTTGGCATTTTGCTCTTATAAGTACAATTTTCTCCGTGAACTGTGTTGGGGTGACGGCTATAACTGCAGAATAATTCAACCTTGCGCTTCAGGATGCTGAGGCGTATGGCGCTGACTCCGTAGCCGCCGGAAACAGGACGATGGCAGCTGCCTTCGAAGCCGACATTGCCGTTCCGGACTGCCGCGGCGCATGAACCAGCGATGGAGGCTGCAAGCACCCCGGCGAAAACGAATCTGTTCCTTCTGGATTTGGATGCAGGGACTCGTTCCGCTTCCGTACTCTTGGTCTGCATGTAGATATTGTCGCTGGAGGTATTTAAAAATGTTAAATTAACGCCGGGGCGGCCATTGATTACTTCTTGCGTGCTTTGCGCTTCGTGTTTCGCCCATCGAACTTGGGAGTCTCCAGAACCAGCATCTCTTCCGGATATGCGAGATGCGAGCGGGTTTTTGAGTATGCACGGAAGAACTCCATTATCGCCGCGGAGGCTTTCGTCACCGGCCTCCGGACGGTCGCCCATATCTTCCCTTTTTTGGCTTTGAATTTCGCCCTTTTGTGGCTTTTTTTGAATCCTGAAACATGCTCCTTCATCTTCAGGGGCGGGCCTTCCACCTCCATCGTTTTGGGAAGCTCGTCCCTCCCGAGGACGAACGCGATGCGGACTATATGCTGGCTGTCGTCGGCGAATATGCTCGCCGGGGAGAAGTCCGCGAGATGCGGCTTGAGCTGCCCGAGGAGCTTGTGGAGCTGGCCCCACATGATGTCGTCGACGACATCGGGCCGGGGCATCGAGAGCAGGAAGAGCTTCTTCCCTTTCGAGAGCCTGGCCGCCTGCTCCTCGAACGTTTCCCTTTTCCTGAAGAACGCCTCCGCGGTAGGCTTCCTCACGAACGCCCGGCATTCCGCGACCAGCCTCTTCAGGTTCGCCGGGGAGACCGCGGCCGCAACATTCCTGTTCCTGTCGGTGGGGTCGACGACTATGAAGTCCGAGCGGAAGCGCTCCCGGAGGGCCTTCAGGTCGCGGGCCTTGTAGTATTTTTTCAGGTCGATGAGGACGGGCGGCTTCCATTTCGATATCGCCCGGACGAGCCTTCGGAACGAGCCGTATCTTATTATGAGGAGCTCGCAAAGGTATCCGGAGAGGCCCTCCACGCGTATCTCCGCCCCGTAGAGGCCGGCAGCCCGCAGGAACTGCTTTGTGAGCAGGACATCTGCGCGCTGGCCCTCCTTCAGGTTGTCGAGGACGAAGACCGTGTGCAGGACCGAGCGGTCCACCGCGCTCTGGCGCTCCGCCGCGTCATCTATCCTGTAGGCCGGAACGAGGTCTATGCGCCTGCCCTCGAAATGGAAGCGGACGTATGGGTGCTCGGCGTAGCTGAGCTGGTAGCCGAGGGTGGGGAACGAAAATTCCATTATCCTTTTGATGTGCGGCTCCAGCTCGCTTCTCTGGACCGAGCGGTCGAAAAGGACGAAGATGTCTATGTCCCTTTTGTCCCGCAGGAAGGTCCCCTTGGCCATCGAGCCGGTGAGGACTGCTTCGCACCCCTGGGGCGCGTTCTCCTGGATGTGCGAGACCAGCATCCGCGCGAACGCCAGCTCCTCCTCCGCCTCGGCCCGGTTAGGGCTTATCGCGGCTGCCACTGAGGAGAGGATTTTCCGCATGGCTAAGCCTCGGAAGCAATCTTTTAAAAGAACGCTACGGAATGGCTTGCATGCGACGATTGCTGGCGCTGCTATTCATAGTTACGCTTCTCGGATTCGGCTGCCTCGAGGACCGGACGTTCCCCGGCTCGCGGGCCGAGTCGGTCTCCAACAGCCAGGAAGTCGACCTGGACAGCGACGGCTCGTATGACTATGCGGTTTATGATTTCGCGCCGGTCGCCGTCCCGGAATCCGGGCTGACAGTGACGAGGCAGATGACGGTCGCCGTCGAAACCTCCGGCGCGTTCTCTGAGATAGACCCCAACCTCACGGACGTGGACCTGCTCCTTGCGGACCAGAGCCTGGAGGAGTTCTCCAAATCCAGGATACAGGCCGAGACCGAATGCAGCGAGCAGATCGGCCTTGCGAGCGTCGTATGCTCCGACATACTCACATGCAGCAAGCTTTGCTCGGCGGCCTCCGTGAAGTGCAAGAGGATAGTCGAGAACGACGAGGAGGTAATCGCCGGCTCCATGATTTCATATGTCCAGTCCAACAACAGGATACGCTCGCTCCTGCTGGACGCGCGCAGGAGCGTGGTCGAGTTCCGCACCGCGGGCGAAGAGGAGCGCGCGGAGTTCATGCAGAACATAAGGGGCATAATCACCGAGGTCGGGAGCATCAACTCCAACCCGGTCTACACGCTTGCGGACTTCGGGCTGTGCCAGCACAACGACTTCGGCGTCCCCTACATCAACGAGGCTCTCGCGAGGATAGGAACGCACGGCGCGGAGCCGACGGGCTACAGGTACAGGATGATTCTCACGGTAAAGGGCCAGGGCGCGAACGGCGGCGGGGCCGAGACCGCGAACCTCGGGATTTCGGACAGGGTTCCGTCTTCCGTCGTCCCGCAGCCCGAGCAGATATCGTCAATTCAGACCATCTCGGCCTCCTCAGAAGGCGGGTGGGCGCTCGTCAACTGGACGTCGTCCGGAGCCGCGAAGGACGGCTACGTTTTCGAATACGAGTTCCGCTCAGCCGAATCTCCGGAGAACGTAGTGAGCGCCCTCAGGGCTCCTGATGTCAAGGTGAGGAAGCTCAATCTGGTCTTCCTCGCCCCGACCAATTTCTTCCTGACGGCGGTCCACGGCCTGACGAAGGATTACTTCTTCGCCTACGGGGCCGCGCTCGGCATCACGGTCGCGATACTGTTCTTCATATACAACTTCTTCGTGCTCGCCTTCACCATGGTTTCCGAGCGCGCGGCCGGGGCGACATTCACCACAGGCTTCCGAAAGGCCTTCGGCAGGACCGACGTCAAGTGGAAGACCGACATAATCATAGCTTTGGTGGCGCTTGCCGGGGCGCTGACGGTGCCTTCCCTCACGGCCATCGCCCAGCCGCCCTCGGCCCCCACAGTGCTCGGCTCGTTCGAGGTCATCCTCGCGAGCGGAGCCGGCCTCGTCGTCATCGGCCTCTCGTTCGTGGGCTTCGTCTTCCTTTACTTCGTCATCGACAACATCGCGAAGATAACGATACTCGAGAAGGCGTACGGCATGGTAATCAAGCAGGAAAAGGACATGTTCCTCGCCAAAGCCGCATCGCTAAAGGACAGGATAAAGGAGCTTGAGACGCTCATCGAGGAGCTGAGCAAGGAGGACTTCGAAGTGTCCAAGGAATACGAGGTCCTGAGCGCGATGAAATCCGAGAAGATAGACGCCCTGACCAAGGAGATGACCGCAAGGACGAAGGCAGTCATAGACGAGGACCTCTCGAAGGTGGAGAGGGCGGTAAGCGGCCTCAAGGAGAGGAAGCGCCTGACCGACGAGAGCTGGGCGAAATGGAAGGAAAGCATAGCGAAGGGGCTCTCCGAGCAGGGGGAGGTATACACCTCTTCGCTGGTGACGATACCGGCTTCCCTGCGCAACTGGGCGCTCAGCAGGTACGTCAAGGAGGAGGGCGCCGAGGGCCTCGTATTCGAGCGCGACTCCATCAAGCGCAAGAAGGTCACGCCCGAGCAGATGGTCCAGGACCTCGTCCAGCGCGGCTTCATACGGGGGGCGGTCGTGATGAAGGACGACAAGCCCATAGTGTCCGAATTCGCAGAAGGCGGGGGGACGGTGATGACCGCCCTGTCCATGAAGCTCGCATCATACCTCAAGTCGCTCGCGAAGAACCTCGGCCAGCACGAGCCCGTGAGCTTCATAGCGCAGGGCGAGCGCAGGGTAATCGTGATGATGAAGGGCAGGACCGTATATTCCATTGTTTTCGTCAACAGGGACAAGTTCAAGGACGCGATGGAGCAGTGGAAGGCCAAGATGAAGCTGTTCGAAGGCGGCTGATTTTTGGTGTGCGGAGAAGGCCCTTTTTTAGGCGCGCAAGGCCCTCCTTTTTGTGTGTATAGCAGTATTGCCATGGTAAAAAATAGGGCAGGAATTGGCCCAAAAACACAACCCATATAAAGGCTTTCAGGCAATTCATTTACGCTATTCTCTACGACGTGAAATGGGGTTCCAGGACCAGTGGTTTTTTTATGGGTGAAGACATCGGATATACCGCGAAGGAGATACAGGTCCTTGAGGGTCTGGAAGGCGTCAGGAAAAGGCCCGGAATGTACATAGGGGACACCTACAAGCGGGGCCTCCACCACCTCGTGTTCGAAATCGTGGACAACAGCATAGACGAGGCCCTCGCGGGCCACTGCAGGAACATAACGATAACCCTGAGGCAGGACGGCGGCGTCATGATAAAGGACGACGGCAGGGGCATCCCCACGGACCGGCACGCCTCCGGGAAATCCGCGCTCGAGCTGGTCTCGAGCTCCCTCCATGCCGGGGGCAAGTTCGAGAAGAAGGCCTACAAGGTTTCCGGAGGCCTGCACGGGGTGGGCATGAGCGTCGTCAACGCCCTCTCGGAATGGATGATTATAGAGGTCCACAGGGAAGGGAAAATCCACAGGATATCCTATTCCCGCGGCAGGCTGTCGAGCCCCGTTACCGTGATGGGGGACACGGAGAATCGCGGGACCTGGGTGTCGTTCAAGCCCGACCATCAGGTATTCCAGTCGATAGCCTTCGAATTCGACTACCTCGCGGAGCGGATGATGGAGCTCGCTTTCCTGAACAAGGGCCTGAGGATAACGCTCGAGGACGAGAAGGACGGGAAAAAGAGCGAATACTGCTACGAGGGGGGGATTGCGGAGTTCGTGAAATACCTCAACCAGGCCAAGAACAAGCTGCACGAGCCGGTCTATTTCGCGAAGAAGAACGATCACCTCGAGATAGAGTGCGCCCTGCAGTACACGGACGCCTACAGCGACAGCATATACAGCTTCGTGAACGACATAAAGACCATCGAGGGCGGGACGCATGTGGTGGGCTTCAGGACCGCCCTGACGAGAGCAATCAACGACTTCGCCCGCACCAACAAGCTCGTCAAGGAGGAGCACAAGATTACCGGCGACGACTCGATAGAGGGCATCACCGCCATCCTCAGCATCAAGATAGCCGAGCCGCAGTTCGAGGGGCAGACCAAGACCAAGCTGGGGAACAGCGAGGTAAGGGGGGCCGTCGACTCCATAGTGTACGATTCCCTTAAGACGTACATGGAGGAGCACCCCCCGGATGCGAAGCGCATCATGGACAAGATAGTGAACGCCATGGAGGCGCGCGAGGCGGCCCAGAAGGCGAAGGACCTCATCCGGAGGAAGAACGTCTTCGAGAGCAGCGTGCTCCCCGGCAAGCTCGCCGATTGCGCCGAGGAGGACCCCGCGAAATCGGAGATTTTCTTCGTGGAGGGGGATTCGGCGGGCGGGAGCAGCAAGATGGCCCGCGACCGCCAGCACCAGGCCATCCTCCCCCTGAGGGGCAAGATACTGAACGTGGAGAAGGCGCCGATGCACAAGGTGCTCGAGAGCGAGCAGATACGGAACATCGTCCTGTCCATCGGGGCCGGGTTCAAGGACGACTTCGACATAGCCAAGGTCAGGTACCACAAGATTATAATCATGAGCGATGCCGACGTGGACGGCTCTCACATACGGACGCTCATACTGACGCTCTTCTACAGGTATTTCAGGCAGATAATCGAGAAAGGCTACCTTTACGCCGCCCAGCCGCCCCTCTACCGCGTCGCCAGGGGCAAAAGCGTCCAGTACGCCTACAGCGATGCGGAGCTCGCAGAAATCACGAAGCAGACCGGCGACGGGGCGAACATACAGAGATACAAGGGGCTTGGTGAGATGAACGCCGAGCAGCTCTGGGAGACGACAATGAACCCGGAGACGCGGACGCTCAAGAAGGTCACGATAGAGGACGCGATGGTCGCGGACGAGCTTTTCACAATCCTCATGGGCGACCAGGTCGAACCGAGGAGGAATTTCATCGAGCAGCACGCGGCGAGCGTGAAGAACCTGGACATCTAGTGGTCATATGCCGGAGACGATTACAAACAGGCCGATTGAAGCCGACATGAAGGAGAGCTACCTCGACTACGCCATGTCGGTCATAATCGGCCGCGCCATTCCCGACGTCCGGGACGGCCTCAAGCCAGTCCACCGGAGGGTCCTCTTCGGCATGCAGGACCTCGGCAACGTTTATGGCAAGCCCACCAAGAAAAGCGCGCGCATCGTCGGCGACGTTTTGGGCAAGTACCACCCGCACGGGGACCTTGCCGTTTACGACGCGCTCGTCAGGATGGCCCAGCCTTTTTCGCTGCGGTATACGTTAGTTGATGGTCAAGGAAATATGGGTAGCATCGACGGGGACTCGCCCGCCGCGATGAGGTACACCGAAGTGAGGATGGCCAAGATCACCGCGGAGATGCTCTCGGACATCGACAAGGAGACAGTCGCGTTCACAGACAACTTCGACGGCACACTCAAGGAGCCGACGGTCCTCCCGACAAGGATTCCGAACCTCCTCATCAACGGCTCGTCCGGCATAGCGGTCGGGATGGCGACCAACATCCCCCCGCACAACCTTTCCGAGATAATAGACGCGACCGTCGCGTTCATAGAAGGGGGGGACGAGAGCGCGATTATCAGGCTCGTGAAGGGGCCGGACTTCCCGACCGGCGGCATAATAGTAGGCAGCGGCGGCATCCTGGAAGCTTACAGGACGGGCAGGGGCGTGATTAAGCTCCGCGGCCGGGCCAGGAAGGACGAGAAGAGGAACGCGTTAATAGTCACCGAAATCCCATACCAGATAACCAAGACCGCGGTCATAGAATCCATAGTGGAGGCGGTCAGGAACAAGAAAATAGACGGGATAGGGGGCGTGCACGACCGCTCGGACAAGGAGGGGATGGAGGTCGTGATAGACCTCAAGAAGGGCGCGGACGCGGACATAGTGCTCAACCAGCTCTACGCCCACACCCAGCTCCAGACTTCCTTCGGGATAATCAACCTGGCGATATGCGACAAGCACCCGAAGATTCTCCCGCTTTACCAGTTCATCCGCGAATTCGTCGAGTTCAGGAAGGAGGTCGTCAGGAAGAGGAGCGAGTTCGAGCTGAAGGAGGCGAAGGCCAGGGCCCATATCCTCGAAGGCCTTCGCATCGCGCTCGGTAACATAGACCCTATTGTGGAGTTCTTGAGGAAGTCCAAGGACCTCGAGGAGGCGCGCAGGGGCCTGATGGGCCGCTACAGCCTGAGCGAGCTGCAGGCAAACGCGATACTCGACATGAAGCTGTCGAGGCTTATCGCCCTCGAGCGCGAGAAAATAGAGAACGAGTACCAGGAGCTGACGAAGAAGATATCATGGCTCAACGAGGTGCTCGCGGACGTCCGCAAGATACTGGAAATCATAAAGGCCGAGCTTGCCGAGATAAAGGCGAAATACGGCGACGAGCGCAGGACGGAAGTGGTCGAGGGGGAGGACGGGGGCATAGACATGGAGTCGCTCATCCCCAACGACGACGTCGTGGTCGTAATCAGCAGCCGCGGCTACGTCAAGCGCGTCAGCCTGCAGGAATACCGCTCCCAGCACCGCGGGGGCAAGGGAGTCATCGGCACCGAGACGAAGGAGGAGGACGTCGTCCATGACGTGATAGTCACCAAAAACCACAGCTACCTCCTTCTCTTCACCGACAAGGGCAGGGCATTCTGGCTGAAGGTGTACAGGATACCCGAAAGCGGCAGGTATTCGACCGGAAAAACGCTGGTCAGCCTCCTCGACCTCAAGGACGAAAAGATCACTTCGTGGATTTCGGTGGACCGGTTCGACACGGGCGAGTACCTCTCGATGGTCACGAAAAACGGCATCATCAAGCGGACCGCCCTTGATAACTTCTCGAACGTGAGGAAGGTCGGGATAATCGCGATTACCCTCAGGGAAGGCGACCGGCTGGTTGAAGTAATCAAGACCGACGGGAAGCAGGACCTCGTCTTAGCCACCAAAAAAGGCCAGGCCATCCGGTTCAAGGAGGAGGAAGCGAGGGAGATAGGCCGCACCGGCCAGGGCGTCATCGGTATCCGGTTCAAGGAGGGCACGGACGAGGTCGTTAGCATCACGGCCTGCAAAAAGCCGACGATCCTGACTGTTACCGAGAACGGGTTCGGAAAAAGGACCCACATAGAGGAATACCGCGTCCAGGGCCGCGGAGGGTCGGGCGTCATCAACATCAAGACGGAGGGCCGCAACGGCGACGTCGTCGGCATCAGGGCGGTCGAGGACGACGACGAGGTCATCGTCATGAGCTCGAAGGGCCAGGCGATACGGACATACGTGAGGGACATATCGGTCATCGGCAGGAACACCCAGGGCGTGACTATAATCAGGCTTGGCGAGGGGGAGAAAGTCGCGAGCTTCGCGGCGGTCCCTAAGGAGCAGGCCGGAGCTCAGGAGCCTGAACCCCCTAAAGCCCAATGACGAGGTTCCGCCCTTCCCTTCTCGTTTTCGTGCCCATTTCCCGGCATAGCATCTCCATTTTCCCGCAAATCTCCCCAGCAAGGAAATCCTGCGCGAGGTTCACCTGGCACTGCGAGATATGAACGGGAACGAGTTCGAGTTTTCTGGTTTTTTTGGATTTTTTGTCGAGATGCACCAAAAAAATGAAGGACCAGTCGTTCCTGAGGAACGGGTCGACCGCATAGTCGTCCACGAAATCCCCGGTGTCGAAAAGAATGGGTTTCTTGCCCCAAAGCTCGATTCCCTGGAAAACGTGCGCGCTGTGGCCGTGGAATATATCGATTCCCATGTCCATCGCGTTATGGGCGAAGGAGACGTAGAGCGAATCCGGACGCTGTTTCATGTTCGGCCCCCAGTGGTCGGAGAAAACGACCAGGTCCGCACCCCTGGCCCTCGCGTCTTTTTGCGCCATTGAGATTTTTTCGAGGACTTCCGGGCGGGTGAGCGTGGGGAGGAAGTTTATGCCGGCCGCATCCGCCTTCGCGGCCCACCCCGGCTCGTTGTCAGATGCCGAAATGACGCCTATTTTGAGGCCGCCGGCATCCAGCATCGCCGGCTCTCCCGCCTTTTCCGCATTTTTTCCCGCTCCCGCATGCCGTATTCCGGCCTTATCAAGCCTCTCGAGCATGTCCAGCATCGCTTCCCTGCCGAAATCGAGCGAATGGTTGTTCGCGAGCGAAACATAATCGATGTTCGCGGCCCTGAGGGATTCGATTGCCCATGGGAGAGCCCTGAAATGGAATACTTTTTCCTCAGGTTTCCACGGCTCCCCCCTATCAGAAATGACGCACTCGAGGTTGATGAGCCGGAGGTCGGCCTTTTCCAGGACCTCCAGCGTGTCGCCCCAGAAATAGCGCGGGCCGTTCGCTTCCGCGGCCTCGTTCATCAGCCGGCCGAGCATCACATCCCCGAGGAAGGCAAGCTTCGCAACAGAACCCATACCCTCATCCCGGCTGCGGAATACGGATCTTCAGCACGCCCTCGTCCGTCACCGATTCCGTCCCCATGGCCGCGCACAGCGACTGCATTTTCTTGCATGTTTTTTCCGCGTCCGCCCCCCGTGCGAGTTTCGCCTGGCAGCGGGCGATTTTTATCGGTGTTAGGATGAGGCGCTTCGCCTTTTTTTCGGTTTCGTCTATCTCAACAATGAAAATGAAGGAGAGGTCGTTGTCCATCCCTGCATAGTCCGGGTAGTCGTCTATAAAATCGCCGGTGTCGTGCAATATGGGCTTGCCGCCCCAAAACCGGATGCCCTGGAAGATGTGGGCGCTGTGGCCGTGGAAAATGTCCGCTCCCTGGGCCATCGCCTCTTTGGCAAACCGCACGACGGTCCAGTCAGGGGACTTTATCCAGTTGGGGCCGAGATGGGCTGAAAAAACCGCGATGTCGGAGCGCGCGCGGGACTGCAGGAGCGTCCTTCCTATCTTTTCACGGACACGGCCCCAGCTGAACAGGGCGCCCGCCCACTGCCTGAGCATCGAATACCTGGAGAGCGTGATGTGGTTCACTCCTGCTTTTTCCCCGAACGCCTCCCATGCCGGCATGTTGTCGCCTGCAGCTACGAACGATATTTTAGCCCCCCGCGCTTCCAGAAGCGCGGGACGCGTGGCTTCGTCGATGTCCTTCCCTGCTCCGGCGTGCGCTATTCCCGCCCCGTCAAGCCGCTTCATGGTGTCCAAAAGGGCTTCCCTGCCGTAGTCGAGCGTGTGGTTGTTCGCAAGCGACACGCAGTCTACCCCGCCGGCGGAAAGCGCCCCTATCGCGGACGGCGGGGCCCGGAAAAGGAACATTTTCTTCTGGCCGCTCCATGGCGAGCCCTTGTCCGATACGGGGCACTCGAGGTTCGAAATCCTCAGGTCGGCCTTCTTCAGGACCCGGAGCGTGTCTCCCCAGACGTACTCCGGGCCGTGCTTCTCTATCGCCCGCCCCACCCCGTTCGCGAGCATCATGTCCCCGAGGAAGGCAACCTTCAGCATGAGATGGATTATGCAATAAGGCTATAAAGCTGGAGAGAAACACCAAAACATGCTCTTCTCGGACCGCTTCGACGCCGGAAGGCGGCTGGCCGCGGCGCTCGCTCCCTACAAGGGGAGGAAGGATGCTATTATTCTGGCGATTCCCCGCGGGGCCCTCCAGATAGGCAAGGTCCTTCACGAGCGGCTTGGCCTCCCGCTCGATATCATAGTGACGAAAAAAATCCCCCACCCGATGAGCGACGAGTTCGCAATCGGCGCCGTAGGTCCGGGCGGGGAGTATTTCGTGAATCCCGATGCGGCGCCAGACATCCTTCCGGAGTACATCGAATCCCAGCGCAGGCGCCTTGAGGCGGCGGTCGGGGAGAAGTATTCCCGTTACCGTGGCGGGCGGCCCAGGCCGGAGCTGAAGGGGAAGACGATAATCCTCGTGGACGACGGGATAGCCACCGGAAGCACGATTATCGCCGCGATACACGTCCTGCGGAAACAGGCGCCCGCGAAGATTGTGGTGGCGGTGCCCGTCGCCCCTCCGGACGGCTTAAGGCGCGTCGCAGAGCAGGCCGACGAGGTCGTGTGCCTCGCAACGCCCACGGACTTCATGGCCATAGGGCAGTTCTACTCCGATTTCACCCAGGTCGAGGACGAGGAAGCGATAGCCATACTCGCCGAATGCTCCGGGTGACACACTCCCAGGGCTGAAGCCCTGGGCTTCTGGCTGGATGCGGAAGGCTGGAAGCCGTGTGGCACCGGATAGACCAAGGTTTCGGGTGCGCTCCTCCAAGGTATGAAGACCTAGGCTTTCGCGCACCCTGGGAGTGTGAAGTGCGGCGGACCGGTCCGTGCATCTGCACATTTATAAAATGTTCTATATATAGAACTTTTGTTCCTTATGCACGAGAAGACGATTCAGGATTATTGCCGCGCCATCGAGAAGATGGATTCAGGAGACGGCGCCAGGTCGGTGGACATAGCGAAAGCCCTCGCACTTTCGAAGAATACGGTCGCGCTCACGCTCCGGAAGCTTTCCGAGGGCGGGTTTGTCGAGATGGAGCGCTACGGGAGGGTGAGGCTTGCGGGGAAGGGCGCCGCGGTCGCCCGCAAGATGAACTTCAAGCACCGGGTCATCGAGGCTTTCCTTGTGGACAAGCTGGGGATGGACAGGAAGAAGGTCCATGCCGAGGCCTGCGCCATGGAGCACTGGGCGAGCGACGACATGATAGAGAGGCTTTACCGGTTCATCGGCAGGCCGAAAACCGACCCGCACGGGAGAAGGATAGCATGATTGACCGGAACCATGCGATTGCCCTGGTCGCGCTGCTGGTCATCGGTGCCGTGATAGTCATCTCCGCTCCGCAGGCGGAGGAGGACGCCGCAGAAAACGTGACCAACATCTCCTCGCATCTCGGAACGGTCGGGGAGTATCAGACAGATGATTTTGACCCTGAGGCTTACCTGAAGGCGTGGAATTTCAACGACCTTCCCGAAGCGGAGCGCGCGAAATTCTACCGCGAAACCAGCCTTTCGGACGGCACCATGCTAAGGGAGTACTGGTTCTATGCGGAGGACGGGAAGATAGAGATAGCCCCCGGCGTGTTCTACGACGCCTGGACATACAACGGGCAGGTCCCCGCGCCCACGATAAGGGCAACCGAGGGAGACACGGTAAGGATTTATTTCACCAACAACGGCTCGAAGCCGCACACCATGCACTTCCACGGGTTCCACGAGGCCGCAATGGACGGCTCCATGCCCGACCAGTTCGTGAACCCGGGGGAGAATTTCACATATGAATTCAAGGCGGAGCCGTTCGGCCTCCACCTCTACCACTGCCATTCCACCCCGCTCAAGGACCATATCTCCCGGGGGCTGTATGGCGTTTACATAGTGGACCCGAAAGGGGGAAGGGAGCCCGCGAACGAGATGATTATGCTTCTGAACGCTTTCGATACCGATTTCGACGGGGAGAACGAGGTGTACGCCGTCAATACGAGGGCGTTCTACTACAACATGCATCCGATTAAGGTGAAGAAGGGCGAGCTTGTCAGGATATACGCAGTGAACATCGTGGAAAATGACCCGATAAATTCGCTGCACACCCATGCGAATTTCTTCTATGAGTACAGGACCGGGACGAGCATGGAGCCTAATGCATTCACGGACATAATAGAGCTCGGCCAGGCTGAGCGCTCCATCCTGGAGATGCGCTTCAATAACACGGGCCGCTACATGTTCCATGCCCACCAGACGGAGTTCACCGAGCTCGGCTGGATGGGGATGTTCTACGTCGAGGACGATGCCGGAGAGCCTCAACCGGCCGGCTCCCACGGGGGGATGGAATGAAGAGCGGCGAAATCATATCAGCCATCCTGCCGGTCGTTTTGCTTGCCGGCCTCATCTGGGTATTCCTGGCCTACGGGCCTCTCGGACTGCTCAGGACCGGCTTCCCTCCAGTCGAGAGCGTTTCTTTCGAAAGGGTGGTCCTCGAGCCGGACCTGATAAGAATCGAGATAATCAACGACGGCCCCGACCCGGTCACGGTATCCCAGGTCATGGTGAACGATGCCTACAACACTTTCGAGATTGACAGGCGGACGCTTGCCCACCTCGAGAAGGCCGGGATTAGGATAGAATATCCCTGGGCCGAGGGCCTGCCGCTGACGGTCACGCTAATAACCGAAGACGGGCTCAGGTTCGAGAAGGAGATTCCGGTCGCGACCGAGACTCCGCGCTTCGGGATGCAGCAGGCGTCCACTTTCGCCCTCCTCGGGCTCTACGTGGGCGTCATGCCGGTCTTCCTCGGCCTGCTCTGGCTCCCGTTCCTGAGAACGCTGAGCCGGCGCTGGTATGATTTCTTCCTTTCCCTGACCGTGGGGCTCCTCCTGTTCCTTGCAGTCGACACGTTTGAAGGGGCATTCGAGCTTGCAGGCGAGGTCGCAGCCTCATTCCAGGGCGTTGTGCTCGTTCCGATTGGATTTTTCATCGCCCTTCTTTCCCTTATGGCATTCGGGGAGAAGGGGCCGATAGACGTCACCAAAAAAGGGGTGACGGAGCATGCGCTCAGGCTCTCCTACATGATAGCCCTCGGCATCGGCATCCACAACCTCGGAGAAGGGCTTGCGATAGGCAGCGCCTACGCAGTGGGCGAGATAGCGCTCGGCTCGCTCCTCGTGATAGGGTTCATGATGCACAACCTCACCGAGGGCATCGCCATCATCGCCCCGATTGCGAAGCACCGCTGGCAGGACGAGATAAGGCACCTGCTCATGCTGGGCCTGATAGCAGGCGCTCCGACCATAGCCGGTGCGTGGATTGGCGGGTTCGCCTTCTCGAACCTGTGGTCCCTCGTATTCCTTTCTCTGGGAGCGGGGGCCATAGTGTACGTGGTGATAGAGATAACGAAGCACATGAAAAAAGAGGGCGAGGGGACGATATTCACATTCACAAACGTCCTTGGATTCCTTGCGGGGATGATGATAATGTACGTAACGGGGCTGTTCGTTTTTTGAGGTTCGACCCATGAAGCTCGCGGCGATTCTCCTGATGGTGGCGCTGGCTGCAGGATGCACCGGACAGGCAACCCAAGGCAACGCTGTAGAGATAACTTCGTCCGGATTCAACCCGAAGATTCTCAAGATAAATGCGGGCGAAGCCGTAACTTTCACCAATAAGGACACCAAAACGCACTGGCCGGCTTCTGCGGTGCACCCGACGCATTCCGAATATCCTGAGGGCGGCGGCTGCATAGGAAGCGCCTTCGACGCATGCGGCCCGCTGAAGACAGGAGAAAGCTATTCCTTCACGTTCAACGAAAGGGGCGAGTGGCATTACCACGACCACCTCAATTCGGGGCTTACGGGAACCATCATAGTCGAGTGAAAAAATGCTCAAGGGACTCAGCGAAGCCATAGATGCAGCGAGGCACATCGCGGACAGGAGATTCTGGGCCTTTTTCGGGACCGGCCTCATAGTCAGCGTAGCTTACATGGACCCGGGAAACTGGGGGACGTCCATCAGCAGCGGCGCGTCGTTCAATTACGATTTGCTGTGGGTCGTATGGCTCTCGAGCGCCATGGCCATGCTGTTCCAGTATCTCTCCGGAAAGATGGGAATAGCCGGCCATACGGTTGCGGGCGCGGTCCGCTCGGCATGGAAAAGCAAGGCGACCGTGTTTCTGTACTGGCTGCTTGCCGAGATAGCGATACTCGCGACCGACCTCGCCGAGTTCCTCGGAATCGTTGTGGCCCTGAACCTGCTTTTCGGAATCCCGATGCTTTTTGGGACCTTCCTCGCAATCGGGGATGTCCTCCTGCTGCTCTTCCTGACAAACAGGAAGTTCAGGACGCTGGAATACGCGTTCATTCTTTTCGTGTCGGTAATCGGCATAGGATACGTCTATGAGCTGTTCATAACGCGCCCGGATGTGGGCCTTCTTGCGGCAGGCTCGGTAACGCCCAAACTCAGCGTCGAGACAGTGCTTTTGGCCGTCGGCATAATAGGAGCGACGGTCATGCCCCACGCGCTCTTCGTGCATTCCTGGCTCATGAAGAACAAGATGGATGAGAACGGCAGGAGCGTGGATAGGAAAACGGCCCTCAAATACCACATCGCAGACAACATCATGTCGCTTTCTGTCGCGGGCATTATCAACGCCGCGATATTGATTATGGCGGCCGCGGCGTTTTACAATTCCGGGTTCGATGTCGCGACGATAGACGAGGCGTACCGCACGCTCACGCCGCTTTTCGGGCCTCTCGCGTCCACCGTCTTCGCGGTTGCGCTTCTTTCCGCAGGGATATCATCGTCCATCACAGGCACGCTCGCAGGGCAGAGCATAATGGAGAGCCTCACGGATTTCAGGCTCAGCCCCGCCATGCGGAGAGTGATAACGAGGGGGATAAACGTGATACCGCTGCTCATCGCAATCCTCCTCGGCATCGAGCCCCTCCAGATACTTGTGTACAGCCAGGTCGCGCTCAGCATGCTCATCCCCCTGCCGCTCGTTCCTCTGATATGGTTCAGCTCGGACCGGAAGCTCATGGGGGAGCTCGCGAACAGGAAAATAACGACGCTCGTCGCGTGCGTGTTCGCCCTGGTCATCCTCGCATTCAACGCTTACCTTCTATACTCGGCCTTTTTCGGCGGCTGAGCCGGCCGGCCCCTCGATTGCACGCGCCTTTTCGAGCAAAAACGGGATGCATTCCTCCATTTTCCCCGGCTTCGCGTTCCATTCCTTCACTATTTTCTTGTATTCGTCGAGTTCGCGGACAAGGGGATTTTTGGGTATGTCAGGGCCTTTAAGCCTGAAAATGAGCTGGGAGGGCAGGGGGCAGAATCGGGTGTTCAGCCGCTCGCTCAGCTGGTAGGGGTATCTCCTGCATGAGAGGGGGGCATGCTCATGGATTGTGCATAGGTTGTCCTTTCCCAAAAATATGCAGGGGTGGGATTTGAACCCGAGAAGGTAGACCCAGCCGTCATCTTTTATGTCGAGCGTGGTGTCCGGATCGTATGAGAGGAGGCGGGCCTGGTGGAGCTGTGCGAAATCCGAGAAGTGGCGCCCAGTCGCCCGCGAGGCGCGCAGGATGTCGAAGGCCGTGACCGTGATGATGTAGCTCTTGCAGCAGTGCGCCGGGCAGAGCGAGCATGGGTTTACCATCGGTATATTCTACCAGCTCCCGGATAAAAAATCACGCGGTCGCGCCGTTCGCCCTCAGGCCGCGCGCGACACGCACGAGAAGCTTTTTCCTTCCGGGCTCCTCGCACAGCTCGGATGCGTCTTCGAAGGCCTGCGAAAGGGCGGCCTTGAGGGATGCATCTGGGTATTTCCGGTCCAAATCAGAGAGAATCCTGTTCGGCGTCGCTGCGGAATCATTAGCCGTCGCATAGTCCATTGCGATGCCCTCGGCGCAGCTCTTGAAGCTCAGGATAGACTGGACCTCAGGCGCAACAGGCACTCTTGCCGACAAGGCTGAAAGGAGCATGTTCTTCCTGACCGGGTCGGCATTCTCGCCCACTCCGCGCGCGAACTCCAGTTGCTGCGCCGTGCTCCACATCGAAAATGAGGAAACGGCCGAGGAGACCTCCAGAGCCCCGGCCGAAAACCTTTGCGCCATCGCCGAAGGGGTGGATGCGTGCGAGCCGGGGTCGAGGGCGAGGGCCATCGCGCTCCATTTGTCTGGCTTCCTGCCTTCCCTCTGCGCTTCTCCATTAATGGGTTTCACTGAGTGTCTGGACATGGAAGAATTGTGTTAATTAGTGTTTAAAAACGTATCGTATTCCGCCGGCGCGCGTTCAGGCGGTCTTTCTCAAGGAATCGAAGAGCGGCTCCCGGAACCCCAGGCGCGCTTCCCTCAGGTTGCCGAGCGCGTCGGTGAGCTCCTCGACGAGGGGATTTTTCCTTTGCCCGGAAATATACAATGAGATTGCTTCCCGGAGCTCCGTTTCCTCCATCGCCGGGCGGCCATCCCTTGCGCGGCGGTCGTTGACGATGGACAACACGTCCCTGATGGTCCTGCGGGGGCTTCCCCACGGGACGCCGGTGTCATGATTGGATGCCCGTATCGTCTGAATCAGCCTGAGCCTCTCCTCGTGGCCGATGTCGTTCGCAGTCAGCCTGAGCAGCATCAGGTTGGATACCCGCGTGTAATCGTTCGCGCGATATTTCATCTCCTCATCCCCTCCTCCACTATCCTTTCGAACTGGCGGAACATGCTTGCGGCCGTGTAGGAGCCGAAGTATTCCCGCAGCCCACCCCTGTCGTACTCCTTGGGCTTTTCTGCAGCCCTTATCGCACCTATAAGCCTGTCTACGAAAGTCTTTTTATCGCTATCCAGGGGCACCAGTTTCCCCAGGCGCTCGTCCACGACTATTTCCGGGATTCCGCCCACAGGCGTGGATATCACGTACGCCCCCCCGAACACCGCTTCCAGGACGGCCAGGCCGAAGGCCTCGCTCCGGGAGGGGTGGAGATAAACATCCGATATCGTCTGCACGGGGATGTTCGTCATCCCGGCATACATCTGCGCGAACAGGGGGTCTGTAAGCGCCTCCGTGAGGCCGCGGGGGTTCGCGAACCCGCCGAGTATCTCTGCGACATCGTCCCTGAACCGTGGGTCGCCGCGGGTGAATTTGGAGATGTCAAGCACGACTTTCAGCCTGTTTTCCCTGATGAGCCTGTTCATCCTCATGAGGCCCTTGAAAGGCTTCGAGGACTGTGCGATGTTGAGGACGTGGGACGTCGCTATAACGAAGCCTGTCGCCGAGTCCTTCGGGTCGGAGCTCGCCTCGTAGTGCTCGAGAACCTTTATCAGATAGTCGCTTCCCTTGAGCCTGTCCATCCTTCCGACGAACGATATGACGCGCTCGAGGCCCTCCGCGAGGCCGAGCTCCTTGCGGGCCTCAGCAAGCTCCTTCTCGTCCCGGACGACGTATATGTGGGGATTGATGCCGTTGCGCACCACGAATGCCTTGCCAGGGTCAAGCGACGCTTCGCCCTCCCCGTCCCTCACCCTGACTTTCACGAAGTTGTCCCTGACGGCCTGGCTTACGCCGATTACCGCGTCCGAAGCCTTGACCATGTCGAGGTGGTATTTGTGGAACATGGGGTCGTCCGGGCGGTGGTAGAGGCTGTCCGGGTTGGTGTGAAGGTAGAAGAATATGCCTGAGTGGTTCAGCAGGCCGGTCCTCTCCAGCGCCTGCCTGAGCGAGCGGGCGTATTCGCAGTCCGAGCTGACGGGGAAGTGGAAGACGAGGGCGCTCCTGAATCCCTCGTCGGCGAGGGCCTTCACGTGGGATGCCATATCATCGGCCATGTCATGCCCGTAGCCCACCCTTACCTCGGCGTTGAAACGCTCGCGGGCGAGCTTTTTGGCCGACGAGCCGATGAGCCCTTCCGTCATCGGGCCGCGGATGTCGCGCAGATAAATGAAGTTTTTGGTGTCCGACCTGCTCGCCGAAGAAGTAAGGTCCCCCATGACGAAGGTCTGCCCGAAGAACTGGGGGCTGACGGGAAACGGGAAGCGGCTGCCGAAGTGGAGATATGCCGTTCTCTGGCCGCCATTCTGGGAGCTGGTCGCCTGCATGATTCTATTGCGCGTCGAACATTTATATATCTTACACTTTTTTCCATAAATAGTAATTATAACAGGAAACGGCGCCATTTCAGGGATTTTTCGAAAAATTGTTACGGAAAATGCCCTGCCGGCACTTCAAAGTGCGCCAAAAACTGTGCTTTCTCATTTTTTGCGGCCTTTAAGAAGCGCGGCGACCTCGGCCGCATCGACCTGCAGGCGGTATTTCTGCATGACCGCCTTCATGTCGTATCCGCTCTCCGCGACGAGCTTCCCGAGGGCGGGGCCGGTGATTTTCTGGAGGCGGAACACCTTGAGGACGGCATCCGCCCGCGCGCCCTTGGCCATCCCTTTCAGGACTTCCGGGATTGCCGCCTTCACGAAAGAGCCTCTTTTGTACTCGTCGAAGAGTTCCGTCAGGGCCTTGTCGAGGTCGGAGAACTGGACGCCTTCCCTCCTGAGCGCGACCACAGTGTCCTCTATTGTCGCCGCCGCGAGCATGGGTTCGGTGCCCTTCTCAACGAGCCTCTCGAAGAGGTGGAGGTGCCTGGATTTGAGCATGCGGCCCGCCATCTCCTTGTTCAGGAGCTTCTCGAGGCGGGCCTTGCGGTCCTCAAGCGATTCGGTCCGCTCGACCCGCTCCAGCATCTCCTGCGTTATCAGGATGGGCGGGACGTCGGTCTCTGGATAAAGCCGCGCCCGGCCCGGGAGTGGGCGCATGTATGTCGACGTGCCGTCCGGGTTCGCCCGCCGCGTCTCCGCCGGGACGAAGTCCATGTTGGCCCGCTCGAGGACGAAGCCGAGCGCCTTCTCCGCCTGCTCCTTGGGGGCGACGACGAGCACGAAGGCGTCGTCCGGCCCGAGCGAGAGGAGCTCGCGCACCTTTCCCTCCTCCTGGGGGGAGATGGAGTACTTCTCCATGCTCTCGTCGCTGTGTATTATTCCCTTGACGCCGGCCCTTTTCGCGTAGTCCGAAAGCTCGGTCCCGTAGCGGCGGCCGGGCTGAATCTCCCTTCCGAGAATGTCCTTGTGGCCGGCAAGCCTCAGGCCCATCACGGCCGAGCCTGCCTTCAGCCCCGCGTCTATCAGCTTCGAGCCGGTGACCGGGCTGAACACGCCGCTGACATCGGCCATGTGCTTTTTCGCCGGGAGCGCCTTCCTCGAGCGCAGCTCGGCGAGTATTCCGACTAGCGCGGTCTGGCGCTTCTCCTCGTTCGCAACGATTTCGGCGAGCATCTTCAGGTCCTGCGCGCCCTTTATCTCCACGCGGGCGCCGCCCTCTGTCGAGACGTTCACGTCCTGCCGTATCGTCCCGAGGCCCCTTGCGACTTTTCCGGTCGAGCGGAGGAGCATCCCTATCTTCTCTGCGACTTCGGCAAGGTGCGCCCCGTCCTTGATGTCCGGACTTGTCGAGATTTCTATCAGCGGTATCCCCAGCCTGTCGAGGCGGAAGGAGGATTTCCCCCCGTCCTGGACGATTCCAGCGCTTTCCTCCTCTATCGCGATGAGGGGGATTCCGACCGTCCCGCGCGAGGTGTCGAGGTGGCCGCCCATCGCTATGACCGCCGTCCGCTGGAAGCCGGAGGTGTTGCTCCCGTCAATGACCATCTTCCTCATCACCTGGACCTCGCCGACGGGCTTCGCGTTCAATGCCAGGGCTATCTGGAGGCCTATCCCGAGGGCATCGCTGTTCATCGTCCCGGGGGGCTCCTCGTCCAGCTCCACGAGGCAGTTGTTGGAGCGGAAAACGTGGTACTCGAATGCGCGCCCTTTCGCGAACTCCGCCTGCGACGCGGCGTCCACCTCCCCGAGCTCGCTGAAGACCGGGTGCAGGCGCCGGACGACCTTCATGCATGGGGCCTCGGATTCGTCGACCCGGGAGCTGCACGCGCAGAAGAGCTTTTCCGTATCCAGACGCTGGTGGACCTCTATGCCTGCCTTCATGTCACCATTCCTCGAGCGCCGAGCGCTCCGTTATCTCGCCCGCCACATTGCCCATCATGAGGCGCCCCACTTCCTTCATGTCCTTCGTCTGCCCCAGCACCCAGCAGAGTTTCGCGTATGCCGCTTCGGGGGTCCAGTCCGCCCCGTCCCCGATTACGCCTGCGTCCCGCAGCAGCCTGCCGTTGGTGTACACCCTGAGGCAGACGCGCCCCGTGATGCACTGGCTGCTCATAACAACCGGGATTCCGCTCGAAACGAGCTCGCGCACAGGCTTGTATATGCCCTTCACGGTCTTGTCCCCGAAGGCGTCTGTCGGAACGTGCCCGAGGCCCGTGCCCATAAGCACCACCCCGTCATAGTCCCTGAGGCCCGAGATTAAGGACGGCTTGATGTTCGGGTGGATGTATATGAGGGCGACGTTGTCATTCAGCGCTTTTTTTGCGATGAGCGGGCCTTTCCCCCTCGGCCTCGCATCCGACAGCTTCTCGAACACCCGCCCGGAAAAATCCACTTTCGCGAGCGGGGGGTGGTTGATGGAGTGGAAAGCGTCCCGCCTGGACGAGTGCATCTTCCGGACGCGGACGCCGCGGTGGAGGTGGCAGAAGGAGTCGTCCGAAGAGGCGTGCATGCACACGCCGACCTCCCCGACGTCCTGCGTCGCGGAGAAGACGGCGTTGCTGAGGTTCAGCTCGTTCTCGCTGGAGGGGCGGTCGGAACTGCGCTGCGCCCCGACGAAGACGACGGGGACCGGAAGGTTCTGGAGCATGAAGCTCAGGGCGGAGGAGGTGTAGGCCATCGTGTCGGTGCCGTGCATGACCACTATGCCCTCCGCGCCCGCCTTTATCTCCTCCTCGATTGAGTCGGCGAGCATCCTCCAGTGGGCCGCGTTCATGTCCTCGGAGAAAAGGGAGAATATCTGCCGCGAGCGGATGTTGAAGCTCTCGAGCGCAGGGAAGGCCGCGCGCAGCTCGGTCGGGGTTATGGACGGGTAGACCGCGCCAGTCTTGTATTCTATCTTGGACGCTATCGTCCCCCCGCATCCGATGATGGAGATGCCGCCCTCCTTGCGCCCCTCCGGCTCCTCCGGGGCGGCCCTGCGGGGAGGGGACTTTGACACGAGCTCTACCGAATCGGCCCTAAGGCCGGTGTTGTAGCCGTTGTCCAGCTTTATGACGATTATGCCGGGGTCGCCCGTGAAAAGCCTGGGCATGAGGAGGCCCTCGAAGGAGTCCCCGCCGCAGGAAACGCGGACGCGGTCGCCGACGGATATGCCCTTCTTCTTCAGCTCTGCAAGCGTCTGTTCGGTATACATAGGCCTCCCGTAGAGTTGTCGCGTTTCTATTATTTAATTTGACCGGCCGTCATTCCTTGATTTTGTAAATCTTGACCGCGCCGGTGGGCGTCCTGTAGACCAGCTCGAATCCGGGCAGGTCCTCGAGGAATATGGCGCGGTATATCGCCGAATCGTAGAACTTCCCCTTGCGGTCCCCGTAGCCCGGCTTCACTTCCCCGTTCTCGAGCCATATCGCGTCCTCCGTGTAGAAGAGCGTCGAGGCGGTCGTCGTGCCGAGGTGGGTCGTCGGCATCTGGAAGAACAGCTGCATCAGGCCCTTGTTCAGCTTCAGGTCGCCGTTGGGGTATGTCTCGTCAAGGTAATACGTCGCGTATGTCTGCTCCCCGCTCGCGAGCGTTGCGTTCCCCACGCAATATGCCGGGACGGCGCGGACGTAGTTCGTGCAGTAGTTCACGATGTTCGGGTCCTGCGAGGGGTAGGCGCACTCGGGCGGGTAGTAGTTGAGGTAGCGGCCTGCCTCGTAAATCCTGTATGCCGTCAGGCCCGTTTTCCCGGTAAGCTCCGATATGGTGCAGGGCGTTCCGGTGACGAATATCATTTCCCAGAGGTGCTCGCTCTCGCATTCGGAGGTTCCGGGGTCGTCCTGCACGGTGGTCTCGTTATGCCATGCGCAGGAGAGGTAGTTGAGCGCGCCGTACTTGCCCCCGAGCGCGCCCCCGCTGGAGACAAGCTCGATGTCGAAGAGCGCGTACTCGCTGTCATGGGCCTTCATCCAGTCCCTGAGCTCCTCCGGCGTCGCGTCGGTGTAGCCGTGGGCGACGGCCCCTATCATCTCGTGCGAGCGGTGCTCGTTCCGCAGGGCGGCGTTGCGCTCCCCGAAGTAGTTTATCCAGTGGCCGTAGTCCCACCAGGACGTTATCCTCGCCCCTTCGGGGGTGTTGTCCCGTATCCACTCCATGGAGTCTATCCAGTAGTCCGACACCCTCTGGCAGCGGAACGACGCGACGGAAGCCTCCAGCTGCGGGACCTGGCCGTCGTTCAGGCCGTCCCCGTCGTAGAGGTAGGAGAAATAACGGTAGTCCGAGAATATGGAGAGCATGCAGAGCTTGGTGCTGTACTGGTAGTTCGTGCCCCTGCCGGCGTATCCCAGCGGGTCGGAGGCCGCCGCGCACACGTCGGCATCCCCGCTGCTCTCGCAGAACTGCGTGAATTTCGGCGCGAGACCCGCGGGGTCGTTCTGGTATAGCGGCTGAAGCGAGCCCCAGGCGAGTGCCGGCGCGAAGCCCTGGTAGGAGAACTGCATGAGCAGGAGTGCCGCCCCGATGAGGAGGGGCGCGTGGGCGAGGGCGGCCCCGCCAAGGTCCCTGAAGAAGCGGCTGAAGGATTCGGAGACCTTGTGCAGCACGAAAGCGATCGCGACCGCTAGAAGGACGCCAGAGTATATCGTGTATTTGGCCTTGACGATGCCCACGATGAACGGGGGCATCACGACCGCGAGCAGGAGCAGGAACGCGGCGTCCTCCTCCCTCTTCGCGAACTTCACGAGGGCGTATGCGCAGGCGGCCCAGAAAAGGAATATCCAGAGCAGCAGGAAGCTGACGGTTTTCGCGGTGAAATCCACGGAAGTCCCGAGCGCGAGGTTGATTAACTGGATGAACAGCGCGAGGGCGACATTCGCCGCGAGCGAGAATGGAAGGAGGACGACGAACATCACCGCGTCGGCGAGCTCGGTGATGCTGTCGAGCGAGGAGGGAGCCTCGTAGCTCTGGGCTATGAAGCCGAGGGAGCCGCTGAACGAGGTGCCGGCAGGGGCCTGCTCGGCTATCGTCCTGTCGAGGGGCCGGTTGAACTGCGCGATTCCGAATCCGGCCTTGCCGATGTCCTTTATGTATGTCCCGGCAGGGGTCGCGGCATACGCTATGATTCCGAGGAGGATGATGCATCCGAGGGCCATGCGGGAGGATGTCTTGTCCGGAAGCTTCAGCTTGACGGCGTAAAGAGCGGCCGAAAACAGGATTGCCGCGAGGACCGCGAGCGGGACGTTGAGCGAAACCGAGCCGGTCTCGAAGAAGGCCTTGAGGATGCCTGATGCGAGGACCGGACCGATGAGGAAGATTATGGAGTTGAAGGCGATGATGTGCTTAAGCTCCTCCGTGTCTTCGTCCCTCAGGAAATACAGCAGTGAGGCGAGGGGGACGAAGAGGAGCATCGCGGATGCCGCGAGAATCTGGGACTGGCTGCCGAGCGCTATTGCGGCGTACGCAAGGCCGGCGAGGGCGGGGAATAGGAAATCCTTCCCGATGCGGAGCGAGCGGTTTTCGAATTTCAGGACCTCCCTGTGCTTCATCGAAAGAGCGTAGAAGGCGTAGAAGAGGGCGAGGGAGAAGAACGCGTATGGCTGGACCTCCTGCTCGCCTGCCGCGAGCTTCATTATGAATACCGGGACGAAGGAAGCCAGCCCGGCGGCGACGATGCCGTATTCCCGTTTCGTTATGACGGAGACGAAAAGGTAGATGGAGAAGACCGAAAGGACGGCCGCTATCGGCGGATAGAGCGAGGCGATGAGGGCGAGCAGCATGTTGTCGAAGGGCGCGCCGCCCGTGTAGAGGGCGTACCATGACGCCTCGAGATAAGAGAGGAGCGGGACCACCCTGTGGTTCACTTCCTCCTCGGGATACCATGCAGTCTGGTCGTCATGGGGGTTCTCGCCGAGAGTCAGCAGCTGCCCTGCCGGGTAGGTGTAGAAATAAGGGTCTAGCTCCTGGAACACCGGGCCGTAGGTCCCCACCCTCACGATGAATGTAAGGAGGAGAATGAGGGCGAGCGCGGCAGGCACCGCGATTCCCGGGGTGAGCTTGATTTCGCGCGGGATCAGGTCCTCGTAGGCTTTCCTGTATACGAACAGCGCAGCCCCGATTGCGTACAGGAGCGCGACGGAGCCGAGCGCGACCGCGTGGCTGAACTTCACCCCCAGAAGGATGTAAAGGAGGAAGGGGATGAGGGGCATGAGGATGAAACCCAGCCCGAATCCTATCAGCGTTTTTTCGGTCCTCGTGAACTCCTCCCTCCGCAGGAGGCCGAAGGAAAGCAGGGCGCCGGGGATGAATGACGATATGAATACCCATGCCAGGAACGCTAACAGGTCGAAAGAAATCAAGCAGTCACCAATCAGAGATATTCGAGGTCGCCGCTATGGGCCGGCGCGTTCTGCGCGGCTTCGCGGACGCCCTTGCCCATGATGTAGGGGGATTTCACTCCGGTAATTATCGCGGTTATCCTCATGGAATCGCGGAGAGTGGGGTTTATCCTCGCCCCCATCTTCACGCTCGCCCCCTCGTCGAAGCTCTGCGTGAGCAGCTCGCCCGCCTTGATGGCGTCGCCGAGAGAGAGGTCCGGGCCCCCTTCGAGGTGTATGAGGCACCCCTTTGCGCCCTCGTAGTTCACGTCGAGGAGGGGGTGCTCGAGGGTGTCCTTCACGACGTCCTCGACCTTGTTGTGGCCGTTGCCGCTCCCGAGGGAAATCATCGAGAGGCCGCCGCCTTCCATCACCGTCTTCACGTCGGCGTAATCGACGTTCATGAGGCTGGGGAACATGATGGTATCGGATATCCCCGTGACCGCCCTCGTCGTGATGGAGTCCGCAAGCTCGAACGCCTTGTTCACAGGGAGGTTGGGGACGTAGGATGCGAGCCTGTTGTTGTCCACGACCACGACCGTGTCGCACACGTCCACCAGAGCCTGCAGGGACTGCTGGGCCTTCTTGAGGCGCACGCGCTCCAGGGCGAAGGGGTATGTGACCATAGCGACGACTATCGCCCCCTGCTCGCGCGCTATCTGGGCTATAGGGGGCGCGGCGCCTCCCCCCGTCCCTCCGCCCATGCCGGCGCAGAGGAAAACAAGCTCGTTCTCCCCGATTTCCTTCTTCAGCATGTCGCGGTCGGCATCAGCGCACTTCTTCGCGACCGACATGTCGCCCCCGGCCCCGAGGCCGCGGGTTATGGACCTGCCAAGAAGGATTTTCTTGTGCGCGCCTATCATGTTCAGGTGCTTGCCGTCGGTGTTTATCGCGACGGCCTTCGCGCTCTTTATACCGCCCTGGTACAGCCTGTTGACGCAGTTGCACCCTGCCCCGCCTACGCCTATCACTGAAATGCGTATAGAAGAATTCTCCATGTCCCCTGCCGGCTTGGCCTGGGGAGCGGCCTGCTCGCCCCCTTCCCGGGCGGCTTTTATGATGTCATCAAACATCGTAAATCACCCTCGTGGATTGTCCGCTCCTGAGTTCAACCTAATTCTAAGATAAAGAATATATAGCCTCTGTTCGGCGAGCGCAGGTCAGCCGAGCCTCTGCGCATTTACGGCCTGGGCGACCGTCTGGAGGTCGCAGGCCTTCCCGGGCGTTTCGAGCATCCCCTCGTCAGGCTCCGAGGCCCCGCATTCCGCCGGGATTTCGGGGGCATGGAAGTCCGCCAGCGAATTGCTGCCGAATTCCGCGTCCTCGGTCGTGTTCTCCGCGCCTATGTTCTGGACGAACCAGTCGCAGTCGAGGATTATCTTCCCCTCGGGGCAGCCGAAATACCTCTTCCCGCCTTTCTCGATTGCGAAGGCGCCTGCGCACGTCACCGATTCGCCGTAGGCGGGAGAAATCCGCCTGCCGGCATCCATAACAAATGCGACGGTTTCGCCGTCGGAGCAGGTCAGCCCGGACGGGGCGGGCTCTTCCCCTGCCGGCTCCGGGACGCTTGGGGGTTGCGGCATCTCCTGCTCCGGGTCGGGGCCGGATATGCTCGGGGGCGGTTCGGGCTTTTGGGGCTCCGGGGCGGGGGGCGCTGCGCCATCCTCCGGCTCTTCCTGGGCGGCTGGGGGCTGGGGAGAGGCGCATCCCAGCAGGAGTGCGGCGGAAAAGACAATGAGAATAAGCCTCATGGCCAGTCATGCGCGCCCGGGCTATTTATTTTTTTGTCTGTTGCCCGTGCCTTCGAGCTCGGGGCTGCGGATATCCTCGACCGGCCCACGCAGCCCTAGTCAATACTGGTACTGCGTGCATATAGAAAACAGAAGAGAAGCGACGTTTATACGGAGATTGGGAAGACAGAGGTTAGCTGCCGTGCATCTGGTTTATGTTGCCGACCAGCGTCTCAAGGTCGCAGACTTTTCCGCCTACCGTGAGCAGGATCGCTTCCTCCACCTGCCCCTCGCTGCACTCGAGCGCCGAGGTATCCGGAACCGAGAAATCGGCCACGCTCGATTCCCCGAAAAGCACGGATTCGGTGCGCAGTTCGTCCATGAACCAGTCGCAGTCGAGGATTATCTTCCCATCGGGGCAGCCGAAATACGTCCTGCCTTCCCGCAGTATCGCGACCGGCCCCTCGCACTGCGCGGAGGAACCCAAAACGGGCTGGACCTGAGTGCCGTAGGCCGTCTCGTAGGCTGTCGTCCCGTACGAATCGGAGCAGATTTTCACGTCTGCCAGTTTTCGGGGCGGGGAAGCCGGCTGGTTTTGGGGAGTTTCCTGGTCGGGCTCTGCAGGAACGGTTTCCGGCTCCTGCTCCGGAATTTCCGGAAAGTCCGGCGGCTCCGCTCCAGCAGGCGGCGGGGTGTATGCAGCTATGGGAATCTTCCCCTTCATCACGGGTTCCGGAGGGGAATCGTCCAATCCCACAAGAATAGCGCTGACGAAAAGAAGGACCGGAGTCATTGCCAGGAGCATCTGCCTCATGGCATAACAGTATGCTGGCACAATCTTATAAAGGTGCCAATCATCGCTGGCGCTCCCTCTGCTGCGGCACCGGCAGCGTCGCGGGGCTGACAGGGATATTCGCCCTCTCGGCAGCCTGCCGCAGGGCGGGATTGTCGGTTATTATCTCGTAACGTTCGGGCCGGCCGAGGTCCCCGTAGATCCTGAGCGTCCCCGCAGGGCGCGACTCGCCCGGCCGGAATGGGTTCCGCTCCGAGATGGAATAGTCCGTATACAGCCTGCGCTCGCCGGCGAAAACGGAGCTGGAGCCGTCAGCTTCCATGTATCTCATCATGCCGGTGTTCGGCCCTCCTCCGATTGTGGGCATCGGCACTGCGGTGCTCGGGCCGAGGTCCATCACGATTCCCGGGTCGACGCTGCGCGCCCGATGCTCGATGGCGGCAAGGGAAAGGGGGTCCGGAGCTGAGAACGACGTCCCGCCGAACGCCCTCCCCACGTTCCCGAGGATGCGGTCCCTTCCGGCAGTCGGCGATTGTGCGGCAGCTTCCCCCCTCTGCCGGGCGGGAGTCGTGGGCGCCGTTTCAGGCGACATCATAATCCTGATTGCTTCTTCCATCGTCCGCGCCCGGATGTCAGGCTCCCTCATCTGCTGCATGGACTCCATCATCCTGCGGTAGATGTCGGAAATCGTTTCCCTCGCCTGCTGCCTGGTGCGTATGGCTTCAAGCGCGCGCAAAACGGTCGGGTCCGAAGTGGTGACCGAGAATGAGGTGGGCGACGACGAACCCGTTGCGTACCGCACTTCCACGCTGGCGAGGGCCCCCGTTCCATTTTCTGCGACCGCCCGGAAGCCCGCGGCGTTGATTTCCCCCTGGTTGTTACCCTGGACTATGAACGTCCTGGAATACATATAGCCCGAGCCGTTATATGCGACGGCATTGTCGAAAGCACCGTAATTGTCGCCGAGCCTTTCCATCAGCCTTGTCCACTGTTCCGGAGTCAGTTCCACAGTCCTTTCCGCGGGCGAGCCTGCCATGTTATCACGCACATGAATTGGGGGGCAACAATTAAATCAGAGGTGGCAGGAGTTGCCGGGCGTGGAGAAGCTTTCGGAGGAGTATTCCCAGTCGGCGCACAAAATCTGCGACGGGGAGACGTCCCTGAAGTTGAAGGTGGAGGAGACGCCCGGCTCTGCCGGGTCGTAATCCGAGCGGAACCAGTCGCAGGAGGGCATCACCATCTTGCCCTCGCATCCAACATAGACTCTCGTCCCCCGGACAATCGATATGGTCTTCGAGCACTGCGCCATCCCCGCGCCCCCGACCGTCTCGACGCGAAGCTCGTCCCCGCCCTTCATGTAGACTTTGCTGTAGCCGGGCTTGCCCTGCCACGTGTAGTTTATTTCGCAGACAAGGGGGACGTCGAGCGCAACGAGCCAGGCGAACGTTTTTCCGGAATATTTGTTATCGGATGGCGGCGGGGCCGGATTCGCGGGTTCGGAAGGAGAGGTTGTTCCGGGTGAGGGCGGGGTGGCGTTTTCGGGGACGGGCTGCTGCGGAGCCGGGGGCTGGGCCTGGGTTCCCGGAGCCTGGTCCGCGGCCTGGGAAGCGCATCCGAGGAGCAGAAGGAAGGCTATTGCGAAAAAGGCATATTTCATCGTTTCACCATTATCGAGACTGGAAACCGAAAACCGGGAACCGCATCAGAGAAATTATAAGATGAAAATAATGGGGGGTTGACCACCAACCAGAAGGAGGGATGGGTGGGTGGAATGGTGGTTCCCCGCCATGAGCCTAATCGTACTCTTCATAGTTTCCATAGTTCCCCATGCTGCTCAAATCGCACACTTTGCCGCCGGTGTCGAACTTCGAAGCGTCGTACACCCAGGCCCTGCAGTCGAGGTCAGAAGGCGGTATGTCGGAGAAGTCCGTGTCCACCTCAGTTCCGCCGGTGGTCGACACCTGGCCCTGCATGGTGCCGTTCCCTTCGAGCGTGAACACCAGCCAGTCGCAGCCGGGCATGAACTGCCCGTCGGGGCATCCCATGTACATTTTCTTCTCGTTGTTCTTCATGATGACGACCATTTCCTGGCACCCTTGGGCGTTCTGGGTCGGGGACTCGACGCGGAGCGTGGACGAGTCCTTCATGTAGAGCCGGGATGTGACCGTGGTGCCGTTAGAGGTCGTTGTGACGTCGCATTCAAGAGGCACGCCGAGAGCGACGAGCGCGGCGTATTCCATGCCGGCGTAACCATTGCCGGAGGGCTGCGCGGGCGCGTTGTCGCCTCCCGAGGGGGGAGCCTCAGGCTCCTCTTCCATCGTTCCGCCCTGCCCTTCCCCAGGGGCGCCCGTTTCACCCCCCGTCGCGGGGGCGGTGGTTCCGCCCTGCGGGGCCGGGCCGGTCATGTTCGTCTGGTTGGAAGGCTGCTGGCCTCCGCAACCGAAAAGCAATAGGGATACAACAAGCAATGACAGTATCGCGCCTCTCATGCGATGGGATACAAAGTCAAGGTTTTTAAAACATAGTGTCCCCACGACGGCGATTCTGGACATGAAAGACCATGATTGGCCCGCGAATGGTTTTTATTGCTGACATGAGAAGGTTAACCCGTGTCTTCTCTTGAGTGCAGGTTCTTCGGCAGGAAAATCAAGAACCCGGTAATCCTCGCATCAGGCATCCTGGGGATGACGAAGGCCGCCCTTGAAACCGCCTGCGAAAACGGGTGCGGGGGCGTGATAGCGAAATCCCTCACGCTCGAGCCGCGCAAGGGCCACGAGGGCCCGAACATCGTGGAGACCGAGTGCGGGATGCTGAACGCGATGGGCTACCCCAATCCAGGCATCTCGCTCGGCCTCGCTGAGTTCGGCGGGTGGGCGCGCCCCGAGGCGCTGGTTATAAGCATCGTGGGAAAGGACGCGAAGGAGTTCGGGCTTCTCGCTGAAAAAGTCGAGGCGGCGAAGGGGAGCCTCGGCGCAAGCGCGCTCGAGGCGGTGATTTCCTGCCCGCACACGCCGGGCTACGGCACAATGGCAGGGCAGGGGACTCCAGAAAGCGTCGGCGAGATAACACGTGCGATAAAGGAAAAGACCGGGCTTCCCCTCATCATCAAGCTTTCCCCCTCGGTCCCGGGAGAGGGGAAGGCGGCGGAAGCCGCTGAGGAGGCCGGCGCGTCCGCGATAAACATGGGGAACTCGCTCGGGCCGGGAATGAAGATTGACATCGCGAGGAAGAAGCCCGTTTTGGGGTTCGGCGTGGGGGGGCTTACGGGCCCGGCAATCAAGCCGGTCATCGTCCGCGCGGTATATGATATATACAAGAGCGTGGAAATCCCGATAATAGGGACGGGCGGGATAACGACCGGGGAGGACGCGATAGAGATGATGATGGCCGGGGCGAGCTGGGCGAGCGTCGGGACGGCCGCTTATTTCAGGGGGCCGCGCGCCTTCGCGGAGATTGCCGGAGAGATGGAAGCCTGGATGAGGGAGAACGGATACTCCAAAGTGAACGAAATCATCGGTGTGGCGCATGAAAAGGTTCGGGACCATAAATCCGATATTTACTAGCCGCGTGAAGAAGGTCATAGCGGAGAACTACCGCGTGAAGACGATAGAGGTAGGCCGCGACATGGAGAAGGCCCTGCCCGGCCAGTTCCTTATGGTGTGGGTTCCGGGGGCCGGCGAGCGGCCGATGAGCATAGGAAACGGAAGCCCGCTCACGATATCCGTCGCGGACGTGGGGAAGGTCTCTTCTGAAATCTGCAGGCTGAAGGAAGGGGACCTGATATCCTACCGCGGCCCGTTCGGAAAGCCGTTCATGATACCCGAGGGGGCGAAGCGCATACTCTGCGTAGGCGGGGGATACGGAGTCGTCCCCATGTATTTCCTCTCCAAGGTCGCGAAAGAGAACGGAATCGAATCCCTCGCGGTCATAGGGGGACGGAGCGAGCGGGACATAATCTGGGAAAAGCAGCTTTTTTTGGTGTGCAAAGAGGTATTCATAACCACCGACGACGGCTCGCGGGGCAAGAAAGGCACCGTGATGGTGGAGGCTCAATGGCTCATCGAGAGCAGGAAGGTCGATTGCGTGTATGCGTGCGGCCCGGAAAAAATGATGGAGGCGCTCGCGAAGCTCTGCAGGCAGCATTCGGTGCCCTGCCAGGTCAGCGTGGAGAGATACATGAAATGCGGCATGGGCGTATGCGGCTCGTGCGACATCAGCGGGAAATTCGCCTGCATAGACGGCCCGGTCATGAGCGGCGAGGAGGCGCTTTCGCTTCCTGATTTCGGAAAGGCGCACAGGGACGCGGCGGGAGTGCTGCATCGCTAGGAAAGGGAGAATATGGAACTCGTCCACTCTGACGGATACAGGATGTACAGCGCACGGGACGGCAGGATTCCGGAAAAGACGTTCATAATCTGCTCGGAGCACTCCTCCGGGATACTTTTCCGGCCCCATATAGCCGGGAAAGAGCTTCTCGACCGCACGGAGAAAATGGCCGAAATTTTCATGGACGCCCTCGGCCGCGAGGTCCTGAAGGGCAGCAGGACCGAAGATTTGACCGAGCTCGTATTCCTCGCAGGCGGTCTTTATTACCAGCTCAACAGCGGCTTCCGCAGGAGGTTCGGTATGGCCCTCCCCCAGTGCTTTTTGGGGATAAAGCGCCAGAGAGTGGAGGGAAGCGAGGGGGAGTTCACCGCGGTAGCGACATACGAGAATTTCGAGTCCCTTCCCGACAACGGGACCGTGATAATCGGGGACACGATTGCGACCGGCGCCACGCTCCAGAAGGGGATATACCATCTGCTCGACGCACTCGCAACGAAAAAATACCGGCTGAAGAACCTCGTGATATGCTCGCTCGCATGCTCGATAGACGGGGCTGTGCTGCTGAAGGAGGTGGAAACGCGCGTCCGCGCCGAGCATACTGGCGCGAACGTCTGGCTTTTCGTGGCGGAAGAGCTGTTCCACCTCATGCCGGACGGCACGGACCTGAGGTTCCTGTATGAGGACGCCCTCATGCCGAACGAGACGCGCAAGAGGATAATGGACACCTATGGCGAGTACCTGGGAAAAGAGATGAAGTGCGCGGTCTTCGACTGGGGGACGCGCTGCAAGAACCCGCTCCGGCACTTCGCGGAGTTCATGGAGTTCGTCCATGAGATGAAAAAGAGGGAGCTGGACCCGAAAAGCTCCGGGGTCCTCTCCGGCATGGAGAGCGAGACCAAAAAAATGATTGCGGAGTTCAGCAGGCCTCTTTGAGCCTTACGGCAAAAAGCTCACATCGCACCCGCACAGCCTTTCCGAAACGACTGAAAGGATGCGCTCCGCTTCGTATCTGCTTATCCCGTGCGGGATTATCCGGCGTATGCTCTCGCCGCCGAACTCCCGTATCACCGCTTCCTGGAACCCGGCCGAATCCGCGGTGAAGATGTATCCCCCTACGACGACGTCCCTTGCGGCGCGGCAGAATACGCGCGTGAGGTCGGTCCGGGCCTGCGGCGAGGTTATCGCGCCGCAGCCAAGCAGGCGGTAGGCCATCAGGCCCTTCTCGATTCGCGAATCGATCTTCGCTCCTGACAGCATACTGGCGCTGCCGCCGTCCTGGGCCCCCTCGATATGCCTGTCGATGCTGTCCATCGCATCGCGGAACCGCTCCACGAAAAAACTGCACAGCTTTTCCTGAGTGTCGTCCGGAATCGGGTTCGGGGAAGCTGAAGAGCGGTATGGCGTTTCGGGCATGGAGGGCGGCTCTTCCCCCGATGAGAGCGCAAAAATCATCCGGGCTATTTCCACGCACCCGCAAGTGGGGGATTGCGCGATTTCGAGAGCATATGCGATGCGCCGCTCCCGGGGAAGGCCTTCCCGCTCGAAACCGTCCCTTGCGAGGCTGACCATGGGCTCGCCGTTCGGGATTCCCCTCATGAAAGCGCGGGCGCGCTCGCCCATCGGATAAGCACTGGCTTCCCTTTGCCTTCCGGTAGTCATTCAAAAGATTATAGCTATTACCACTTTAAAAAAATATGCCGGAATCATTCCCTCTGGTCGGCCTGTGAAATCGAAAGCGCGATGTCTGCCAGGGCGCGGGCGGCTATTTCGACCGCGTTGGACTCCGCTCTCGCCGCAACCCGTTTCTCCTGCTGCGTCTCCGCGAACGATTTTCCGGGAATCGCCCCGATGGCCGCTGAAACCAGCCCGCTGTGGACCGGGACGCCCGCTTTCCTGAACTCCCCGGCAAGGACGTCGATCACGGGTTCCTCCATCTCGGTGCTGATGACGCCGTAGGTGTCCCTCAGCATGGCGAAGCCCTCTTCGCCAATCTCGGCGTAGAGCGAATCCTTCGAGAAGTTCGGACCGACGAAGTTCCGCAGGTCCATGGCATCGGCGGCTTCCTGGAGCCGCAGGACGGTTCGCGTGGAGCATGAAGTCGCGAGGCTCTGGGCATCGTGGCTCAGGCGGAGCGAGCCGTACTGGGAAATCATTTTCCGGAGCAGGTCGGCTTTCTCGGCTATGTTGATGCCGGTGTAGTTCAGGGACTGCATAGTGGATTGTATCAGCGCCCCTATCGAGCCGTAGCTCTCCGTCGCGATGAGGATGTCTCCTATCCCTATCCGCACTTCGCCCGGCGCGAAGCTGTTCACGCCCGCGCACGTTCCGGCCCGGATGACGTAGGCGGCATCGCTCCTGACGAATTTTCCCTTCAGCTGGTAGCCGTCGTGCCTCGCATAATACAGCGCTTCCTTGAGGTTTATCTGCGTGGCGGAGCAGCCCATCTGAGTTTCGACGACGGCGAGGGGGACGTCCAGCCCGGCCAGGCGGTATTTCCCGACAAGCATCGCCACGCGCCCGTACGCCCCGAGGCCGAACTTGCTTCGTGCCGATTCGTCTATCATGACCGGGTTCTCGAGCTCGAGCAGCTCCCTGGCCTTCATCACGCGCACCCTGCTCCCGACCGCGATTATGAAAGGCGGCAGCATGCCGTTGTTCTCGCGCAGGTAGGGGATGTCCTTCCATTTCCCCAGTTCGTGGAGGTGGCCGACCGCCGTGTGCGAGCCGAGCGGCTTCACGGCGCCGCGCGCCTTGAGGATTTCGTTTTCACGGCTTCCGTTCTCCTTCGGTCCGCATCTTCCCGCCATAGAATCAGCCGGGGGTATATTGTGTCCAACCTTTAAGTAATGTGTGTTACTAAAAAAATAGTAGCTACTTATTTATAGGTAGAGCACTAATCTGGTTATGGAATACGATATGGGCACTATTGATAATGCCGTCTCGGCGCTGAAAAAGGGCCGGATGGTCGTAGTCTACGACGGCGACGAGCGGGAGGGAGAGGCAGACCTGGTTCTTTCCGCGCGGTTCGCGACTCCGGAAGCCGTCGCGAGGATGAGGAAGGACGCGGGCGGCCTGCTCTGCGCCGCGATGATGAAGGAGGACGCGGAGCGCATCGGCCTGCCATTCTTCACCGACCTGCTGGAAGCAGGGGACGTCCGCCTGCGGGAGATAAGCTGCAGGACGACGGCATATGGCGACAAGCCGGCTTTTTCCCTGCCCGTCAACCACTGCCGCGTGTATACCGGCATCACGGACAACGACAGGTCGCTGACCATCAGGATGCTGGACGAGGTCGTCCGGGAGAGGATAGGGGATTTCAGGAAGGAGTTCTATTCGCCCGGCCATGTGTTCCTGCTCATCGGGCGCGGACTCGCGAACAGGCGGGGGCACACCGAGCTCGCGCTTGAGCTTGCAGGGAGGGCGGGCCTCGGCGGCGCGGTCGCGCTCTGCGAGATGCTGGGGAGGGGAAACGCCCTTTCGAAAAGGATGGCGCAGGCGTATGCAAAAAGGAACGGGCTGGTTTTCATCGAGGGCAAGGACATTGCAGGTGGGCGGGCATGAAGGTAGGGATAGTCGACACGACATTCGCAAGGATGGACATGGGCGCGATTGCCCTCGACGAGCTGAAGATGCTCGGCCATGCGGAAGTAGAGCGGAGGACCGTTCCGGGAATAAAGGACCTCGCCGTAGAGTGCCTCCGGATGCTGGGGGCCGGAGACGGGATGCAGGGTGCAGGATGCGACATAGTACTGGCCCTCGGAATGGTCGGGGGCGCGCCCATAGACGCCCAGTGCGCCCACGAAGCCTCATTGGGGATACAGCAGGCCAAGCTTCAGAGCGGGAAGCACATCATTGAGGTTTTCGTCCATGAAAGGGAAGGCTGGAGCACGGAGGAGTTCAGGAGCATCTGCGAGAGCAGGGTCAGGAAGCACGCCCGGAACGCCTTCCAGATGGCCGGGGAGCCGGGAGCGCTTGTCCGGAATGCAGGCAGGGGAATCCGGCAGGGGAAGGAAGACGAGGGGCCGAGGACGGGAACGGAGGGAATCACGCTCGCCATAGTGGCTGCGCGGTTCAACGAGGAGATAACGGGGGGGATGGAAAAGAAGGCGGCGGCGAAGGCCGGGGAGCTCGGGGCACGGTTCATGGCCGTGAGGGTGCCCGGCGTTTTCGACATCCCGCTTGTCGCCAAAAAAATGCTGATGGACAAGAAAGTGGATGCCGTGGTCGCGCTCGGCGCAGTCGTCAGGGGCGAAACAGCGCATGACGAAGTGATAACGAAGAGCACGTGCGCGAGGCTGTCCGAACTGTCGCTCGAATTCGACAAGCCGGTCGCGCTCGGGATAATAGGGCACGGCGCGGCCTGGGAGCTTGCGCAGGAGCGGGCCGGGGACTATGCGGAGCGCGCGGTGGAAGCCGCCGTGGAGCTCGTCCGCACGCTCAGGAGGAAGGATTATGACCAAAAAAGTGGCTGAGGCTTTTTTCCCGACGCGGTTCGGGAACTTCACCATCCACGCGTTCGTGGACAGGGGCGGCGGCGAGCATGTCGCGCTGACAAGGTGCGGGCACGAGCCGCACGGCGAGCTGCCGGTCAGGGTGCACTCGAGGTGCCTGACGGGCGACACCCTCACATCGAGGAGGTGCGACTGCAGGGACCAGCTCGAAGCGGCGATGGCCTACATAGAGAAGAAGAAGTGCGGCATCCTCATCTATCTCGACCAGGAGGGGCGGGGCATCGGCCTCGCGAACAAGATAAAGGCTTATTCGCTGCAGGATGGCGGCATGGATACCGTTCAGGCCAACGTCCACCTGGGCTTCGGGGAGGACCAGAGGGACTATTCGGCGGCCGCGGACATCCTGAGGCATTTCGGCATAACGAGCATCGCCCTCATGACGAACAACCCGGCCAAGATAAAGGACCTGGAGAGGCACGGGATAACGGTTTCCAGAAGGATACCCCTGAAGACAAGGCCCAACAAGTACAACAAAAAATACATGGACACCAAGAAAAAGAAGATGAACCACCTGCTTTAGGAGGGGAGGGCGAGGAAGCTCGCCGGGACGCTGTCGCTGTAGTATGCGAGTTCCGTCCTCTGGGCTATTCTTGCGTAGCCGCCGGGCGAGTAATCGAACCGGTAGATGTTCGTCATGTCGAGCGTGAGGTTCCTGTAGACGACCACCCCGATTCCGTCGTCGAGGCATTCCTCTATCGGACCCTCAGCGCGCGCGAGGCCCCACAGGAGGGCGTTCTGGTCCTCGTCCAGGGCGAGCGGGCCGTCAAGGAGGGTTTCCGCATAGTCCTTGTCAGGATAAATCAGGAAATTCTCGCACCTGAACCCGCTTACGGTCCGCTGGCCCGTGTGCTCGAACCTGAGAAGCCGGCTGATGTTGACTGAGGGGGGGAGTGCGGCCCTCCCGAAATGCGCGCAGTCCGTGCGAATCCGCTCGAGATTGTCGAGGTGGGCCTGCCAGCCCTCGTCGCCGAGGAGGCGCATCGTGCATTCCGGATTGCACTGGTATATCCGGCCTTCCTTCCATATCGTCGTATGCGTGACGTTCCCGTTCTCCAGCACCTTCTTCATCTGGTCCCCGCGGACATAGGTTCTCGTTGCCTGGCTGTAGTCATATTTGGAGAGGATGAGGCCTGCGGCGAGGGCCTCGCGCTCGTCCGGTATCCCTGAGAATTCCCCTGCCGATACGTCCTCCGTGACTATCAGAAACTCGCCGGCGAGGGTCTTGCATGATTCGTTCTTCAGCCGGTAATATAATTGGGCGTCCGGAGAAAGGGCGGGAGCTTCCGATTCGTTCGCTCCGGGCGGCGATGCGGGAATGTAGCCGGACAGGTATGAGGATATCTGGGGCCAGAATATGACTATGAGGATGGCTGCCGAAAGCAGTGTCAGCGCGATGAAGCCGACGAAAGCTGCAAGGAGCCCGGGCCCCTTCTCTTTTCTGCGCATGCGCAGTTATCCCCCGGAAAAGTTTAGAATGGTTGGGGTGGAAACGGTAGCGATGGACAGATTCATGGCGCTCGCAATCAGGCTCGCCAGGAAGGCCGACCCTTACCCCAACCCCCGCGTCGGGGCCGTACTTGTGAAGGGAGGAAGGGTCATTGGGACCGGATACCACAGGAAGCCGGGCCTGCCGCACGCGGAGATAGCGGCCATGGACGATGCGAGGGCGCGAAGCGGCGACCCGAGGGCGCCCGAAGGGGCGACGCTTTATGTCACAATGGAGCCCTGCTCGCACAGGATGAAGCGCACTCCGCCATGCACCGGCGCGATAGCTGCGGCAGGCATATCCAAGGTCGTCTACGGGATGAGGGACCCCAATCCCCTCGTCAGCGGCGCGAAGGAGCTCTGGGGGGCGGGGGTAGCCGTTCAGGGGCCGGTCGCGGAAGGGGAGTGCAGGGCGTTCAATTCGCGCTATCTCAGGCACATCCAAAGGAAGCCCCTCGTTTCGCTCAAGATGGCGATGAGCGCGGACGGGAAGACCGCGACGCGCACGGGGGACTCGCAGTGGATAAGCTGCCCGGAATCAAGGCGCTTTTCCCACAGGCTGAGGAGGGAGCACGACGCGGTGATGGTCGGGGCCGGGACCGTGATTGCGGACGACCCGCGCCTCACCGCGCGCCTTGGGGGTGGGCCGAGCCCCATCAGGGTCATCGTAGACGGGAAGCTGAGGATGCCGCTTAGTGCGAAAGTCCTCCACAACCCTGACTGCAAGACCATCGTCGCCACGACGGAAAGCGCGCCCCCGGAAAAGGTGGGGAGGCTTGTGCGCGAAACGCAGGCACACGTCTTCGTGGAGGGGAAGGGCTCGGTCGACCTTCGGCGGCTCGCGGACGCGCTCGGCGCGATGGGGATGAAAAAGATACTCATCGAGGGGGGCAGCACCCTCGCGGCATCCGCGATGGATGCCGGAATCATCGACAAGGTCTATCTTGTCATAGCGCCCCTGATAATCGGCGGCGAGGGGGCGAAGTGCGTAATCGGGGGGAAGGGGATAGGGAAGCTGAAGGACGCGCTGAAGCTGAAGG
>JBFLVW010000060.1:0-21629 GCA_040758235.1 Microcaldota archaeon
TTCACCACCCTCCCGGGGAATCTTTCAGCCGCCGCAAGAAGCGAGATGACGTATTATATACTGAGCCGGGGGGAGTTCAACCCGTTCTCAACTCGGGCTTTCCTGCTCGAGAGCCCCAGCCTGGTCGCGGCGCAATTCCGGTGGACCGATACGCAGGTGCAGAGCTTTCTCATCCTGGCAAGCATCCTGATGGGGTGCTTCGGGCTGTCGATGCTCGCGCGGATGCTCGCGCCGGAGAATGGATGGGCCCTCACCCTGGCCATCGTGCCGTTCTATTTCCTCAACCTTTGGAGCGCGGAAAGAATCATCCACCTGTGGATATGGCTCTCTTATTCCGTTTTCCCGATGTTCCTTTACCTCGGCCTGCGCGCCTCCGACGGGAAGAAGGCGTGGCATCTCGCCGCATACTCGCTGCTGTTCTCCGTTTTCGGTATAATCCCCCATTCTTTCATATACATGGCCGCCCTGCATGCCGTAGTTACCGGGCGAGCCCTCCTTGGGGGCGAGCGCCTGCGCGACGCCGCTTTCCTGTTCTTTTTCCCCCTGCTCGCGTATGCCCTGATAAACTTCCCGGTACTGTCCCTTCCCATCGTGACGAGCGGGAACTATCCGGCAGAAGTGGGGCGGCACCAGCTCGACGGGCTCTCGCAGAACGCGAACATCCAGAATATCCTCACGTTCTCGAACAACTGGTGGCCCCAGGTGCCCGAATCCCTGATATTCGGCAACCCCGTTTTCTTGCTCTCATCGTTCGGAATTTTCGTCATCTGCATCGCCGCCGCGCTCGCCGCATATCCCCGCATGGACGGGCGGCAGAAAGGCCTTGCCGCGCTGCTGCTCGCTGTCCTTGCAGGGGCGATATTCGTCGCACTCGGCACCAATAATCCCGCAATCGCATGGGCGGTCCCTTTCCTCGCAAAGATGGACCTGAGCGTCCTGGTAGGCCCGTTCAGGGAATGGGGCAGGATAATGGTGGTCGCGCCGGTCGCTCTGTCCGCGCTTGCAATGGCGGGAGCAGGCTCCCTACGCGGCCGGCCCGGCGCTGCGGCCGCAGCGGCGTTCGCGATTATCGTAGCCATCAACATATACGGCTCGCCCTCCTGGGCTTACCTTAAGGCATATTCGCCTGCGCACATTCCCGGCGAGTACCACGAGCTTTCCGACATGGTTGACGGGGAGCGGAAGGTGTTGTGGATTTACCCGGAAGAGACGGAGTCCGTTCGCTCCGCATCGAGGTACAGCTGGAACAGGAGTAAGGTTGTCGGCAGCATGCTCACCGAGGCGATAGGCTCCGGCTATCCCAACCGGAAGGACACGCGCCCCCTGCTTACGCCGGAGGCCCCCGCACCCCTCCGCGAGGCCCTCGGCCTGGGTTATGTCATCGAGCGCAGGGATTTCCTAGGCGGAAGGGGATTCAGGAAATACGAGGGATGGGACTGCTCCGGGGAGTTCCTGCGAATCTGCGGAAACGGGGAGAGCCCCCTGTTCGCGATAAAAAGCGGGAAGATATATTACGGAGGGGACGCGGAATACCTGCTCCCGCTCATGGCTTTCCGGCACGACTTCGTACCGTCGAATGCCTCCGGCGGCCCGTCCGCTTTCGTCCTCGGCGCCATGGACCCGGCTGATGCGGCGGCGCGCAGGATTTACGTTTTCGAGGCCGAGGATTTCTGGGGCGTCGACAGGAAAAAGGTCGCGGTGGATGAGCGAATCGAGGAGGGCGGCCTCGTGAAGGAAGCCGTAATGGACGGCGGCAGCGTCATTTGGACCACCGCCCGGATACCTGGCGGCGGGGCGTACATGGCGGCTGTGCGCGGCAGCGGGAATTTCACTATGCGGCTCGGGAACATGAGCCTGCCCGTCCGGACGGGCGAGTCTGGATTCGGATACGCGGGCCCGGTTTATCTCGCCGATGGCAATGCCACTATCGCCATGGCCGGAACGAAGGGCTCCTCGGCTGATTCGGTCTGGCTCTACCGCTCCGAAGGAGCGACGCTCGAATCGATGCTCTCTGGCGGCCCCCCGCCTGCAAGGATACTCAGCGTCACGAGGATTGACCCCACGAGATGGAAGCTCGATGTGGAGGCCACCGCACCGTTCCTCCTCACGCACGCTGACGCCTACCGCCCCGGCTGGGAAGCGAGGGTGTACCGGGAGGGGGAGCTCGTGGAGAGCGTAAAGCCGCAGATGATTTATGGCCTCGTCAACGGTTATTGGGTGGAGCAGACCGGGCCGCTCGAAATCGAGCTGGCGTATCCTGAGCAGGAGAGCATGGAAAAGAAGATGGTTATCGCCGCGGCCATCTTCGCCGCCCTCGGTTTTGCGGGCGCATACGCCTTTTTCAAGGGGCTGAAGTGGACGGAATGAAGCGGGAGCGGATGGCATCCGGCATTTTCATCTAGCGGGACGCATATTTTCGCGGGTGCTCATGCTTTATGGACGCCGAGAGAGGCCACCCTCTCTGCAAGCGCGATGAGCGCCCCCGGCACCCTCGCCTTCTGGAGCACTTTTTTCATTACCGCCACATCCTCAGGCAGTATGCACTTCAGGGCGAGGGAGAGCGCCGCGAAGAACCCCACCGCGAGCATGACGAGCAGGCCGAAGTATGCGAGGTAGAGCGCCCTCGCGAGGGGGCCGTAGCTCTCGCCGAGCGCCCCGACTGCAGAGGAGAGCGGGAGGGAGAACGGCGCGAGGAGGTATAGGACCGCAAATGTCAGGGCGCCGGCGAGGCCCAGTTTGAGCAGGCCGGCTGAATATTCGAAGCCGAAATGCTTCTTCGCGAGGCGCATCATCAGCCCGGTGTAAAGTATGGTTGCGACGAAAGACGACATGGCCGCGCCGGCCATGCCGAACCTCGGTATGAGAACCAGGTAGAGCGTGAGTTCCAGAAGTCCCATCGCGACGATGCGGCTGAGCTGGATTGTCACGAGGCGCATGGAGGAGAGGGCCTGCGACACCATGTAGGATGCGAGGCGGACGAGGATTGTTATCGCGAGGATGGAAAGGACCAGCGACCCGGCGCGGTACGAGTCGCCGTAAAGAGCCGCGAGGATTCCTTCGGAGAAGGCCGACATGACTACCGCCGGGGGGGTCGTGATGAACAGCGTCCAGCGCTGGACGGTCTCGGTGAGCGACCGCATGCCGGCGATGTCCCCCTTGCCGAAAAGCCTTGACATCGTGGGGAGGAAGATCGTCCCGATGGCGGTCGGCAGGGACAGGAGCACGCTTGCGAGCGTGAACGACACGGAGTATATCGCGATTATCTCGGTCGAGATGGAGGGGTCCACGAGGTAGGCGAGGAGCATCCGCCCTACCGAGAAGAAGACCGCCCCCAGGGAGAGGGTGAGGCTCATCGTCAGCCCGTAGGGGATTATGTCGCGGACGTACTGCTCCGGGCTTATCGAGCCCGCTCCGGGCGGAAGGCCCGCCGCGTTCCTGCGCACGAAATAGAGGGAGACGAGCGCCGAAACGGCGAAGGAGAGCATGAAGCCGGCGGAAATGGCGGCAAGCGTGGGCCCGTAAAGGTAGATTAGGGCGAGCGTCAGGACGAGCTTGAGCAGGTGCTGCATGTTCTGGACCGCCTGCATCCCGCGTATGTCCCTCCTCCCCCGCAGGAAGGCGATGCTCTGCCCCAGGACGTTGCTGACGAGGAGGTAGGCCGCGAGGAACCTCAGCGCGTCGGGCAGGCGGGGCTCCTGATAAATGGCGCCGAAGACGTCGGCGAGCATCCAGAAGGCCGCCCCGAAAATGGCGCCGCTCGCGGTCACGAGAATGTAGCCGGTCCTCAGCATCGAGCGTATCTTGCCGTGCTCGTTCCTTCCCTCGAAATACGGGACGTACCTCGCCATCGCGCTCCCGAGCCCGAGGTTGTCGAAGACGGCCGCCATGGAAAGTATGCTGAATGCGAGGAAGAACAGGCCGAGGTCGTCCTGAGAAACGGTCCTCGCGACCAGTATCACGTAGAAAAACGAGATGAGGTGGAACACGCCGGTCCCGGCAAGGCTCCAGAAGCTCCCCCTTGCGACCTCCCGTGAGTGCTCCGGTATATCTCCGTCCATCTTTCCCTACCGTCCGGAGCCCAGCCTGCCCTTACGGACGAGCCTGAGGATTGAGGACCTCGTCCCTGATTTGAGGGTCTCCTTCACCTCCGGCCCCGAGAGTATCTGCGGTGCGCTTCCGTCCATGTACGCGGGGACGGGCTGCCCGAAGTAGCGCAGGACCATCGGGGCGATGTCGAGCAGGGAAAGGTCCGGCAGCGCTCCCGCGGCCTTGAACCCTTCCCCGTACGCCATGAATATGCCGTTCTCCCTGTGGGCCCCGTTCTTCCCCTTGAAGACGTCAATCTCCTTTATCAGGTCCTCCCGCAGCGATTCCTTGAGCATCACGCCCTCTCCGGGTACGAGTATCAGGTGCGGGGCCTTTTCCGCGGCGTCCCCCCAGTACACTTCCTCCCTGCGCAGGACCTTTTTTATGAGCGGCCGGCCAAGCTCCCCGTTCGCGGCCATCAGCGCGGACGACACCCGTTCGATGGAGGCGCCGCCGTTGACTATCACCCCGCATCCGCCCTGCGAAAGCAGGAACGCCGCGGTGTTCGCCCGGTCTATTTCAGAGGATGGAGCGTTTTTGGCCGGGAAGACGCTTCCCACTTTGGAGGCGAGCGAGCCGGGCCTCATGAAACGGGAGGCGATGGCGTGCGCGAGCGGCATCATGTCCTCCCAATAGAGGCCCGCGCGCCGGAGCAGCCTCTTCCGGAGCGGCTCGCGCTTCCTCGCGAGCAGGCCCTTCCGCATAAGGTATGCGTTCACGAAGAAGAAGCGGCGGATTTCCCTGAAGCCGTGGTCCGAGACTATCACGAGGTCGTAGCCCTTGCCGCGGAGGTAGCCAAGGAAGGCGTCTATCTCTACGTATACCGCCGCGATGTCCGTTCCGGACTTGCGCTCCGCCGCCTTGAACTCGCTCATGTAGTAGTGCTGCATCCAGTCGGTTTCGGAAAAAACGACGAACGCCGCGTCCCACTCCCTGCTCTCGATGAAGTGCGAGAATATTTTTTTCGAGTCGCGGACGTTGCGCAGTATCGGGGGCTTCACGACCGACTTGTCCATGCTGCATCCCATGCTTATCAGGTGCGCGACCGCAGGGTGGAAAGAGTAGTCCGGCGCCATCGAGCGTATCTCCTGCGCCGCCTCGCGCGGCCTCGTGAAGTCGCTCTGGACGGTTGGGGTGGTGAAGCCGGAGGAGACGACCGCCCCTTCCCGCCCCCGCGGGGGGAAGAAGCAGGGGATGTTGAGCGCAAGGACCTTCAGATCGGGCATGAGCTCCCACACGTAGGGGGCGAGGGTGTCCTTCGACGATGTGAGCCCGATTCCTGAGCCGTCGTACTTGAAGAAGTCGAACACGCCGTGCTTGCCGGGGTTGACTCCGGTGAACATGCTCCTCCAGGCCGGAGCGGTGAGGGCTGGGATAGTGGAGCGCAGGTTTGCGTGCGAGCCCCCGGAAATCATGCGGGCGAAGTTCGGGAGCGCGCCCTCGGCGACAAGCGGATTGATTATCTCCCAATCCGCCCCGTCAAGGCCTACGAGAACAAGTTTTTTCCCCATAACGCTTACTCGCCGGACTTCTTAATAAATCATCCCAAGCCACGCTTCCTGCCCTGGCCCCCTTCCCCCTTGCCCGCCAAAAGCGAGCGGAGCGCGAACTTCGTCCTCGCGGAGAGGGAAACGGGCTTTCCCCCGCCCCCGACTACCGGAAGGGCCTTGCCGTCAGAGTATTCCGGGGCCGAGTATCCGAAATAGGAAAGGACGGTCGGCGCGACGTCGAGAAGGGACCGCTCGCCGAGGTCGCCAAGCGCCCTGAAGCCCGGGCCATGCGAGAGGAAGATGCCGAGGCGGCCGTGCGTCCCGTTCCTCTCGCGAATGGGGTCGATAGTCTTGGACAGCTCGGGCGCGAGGGAAGACATGAACAGGCAGCCCCTTGCCGGAACGAGCTGGAGGCGGGGGGCCCCTGGAACCGCCGCTCCGGAGTATATCTGCTCCCTGCGCAGGACCCGCTCCACCGGCCTGAAGCCCGTTTCGTCCGACGCCGATTCAAGGGCCGCGATTATCGCGCTTATGTCGACCCCCTCCCGCACAAAAACTCCGCCGCTGCTGTAGACGAGGAAGGCATCCGACGCCGCGTGGTCGATGTCGGCGGCGGAGAAAGTGCGCGGGGGGAGGAGCGCCCCGGCAACCGAGAGCACGGAATTCGGATGGGCGAAGCGGTAGGCGGATTTTGGCATGCGCTTCGTCAGCGAGTCCCGGAACAGGCCGAGCGAGCGGAACACCCGCTTGTGCAGCCGCTCGCGGCGCAGCCTCAGCAATCCTTTCCGGAGGAGGAATGAGTTGATGAAGAACCTGCGTTCCGCCTCCTCGAACCCGTGGTCCGACACGATGAGGATGTCGTATTTTTCGATAAGGCTGCCAAGGAACGAGTCGATTTCGATGTAGACGGCCCCGACTTCGGTGCGGGATTTCAGCTCCGCGCGGTTGAATTCGTGCATGAAGATGTGCTGCATCCAGTCCGTTTCCGAGAATACCACGATTGCCGATTCCCACTCCCTCCCGCCCAGCAGATGGCGCGCCGCATTCATCTTGTCCCTCAGGCTTTTCATTATCGGGCCCGCGGCTTTTTCCTTCCCTGCCGCGCCTTCATGGACGTCGGAATCCCCCCCTGCAGGCTTGAACCCGTAGTCGGGTATCAGCCGCAGGATTTCGTCCCGGACCCGGGGAGGGTGCGCGAACGGATGGCGCTGGGACGGCGCTCCGAGGCCGCTGACGATCACGGCGTTTCCGCACGGCCTCGGCGGGTAGCACCAGGGGATGTTGAAGGCGATATGCCGCTCGTCCGGCATCATCTCCCACAAGTATGGGGCGAAGTTGTCGGCGGTCCCAGTCAGCCCGAACCGGCCTCCCGACAGGGAGAAAAAGTCGAAGATGCCGTGCTTGCCGGGGTTCACCCCGGTGAAGATGCTCGTCCATGCCGGCGCGGTGAGGGCGGGGATAGTGGAGCGCAGGTTCGCGTGCGAGCCTTCGGAAATCATGCGGGCGAAGTTCGGGAGCGCGCCCTCGGCGACAAGCGGATTGATTATCCTCCAATCCGCCCCGTCGAGGCCCAGCACGACCAGCCGCTTCATTTTTTGGTGTTTCTCTTAGCCGCTTATTAATTTTTGGTATTCTCAAGCTGTCAATGGCATGCACTGTGCGCTTATCTCAGGCGCTAATGCCTGTCGTTGAGGCCGAGAAGGCCGAGCGTCCTGTCAATAATCTCCTTCGACTTCTTGTGGTGGTAGAAGCCGCAGCATGAAAACAATACCGAAAGCCCTATAGTCGCATAGCCGATATACGAGAATATACTGCCTTCGGGAAAATAGCCTATGAAGAAGATGCCGCCGAGAATGAGGCTCATCCCAGTCCGGATGTATGCGAGATAGGTCCGTTCTTCCGAAAGGCGTGTCCGCTCGGCCGCGAGCCGCTCTACAGGGGAGTCTTGGGGTTCCATCGAAAAAAATCTTGTAACCAATAATATAAACCTTTCTTAGCGCGGACGCCCTGGCGGATGATGCGTCGCGCCAGAAGTCTTTAGACGACGGCTGGTTTCATGGACCAATTAATAACCTTTTGGAGCCCAATATTGTCCGGAGGTTCACATGGACGCTGTTTCTGACCTGTCGAAGCTCGAAGAGAGGAGCGTATTCGTCCTGAGGGAAGCGAAGGCCCGCTTCGGGAAGCTCGCGGCCCTCTGGAGCATGGGAAAGGACTCGACCGCCATGCTCGCGCTCGCCCGCAAGGCCTTTTTCGGGAGGGTGCCGTTCCCGGTCATCCACATAGACAACGGCATCGATTTCCCCGAGACCTACGAGTTCAGGAAAAGGCTCGCGGAAGAGTGGGGCCTTGAGCTCATAGTCGCGAAAAGCGTCATAAAGGACGACATCTCCGGCATCAAGTGCTGCGGCGCGAACAAGACCGACGCCCTCAAGAAGGTCCTCGAAGAGAGGGGGTTCGACGGCCTCATAGTCTCGATAAGGCGCGACGAGCACGGAATCCGCGCGAAGGAGCGCACTTTTTCCCCGAGAGACAGGGAGTTCAAATGGAACTACGCGGACCAGCCGCCGGAGGTATGGGAATACTCATCGAAGATGGAGGACGCCTCGCATGTGCGCATCCACCCCCTTCTCGACTGGAACGAGATAGACATCTGGAGGTACGTGAAGCAGGAGAGCCTTCCCGTGAACCGGTTGTATTATTCAAGGGGGGGCAAGCGGTTCCGGAGCCTCGGCTGCACCCAGTGCACCGTGGCCGTGGATTCCGCGGCCTCCAGCATCGACGAAATAATCGCCGAGCTTGGCAAAACGGACAAGGCCGAGCGCTCCGGGCGGATGCAGGACAAGGAGCAGGAGAACGTGATGCAGAGGCTCCGCGCGCTCGGGTACATGTAGGGTTTTTATGCGAATCTCGCTCCTCGGCCACAAGGACCACGGCAAGTCCACGCTCATCGGCAGGATGCTCCTCGAAACGGGCTCGATGACCGCGGACCGCGTCCGGGAGGCCCGGGAGACGTCGGAATCCCTGGGCCTCGGCTTCGAGCCTGCCTTCCTGCTTGACAGCTTCGTAGAAGAGCGGCAAGGGGGCTTCACGCTGGACATGACGGTCGCGAAAGTGAGCCACCGCGGGACCCTGCTCACCCTCATCGACGTCCCGGGCCACAGGGAGCTCGTGAAGAACATGCTCAGCGGGGCTTCGATGGCCGACGCGGCGATTCTAATAGTTTCCGCGAAAAGCGGCGAGGGCCTGCAGGACGAGACCAGGCTTCACGTCTACCTCGCCGGCATGCTCGGCATCCGGAAGATAATCGTTGCCATAAACAAGATGGACGCTGCCGGATATTCAGAAGAGGTTTTCAGAAGCATTCGCGGGGAGATAGGCAGGCTCCTCGAAAGCTACGGTTTCGCTCCCGGCCAGTCCGATTTCGTGCCCATTTGCGCAAGGGATGGCGACAACGTCCTTTCCCCCTCATCAAGGATGCCATGGCACATGGACGGGACGCTGATGGAGAAAATCGGGAGATTGCCGCGGGCGGGCGCTTCAGGCGAGCGGCCGGCGCGGATGTTCGTCCAGGACGTGTATGAGATGGGCGGGGAGAAGCTTGCCGTCGGGAGGATAGACTGCGGGAGCTTCCATCAGGGAGACGATGTGATGCTCGGCCCCTCCGGGGCGGTTTCTAAAATAGGCGCCATACTCTGCCCGGACGGCACGCAGGCGCAGAAGGCTGGCGAAGGGCAGAACGTTGCGGTCAGGCTGGAAAACAGTGACGGGCTCCGGAGGGGATGCGTCCTGATGGACGCGGGCACTGCCCGCCCCGCATCGAAGAGGCTCAGGGCGCGCATATTCTGCTTCCCGGATTCTGGGTTCTCCGAAGGCGGGCGGATTTCAGTGGCCTGCTCCTCGCAGGAGTCAGGGGGGAAAATCTCGGAAGTGATAAGCAGGATAAATCCGGTTGCCGACCGGGCGGAGAGGCACGGCCCCGGACCCGTGTCGGGAGGGGAGGCCGCCGAGGTCCTTCTCGAACTGGATGGCGCGCTCGTATTCGAGAGTTTTGCGGATGTGAGGCCGACGGGAAGGTTCGTGATATCGAAGGGCGGGAAAATAGCCGGGGTGGGCGTTGTCATATGATAGTCATAGGCCTCGACGGCGCGACCTGGGACGTGATAAAGCCGAATATCGGCAGCCTTCCCGCTTTCGGGGAGCTGCTTGGCAGGTATAAGCACTCCGTCCTGGAGTGCGATGTGAGGCCCGTCCATTCGGCCCCCTCGTGGACTACGATATTCAGCGGCCTGACGCCGGAACAGCACGGCGTCCGCGATTTCGTAATGGACAGGGCCGCGCGCGACGAGCTGCTGTCCAGGAAGATTTTCATCTGGCAGAAGGTCAGGAGGGCGATAGTGATGGGGGTGCCGATAGCCCTGCCCCCGCTGAACCACAACTACGAGTTGCGCGACTGGGAGAGCGTCGTCCTCGCTGTGAAGGAGGAGGAGATGTTCCGGGGGACGAAAAAGCTCCTCGGCGACACCATAGCCGCAATCGAATACGGCGGAGCGAACCTCGTCGCCGTCGTGTTCTCAGAGCCGGACCGCGCCCAGCACATTTTTTGGGGCGATAACCTGGCACTGCTTGAGCATTATAAGAGCGTGGATGCGGCGCTCGGAAAACTGATGCCGTATTTCGCGAAGGAAGACTTCCTCATACTGAGCGACCACGGATTCACGGACGCGCAGGAGACGAAAAGGATGGGATGGGACAATGTCCGCGAGAACCAGGCGGGAGGCCACCACCCCGCCGGCATCGCGATATCGAACAGGGAGCCCCCGCGGAAAGTGAGCGAAGTATTCGGCTTCATGATGGGGGCCATGGAGGGCGGCGGCGATGGATGAGTGGATTAAGTCCGGTCCCGCGCTTGCCGAGCTTCTCGATTCGAGGACGGACATGCGCAGGGAGAGGCGTGCAGGCCTCGCGATAGTGATACCGACATACCGCAACAACGCAGTCCTGGAGAAGCACCTGGAACTGCTCTCGAAGCAGACCATGAAGGATTTCGACATAATCATCGTGGAGCCCAAAGGGGGCGCCCCGGTCGGGAAGCCGGAGTGGGCGAGCATCCTGTATCTGGGCGAGAAGGGCCGCAACGGCCCGGCAGGCGGTTTTTATACCGGAGAGCTTGCGGCGCTCGCCGAGGGATACCCCATGGTAGTGCTCTCCGACGACGATGCGTTCCCGGAAAGCGTCACTCTCCTGGAGGACCTCCGCAGGGAAAGCGAATCCGGGGCGGACGTGGTGCTCCCCAGGATAATGTATCTGCCCGCGGAAAAATCCGGCGTATGCAGGATCGTCCAGCACTACGGGTGCCTGAAAAGGCAGGTATTCTCCCGCGCAGGGCTGACATTCCTGCCGTTCTTCATGGGAGGGGAGGACGTCGAGTTCCTCGAGCGGATAACGAAGTCCGGATGCTCGGTCAGGGACATCGACGCTATGGTCACGCACCATAAGCGCCCGCCGTTCGCGATAACGAGCGGCCACGAGATATACCATTACCAGCGCGGCCTCATGGCCCTCAGGGTGGTCCGCGGCCAGCACTACCTCGCCTGGAGGGCGTTCATCTACAACATGGGGATGGGCGCCGGATTCATTCTGGCTGGCCGGCCCGGCCTGGGGAGGGATTTCCTCCTCGCCGCGTGGAACGCGAGCGGCTTCAGGCTGTTCCACGACCCGCGCGGGGATTTCGAAGGCGAGCCAAAGCCCCTGCCCGCAGGCGGCTGGAAACCGGACCTCACTCTCGATTACAAATCGCCCCTGCCCGTCCCGGAGGATTTCCTCGACAACGCAACCGCAGGATTCCTTGCGGGCAGGCTTGCGTGGGCGTGGAGGTACGTCAGCGCCATGCCGTATTTCTTCGGGAAACGGATTCTCCTTATCGACAGGGGCAAGCCGCTCCTCGACCTCCCCATAATGATTCTCGCGCGGGGGACGCACGTCATATGCGAAGGGGCGCGGTTCGAAGCGACTCCGGAGCGGGGGATTGCCCGCATCGCCGCGGGAGCAATCCTCATGGCCGCAATCATCCCATTGATATTTTTTTCGGCAACCATACTGTTGGCGAGGGCGGTCGCCCTCAAATCGCTCCTCGGGATACGGAGCGAGGGCTACGGGAAAAATCGGGTGAAATGATGGCTGAAGTCCAGAAGGTCGAGATTCCTGCTTCCCTGCACAAGAAGCTGGAGGAAAAGATAAAGGGCACGGAGTTCGGCTCGGTGTCCGAGTACGTCGTCTTCGTGATGATGGAGCTCCTCGCGGCGGAGCAGGAAGGCCCGGGAATGAGCCGCGAGGACGAGGAGAAGATAAAGTCCAGGCTAAAGGCGCTCGGATACAACGATTAGTAGCCCCAAGCTTTCAGGCTTTTTTTCAGGAGCACGGAGCTCCGGTCCGCCTCCGCGCGCACTTCAGGCAGGCGGGCGAGCATCTGCTTCCTCAGCGCGCCGCGCTCCCGTATCCTCATGAGTATAAGCTCCTCGGTGGCCGAATCGGCCTTGGAGGCATGCACCGAGCAGGGGGAGCCGCAGAGCATGGATGAGAGCTCGTCAAGCTTGTATTCCCAGCCGACGGCGAAGAATGGCGTCGCGGAAAGGCTCCCCAGCACGATGGGGTGCATCCGTGAAGACACGATGAAATCCGCCCCGGCGAGCTCGGAAGCGATGCGTTCCGGGGGGAGTACGTTCCCGATGATTTCGGTCCGGGGGGGCATCCCTTCAAGCAACGACTCGTGGAACCGGACGTCCTCCGGAGTCGTAGGAACGAGAAGAATGTCGGCGCCGAACTCCCCCCGTATTTTCCATGCGAGCGATTTCATGAATGACAGGTAGCGGGCCCCGTGGGAGCGGTTCTGGAACGTCCATACCCTGGGCGAGAACGCCACCCTCATCCGCTTCGCCTTCTTCTTCCTTACGGGAGGAAGGGAGAACGCCGCGTCCGCCGTAGTATGCACGCCGCCCAGGCCGAGGCCGCGCAGGTTCCGGGCCGACTGCCCCTCCCTGACGATTATGAGGTCGGCAAGGCCGAGGACCGCCCTCGAGACGAGCCTGTTGAACGCGCCGCGGAAGGGGCCGACGGACTGCGCATATAGCACGAGCCGCTTGCCAAGCGCCTTCGCCACTATGAAGTCGCAGTATGGCCTGATGAAGCCGTAGTCGTGGGTGATGAACCCGCCGCCTATGCTGACCACGACGTCGCTTTCAATGAAATCATTGAGGGCGCCGCCTCCGGCGCCCGGCTTCAGGCCGAAAATCCTGAAAGCGAGCGCGGACGCGAGCGTTGACGAGAAGGAGAACCCTGCGGCGAGCGCGTCCATGAAGCCCGGAGCCTTCGCGAACATCGGCCACAGGTGCCTCCTGAATTCCGCCTCCGCACCGGGAAGCACCATGCGCGCGAAATCCGGGTCCGAGCAGTGGACAGTGATTTCGCCAAGAGGCCGGAAATGGGCGAGCATCGCCCGCACTATCGCGGCATCCCCTGCGTTCGTGCTGTGGAAATTCGTGAAAAGGAATTTCAGTCTCATCGCCGACCCCGATGGAATCATTTGCCCGCCACTGTTTATTATCGTTCCGGGAACAGGACGAGGGGGGCTTTTTTCTTCCCGAGCGCCCGCTCGATTGCCTGGCGGGTGTTTTCTAAGAGCGCTTCGGCGGTGCTTTTGGAGGGGCGAGGGGACAGGGCTTCCGAGATTGCCACTTTCCTTCCGGCGCAGAATTCCCCGAACGCCCGGCGGGGGAATGCGGAGGCGAGGAAATGCCGCACCCTTGGCTTGAACTGTTTTTCGATGACGCGGCTTATTCCAGTGTCGTCCATCGAGAATACAAGGGTGGTCCCGAGGACGCCGCCGCAGTTCCCTATGCCGTCCGGGACGACGAGCTTCCCGCCCGCGCACAGGGCGCGCTCTACGTCCTCCTCCATCGCGGCGTTCGCGGCAGGGACGATGATTGACGCCCGTATTTTGCCCGAATTGGACTGGTTCACGGACCAGCACCTCGCGCACGGGACGAAAACGTCGCACTCCGCGCCGAAGACGGCTTCCTTCGGGAGCAGGGGCTTCCCGCATTCCCTGATGAACGCGCTTCCCTTCTCCGCCCTCATTGCGGCCAGCTTTCCGGCCTCAAGCCCCTCCGGGTCGCAGACGGAGCCCAGGGTGTTGGACACGGCAGTCACAGCGCCGCCTTTCCTTTCAACGATCGACGCTACATGCGAGCCGACCTTCCCCATCCCGTCTATCGCGACCCTGCGCCCCTCCCAGCCCATGCCCTTCATTTCCATCGCCGCCTCGATTGCGGCGATGACGGTCCATGCGGTGTATCTGTCCGATGCGGGAATCCACCTCTTGTCCATCCTGAAGCCTGCCGCCCCTATCATCCACTCGATGTCCCGGATGGAGGAGCCCATGTCGCACCCTGGCGAGAATCCGGAGTGCATGAACGGCCACAGCGCCCTGCCGAAAGCCTCGATCGCCCCCCTGCGGTCCGCAGCCGCCCTCCCGGAAAGGATGATGCCTGCTTTCGCGCCTCCGAACGGAAGGCCGGTGAAAAGGTACTTGTTGGTCATGGTGCGTGCCATGTGCGAGATTTCCGCGAGGGTGACGTCGGGCATAATCCGGACCCCGCCGACCGACCGGCCCATGTAGGCGGTGTCTATCACCAGGTATCCCAGCTTCCCGAAGAGGGGGTCGGAAACGGCCAGAACGGCGGCGTGGTCCTCAAGTATCCGCATCCGGCTTCACCTTCGAGATTACGCTCCTGAGCTTGCCGGTGCCCCCGCGGGGGAGAGAGCCTGCGGCTTCGAACCTGATGTCCATTTCTTCCCGATACGACCGGCGCAGACCGTCCGCAATCGCCTTTTTCGCGGATTCCGGTATCCCCTTTCCGGAAGGGACAATCCGGACCAGGAGCTCGCCCGGCTCCGACTGGATTGCCTGGTACTGCATCACTCCGGGAGCGGAGCGGACGATTTCCTCGACAAGCCTGGCTGAGGCGAACCTGCCGCTTCTGAGGACGATGAAGTCGTCGTTCCTTCCCTGGACGGGATTCATCACGCGCAGGCCCCTGCGCCCGCACGGGCATGCCGGGGCGAACGAGGCGCGGTCGCCTATGGAATAGCGGATGAACGGCATAGCCCTTTTCCAGAGCGGCGTCAGGACGAGGCTTCCCGCCCGTCCGCCCTTGACCGGCTTCCCGCTACCGTCCACTATCTCCGCTATTATGGAATCGGAATGCAGGTGCATGCTCCCCCTTTCGCACTGCCACGCTATCCACGAGGTTTCCGTCGAGCCGTAAAGGTCGCGCAGGTCGCACTGGAAGGAGCGCGTGATGAGGCGGCGCGACGCCGGCGAGAGCACTTCGGCGGAAGAGAACACCCTGGGGACCGTGAACCCGATTGAGTCCCTCATGTTCACGTGCGCGAGCGGCGCGAGGAACGAGGGGTAGCAGTGGAACACCCCGGGGCGGAGGCGCTTGAGGGCGCGCAGGTTTTTCTCCTCGGGGTCCGAGTTGAGGAGGTAGACGCGCCTGAAGAGGCCGAGCCTCTGGAGTGCGTGCGGTTCAAGCCGGTAGTATGTGACGTGCGCCTGAAGGTCGAGCGGGCCGACGCCCGCCTCGGTCATCTGCTGGTATTCGAGCGCGAGGTGATAGTCGGACTCCGCCCCGGTCGAATACAGGGTTAGGGGGATTCCGCTGGAGCCGGAAGTCACTTTTTTCGAGAGCGAGTTTTTTTCGAATCTCCGGCTTATGAATGAGTCCGGCATCCCGCGCACCATGCGCTTGTCCGTGAGCGGCAGGGAGGGGAGGTCGTCTATGTCCCTCACTTTAACCTCCCCGAGCGCCTTCTTGTAATGGGGGACCTCGGCCCTCGAGTATTCGACAAGCTCTCGCAGCCGCCTGCCCTGAAGCTCGGCCATGTCCGATTCTTCCATCCACTGGCTGCGCTTCATCCCCGCCATCAGCAGGGCCGCGCGCATCACGTCCGCCATGCCGGCTTCACCTTCGAGATTACCGTTCTCATTTTGCCTGAGCCGCCCCTCGCGATGCTTTCAAGGGGGCAGAATTCCACCCTCACGCGCTCGCCGAGGCAGGCCCGCGCGACGCGCTCCCTGACTTCCTTTTCAGAAGATTCCGGCATGCCCGCCCCATCAGGGACGTAATTGAAGACGAAATGGTCCTCGCGCTCCTGCACTATCTGGTATGCCCTTATTCCGGGTATCCCGTACATGATGTCTATCGAAACCGGGTTCCTGAGCTTCCCGCTGGGAAGAACGAGGACGTCGTTCGCCCTGCCTTCCAGGGTTTTCAGCACCGGGAGCCCCCTGCCGCACCCGCATTCCCTCCCCCAGCTCCCGCGGTCGCCGATTCGGTACCTTATCAGTGGCATCGCGCTGTTCCTGAGGCCGGTGATGAGGATGTCCCCCGTGCCGCTCTTCTTCGGCTTTCCCTTCGAATCGACGATTTCCACGCGGCAGGACGTGCTGTTCACGTGCAGGCTGTGCTCCTCCGGGCACTCCCATGCGATGGCCGCGAACTCGACGGCCCCGTAGTGGTTGAATACGGGGCAGGAGAAGGATTCCGATATGAAGGCCCTGGCATTGTCCGACAGCATCTCAGAGCCGCAGAACACGGATTTCAGCCTTAGCGGCCGGCCCTGCCGCGCGTTCAGCATCGCGAGGACCGTGATTGCCGAGGGATACCACCCCAGGACGCGCGGCCTGAGGCGGCGTATCTCTGCGAAGTTCTTTCTCTCATCGTCGAAAACGGAGAGCGCCGCCCGCCTGAACAGGCCGGTCCGCGAGATGAGGGGATGCGGCTCCGGCGCCTTGTGGGATATCTCTGCGAACAGGTCGAACGGGGAGAGGCCGAACCCCGTCTCGACCGCGTATTTAAGCGCGACGCGGTGGTTGAGTGCGTCCTGGTCCACCATAAGCTCGAGCGGCGTGCCCGTCGTCCCGGATGTCTTCAGTGCAAGGAGCGCATCGGGCACGGCCCCTACGCGAAGAAAAGCGCCAGGATTCGCCTGGACGTCCTCTTTCGGCGTGGGCGGGAGAAGGGAGAGGTCTTCCGTGATGTCGCGAAGCGGCATGCCTTCCATACGCCCGGAATAGTATTTCGTATCCTTCGCCCATCCGAGCGCGCGCTCAAGCAGGCCCTGCCCGGCCTGCCTGACGCTCTCCGGGCTTTTCCGCTGCTGCGAGCGCAGCTCCAGGAAGTATTTGAGGAAAGGCAGGAATTGCGGCCTCATCGGAATATAGATGTGATTCAGGCTTTATAATCCCGGAGCCTTGCCCTTTACTTTTGAGACGACGGTGCGTATCTTGCCCGACGCGCTTTTCTGTATGCTGTCGACCTGCTGGAATTCCACCCGCACCGGTTCACCGAGGCAACCCTGCCTTATCAGGCCGGCGATCTCGCCCTTCAGGGCCTCCGGAATGTCCCTTCCGGCAGGAACGTACCGGAAAACGAAAAGCGTTTCGCTCTCCTGGACTATCTGATAGGAGCGTATGGAAGTGAATTCGTCCATGAGGTTTATCGAGCGCGCCGAGCGGACCCTTCCGCTCGGGAGGACTATGAAATCGTCGTCCCGCCCCTCGAGCGTGCCGAGCACGGGAAGCGCGCGGCCGCACCCGCATTCCCTCCCCCAGCTCCCGCGGTCGCCGATTCGGTACCTTATCAGTGGCATCGCGCTGTCCCTGAGGCCGGTGATGAGGATGTCCCCCGTGCCGGTCTTCTTCGGATTTCCCTTCGAATCGACGATTTCCACGCGGCAGGACGTGCTGTTCACGTGCAGGCTGTGCTCCTCCGGACACTCCCAGGCCACGATGCCGAACTCGGACGTCCCGTAGATGTTGAACACTGTCGCAGAAAACGAGTCCTCGATGAACCTCCTCGTGCTGGGGGCGAGAAGCTCGGAGGCGCAGAAAACCCTCTTGAGCCGGAGCGGCTTCCCCCGCTCCGCGTTCAGCCTCCCGAGCGCGCTTATCACCGAGGGGTACCAGCCCAGTATCTGCGGCCGGAGCCGGAGGAGCTCTCCGAAGTTCTTGCGCTCGTCCTCGAAGACCGACAACGCTTTTTTCCGGTAGATGCGAAGCGCGGAAAGGACGGGATGCGTCGCGTCTTTCGCGTGTGTGATGGAAACGAGGAGGTCGAACGGCCCCCGGCCGAATTCCCCCTGCACCATGTGGTTGAGCGCGACTCCATAGTCGCTTTCATCCTCGCTCTGGCATGTTTCCAGGGGGCGACCGGAGGAGCCGGAAGTCTGGAGCCGCAGGAGCCGGCTTTTGTCCACGCCCCGCCGTATGAAGGAAGACTGTTCCTGCTGGATTTCCTGCTTGGTCAGGATGGGGAAGTCCTCGAGGGACGGATTTTTGGGCAGACGGAGGGCCCCGTAGAATTTCGTTCCTGAAACCGCGGATGCGAGCGCCGCATCAAGCTTCGAAGCGGCCGTCCTTTCGATGCGCTCCCGGTCCCACTGCTCGGCCTTCAGCCGGCGGTAATAGCGGAGCACCCGGAAAAAGTCCATAGCGTGGGTTATGTTGTCCGCTCGCCTTTAAATCGCTAAGCGAGCGAGGAGTACAGCTCCGCGTATGCCTCAATCGTTTTTTTCACGTCGTTGTTAGCTGTGATGGCAGGATAGCGCGAGACGAGGGCCTCCCTGGCCTTCACGTCCGCCGCCAGCGTCCGGATGCCAACCGCGAGCGCCTTCTCATCGCGCGGCCTTGCGAATATTCCGGCCCCGTCATAAAGCCCTTTCCAGAACGGCTGGTCGAAGGCGCAGACAGGGGTCCCGCAGGCTATCGCCTCGGCAAAGACGGTGCCGTAAACCTCGTATAGCGACGGAATCACCGCGACATCGGCCGATTTCTGGATTATTGACTTTTCCCCAAAATCCAGCCTTCCCAGGAAACGGACGGAATCCGCGAGCCCTTCCCTTTCAGCGAGCCGGACGTAAGTATTCCTGTCCGGCCCGTCGCCGATTACAAGGAGCTTCATCCCTTCGAGATGCTTCATGGCGCGGATGGCATACGACACTCCCTTCGAGCGCTCGTGCAGCCTGCCTGCGCAAACGACGATTTTCTCCGCGCCGAATTCGGAGGCGAGGTCCCGCTTCGGAAGCTTCGAGAAGTAGGCCGCGTCGATTCCGGGCGGGATTGCAAGGCAGTTTTTGAGGGCGAAATTTTTCTCCAAGAACATTCTCTGGTATTCCGTGCATGCAACGAGCGCGTCCATCGACTGGAAAGCTGGCCTGTCGAGCGCCTCCGCATACCGGCAGAAGGCGGATTCGGCGATTTTCGCGAGCGGGTTTTGTGGAGGGGAGAGCTGGAAATATGAGGAAGCGACGAAATGGGAGGTAGCCACCTTCTTCGGCCCCCGCAGGGCGTCTGCGGCCGGGGCGAGCGCGGCGTTCAGGAAATGCACGACGTCCGGGCGGATTTTCCTGAGCGCGGCCCGTGTGTCCCGCAGGACGCGCACCCTCGAGTAGTAGTCGAATTTCCCCATGAGGCCGGAGATGTCCTGTCGTATTCCGCAGTCGATGACGTCGAACCCCTTCCCGCGCATACCGCTAAGCATGTTCCCGAAAAAAGTGCTCTCGCCGCTCACGGAATCGTACACGTTGTAGACGAGGGCGAGCTTCATGTGAATCCCGGGTTAAGACGACTAACGTGAGGGGGAACCCGAGCCCGAAGGGCGAGGGCATTGAACAAAATTGGGCCCGCTGAGATTTGAACTCAGGACCTTTCGATTTGCGCCTTTTAGGAAAAGGCGCCCCAAAACTGGGATGCTATTTCCCAAAAGATATCAGTCGAACGCTCCAACCTGATCAGGAAACTTTTTCCGATTGAAGGCAAAAAAGTTTCTGACTGAGCTACGGGCCCGCTATCCGCCAATATTCCACAGTTCGCTTTTAAAAGCAAAAGGCTTTAAAACAAATTGTGATACAACCTGTTACAGGGTGATGGATTGAGGCTTTCAAGTGGCGTGGAAGGAAAGGAAGGGGTGGAAAAGCGTGAGTTCTCCCGGTTCAGGGGACTGACCGAGGGAATCAAGCGCACCGCGCTCGTCGCGACGATATCGGCCGCGGCCCTGCTGAACGCAAGGTGCGGGCCGGACCCGGGACCGACCGACAGCGGGACCGGAGGGGATGGCGGCGTCGTGACCGACGGCGGCCATGATTCCGGAGACGGCGGGACCGGAGGGGATGCGGGCACGAGCCTGTGCGCCCAGTTCGGCGAGGGGCACGAGAACCGCGCGACCTTTGCACTCGGGGATTCGAGAGGGCCTGCCAGCTCGGCAGTGACGTTTTTCGCGTACATAGGAAAATCCGGGGTCGGAGACAGCACCCAGGCCAGCGTGGGCGGCTATGAGGCCCCCCAGACATTCCCGCCTGTTCCGTTCAACCTGAGGGTCGGCCAGCAGAGGGCGATAGGAACTTCCGACGTCGGATGGGTTACCGTCGAGCTTTGCGGCACTTCCGGAGGCGCGTGCAACGTCACTGCCGGCGGAAACGTGAGCGGCGACCAGACCTGCACCGCGACCATCGCAGCCGACAAGGGACCGTGGGGAGCGGCTCAGTGACTTCTTATTCTTTTTCCAACATCTTTTTTTCATGAAGATTGCCATTTTTTCCGACCCGCACCTCGGCTACGCGAGGTTCGAGCAGGACTCGTACGTCCAGGCCGAGCGGGCGGTCCAGAGCGCGTCGGAGCGGGCCGACCTCATTCTCTGCGCAGGCGACATATTCGACATCAAAATCCCGAAGCTGGAAACCCTCAAGAAGGCAGTCGACATCTTCAGGAAAGCGAAGGTCCCGGTCTTCGCCATACACGGAAACCACGAGAGGAGGGCGCGCGACCTCGTGAACCCGGCCCAGCTCCTCCAGGCGAGCGCGGGCTTGACGCTCCTTCATGCGACAGGAGAAGTTTTCGATAAAAACGGGGAGAAGGTCCAGGTTTTCGGCATCGGGAGCGTCCCGGAGGAATACGCCACGGACGCCGTGAAGAAAGCGATGGAAAATTTCAGGAAGGATGACGGGGCGTTCACGATACTGATGCTCCACCAGTCCATAAAGGAGCTGATTCCGGGCGGGGGCGAGGAGGAGCTTTCCCTGGAATACCTCGAAACCCTGCCTTTCGACCTCATCGTGAACGGCCACATCCATGAGACCATAACGAAGCTCGGCGGCAGGTTCGTCATCCCCGGAAGCACCGTGATAACCCAGCTCAAGAAGGACGAGATGAACCCCAAGGGATACTTCCTCTACGACACCAAAACGAGGAAGGCGGAGTTCATCCCGATAGAGAGCAGGAAGTTCTTCTATGAGAGGCTGGAGTTTTCGGGCGCGGGGGAGGCGGAAGTCGGCAAGGCAGTCCGCGAGACAGTGGAGCGCATCAAGGGGGAGCATCCGGATTCGGTCATTGCAATCAAAATAGACGGGACCCTGAAGGAAGGCCTCTCGAGCAGCGACCTGAAGGTCGACGGTTTTGAGAACGTATTCATAGAGAACAGGCTGAACTCCGATAACCTCGGCGCGAAGCTGGAGAAGATAAGGACGAGCAGGGAGGAGAGCCTTTCGATGAGGGAGATGGCTTTGCGCGAGCTTCGGGCAAAAACCGCGGGAAAAGTGACATTGTTCGATACGTCAGAAATATTCGAGAAGCTCCTCCAGGGGCCTGAGGAGGCGATGGAGTACCTGGAGAGGAATAAAAAGGAGAAACAACAGTAAGGTAATCCCAGCTCGCTTCGCTCGCAGGGATGGCAGAGCCTGGTCAAATGCGATGCGCTTAGGACGCATTGGTTTAGTACCTGCGCAGGTTCAAATCCTGCTCCCTGCAAATTTTTCTCGCTCCTTGAAGGATTTGCCCGGCTCACTCGTCCAGGTCTATTACTAGCTCCGCATCCAGCATCCTGTACACTTCCGCTTCCAGCTCGTCGCAGCCCATCAGCGCGAGGTTGCGGGCAAACTCCTCGTCGAGCTTTTCCGACAGGTCCTGGCCGGATTTCCTCACGAAATCTATAATTT
>JBFLVW010000061.1:0-17012 GCA_040758235.1 Microcaldota archaeon
CGTCATCTTTTCGCCGGCGATGCGGCCCTCGAGCGCGACCATCTCCTCCATGCGGCGCAGGAACCAGCGGTTTATTTTGGTGACCGTATGAAGCTCTTCCACCGTCCTTCCCCCCTTCAGGGCCTCGAAAATGGCCGGAAGGCGCAGGTCCGTCGGGGGGTAGAGGTGCTCGTCCGGCTCGATGGGATGGGGAAAACGGACTTCGAGGCTCCGCAGGGCCTTGTTCAGGGACTCCTGGAAGGTCCGGCCGACTGCCATCACTTCGCCGGTGCTCTTCATCTGCGTCCCGATAGTTCTTGGCGTTTTCGGGAACTTGTCGAAGGGCCACCTTGGGATTTTCACAACGATATAATCGAGCGCCGGCTCGAAGGAGGCGGAGGTTCCGGTGATTGCGTTCCTTATTTCCGGGAGGAGATGGCCGAGGGCTATTTTGGTCGCTACCCTCGCTATGGGGTAGCCCGTCGCTTTCGATGCGAGGGCGGAGGAGCGCGAGAGGCGGGGATTGACTTCTATCACTACATATTCCCCGGTCTCCTGGTCCATCGCGAACTGGACGTTGCACCCCCCTTTGATTCCTATTTCACCAACGATTCTCAGTGCGGCGTCCCGCAGGATTTGGTGGTCCGAATCGCTCAGCGTCTGGGAGGGGGCGACAACTATGGATTCCCCCGTATGCACGCCCATCGGGTCCACGTTCTCCATGTTGCAGATTATCTGGGCGTTCCCGATGGAATCCCTGATTACCTCGTATTCGAACTCCCCCCAGCCGAGCGCGCTTTTCTCGACCAGCGCCTCGCCGGTCGCCGAAAGGCGGAGGGCGAGGTCCAGTATTTTTTTGAGCTCCCCCTCGTCTTTGGCGGTGCCCCCTCCGGTGCCCCCCAGGGTGAAGGAGGGACGGATGATGAGGGGGTAGCCTGTTTTTTTGGCGAATTCCTTCGCGGACTCCACGTCCCTCACCACTTTGCCGGGAAGGATGGGTATTCCAATTTTTTCCATGCACCGGTTGAATTTTTCCCTCGATTCGGCGGTGTCTATCGCTTCCGCATCCGTCCCGAGAAACCTCACTCCATGCTTCTTAAGGACCCCAAAACGGTGGAGGTCCATGGAGAGGTTGAGGGCAGTCTGGCCGCCCATTGTCGCTATCATGGCATCCGGCTTCTCGCGCGCGATTATCCTTTCGAGGACGGAAGCCGTGAGGGGCTCCATATAGACGATGTCGGCCGTGTCCCTGTCGGTCTGGATGGTCGCGGGGTTTGAATTCACCAAAACGACCTGCACGCCCTCTTCCCTGAGCGCCCGGCATGCCTGGGTGCCGCTGTAGTCGAACTCCGCGCTCTGGCCGATTACTATCGGCCCGGAGCCGATGACGAGGACCTTCTTGGGTTTCACTACGGCTTCACTTCGGGGTCTTCCGTTTCCGGCTTCCGGTTTCGTTTTCCTCATCCCGCTCCCCGTTTTTCGCTACGACCTCACTCGCATTCAGTCCCGTTCGCCCGAGCTTATCCCGTTTTTTCCCTGCTCTCCCCGGCAGGAGGCGGGCTGCCGGAATCCGGCTGCTCCGGGGGCTTCTCGGACATCCTGTTTATGAAATGGAACATGAACCGCGCCCCTTCGAAGAAAGACGCCTGCGAGAGCTCCTGCTTGGACATCTCCTTGAGCTTCTTCTTTTCCGCGTTCCACAGCTCGTTGAACGCACGCATCGTCATCTCGTTCATGAACCTCTCGAAGTTTTCCCGCATCTTCTCCGGCGGCACGCACACGTGCGTCTTCTCCTTCAGGTTCTCCGGGACTCCGCCCATCTTCTGGTAGCAGTCGTAGCACATGTGCTCGAATCCCGGCACGGCTTCCTTGCCGCATTGCTCGCACGAGGTGTCGTTGCCGCAGAAGCTGCATTTGGCGTTGTTGACCGCCTCGTCCACTTTCTTCGCCACTTCCTCTTCCTTGATGTCTTCCATGTATCCACTTCCTAGAGCGTTTTGAGAAAATCGTCGAACAGGTGCAATGAATCGTGCGGGCCGGGGGAGGCCTCCGGGTGGTACTGGACGCAGGTGATTTCCTTGTTCTCGTTCTTCATGCCCTCCACGCTTTTATCGTTGACGTTGACCTGGGTAAGCTCGAAGCCATCCGGAATCTTGCCCACAGCAAACCCGTGATTCTGGGTGGTTATCGCCACTTTTTTCGACTTTACGTCCATGACTGCGTGGTTCGAGCCCCTGTGCCCGAACTTCAGCTTGTAGGTGTCCCCACCGAAGGCGTGCGCGAGGAGCTGGTGGCCCAGGCAGACGCCGAAAATGGGCTTGTAGCCGCCCAACGAGCGTATCACTTTGTGCGCATCCCCCAAAATCGCCGGGTCGCCCGGCCCGTTCGAGAGCATGATTCCGTCCGGCTCTATTCCCTTCACTTCATCGGCAGTGCAGAAGCTGGGGAGCATATGCACCTCGCAGTTTCTTTTAACCAGCTCGCGGACGATTCCCATCTTTACTCCATAGTCGATGAGGGCGATTCTCTTCTTTCTTTTGCCTTTCTCTGCACCAAAAACCTGCGTTTTTTTGGTTGTGACCTTAGAGACGAAATCTATCGAGGAATAGTCGAATTCGAGCTTCGCGAGCAGCTTTTTGGGGTCGATGGCGCTTTCGTCTTTTGATGTCGCGAGTATTGCCGGCATTACGCCCTTGTCCCTGATGTGCCTGACCACAAACCTCGTATCAATGCCAAAAATGCCCGGGACGCCCTGCTCTTTCAGGAACGAGTCCAGCGTTTTCCCCGACATGCGGTGCTCCCCTTCCGGACTCAGCTCTCTTATGACAAAACCCGCGGGATGTACCAAAAAACTTTCCTGGTCCGTTTTGTTGGTCCCGTAGTTGCCGACCAAGGGGTATGTCATGAGAAGGATTTGCCCTCCGTAGCTGGGGTCTGTCAGGGCCTCCTGATAGCCGGTCATGGAGGTGTTGAAGACAAGCTCGCCCATTTTTTCGGTCTCGGCGCCAAAGCCCAGGCCCTGGAGTACTGTGCCGTCTTTCAACACTAACGCTGCCCTTAGCCTCTCGCCGCTCATGAAGAATCAGAAACGTATAAGGCACGGGGGAGTTTTTAATACTGCTGATGTTTAGGGAATTCAATAGTGGCATTAGCCATTACGCACCTTAGATTTTAGGAATCGGATTAGTCCATCAAAATCATGAGATGAGTATTTTTCTAGAATTTTCTTGTTCCACTTTAATTGGGGCAAGTCCCATCGAGTAGTCTCTTTCCATTCTTTTTCTTTAAGTATATCCTCCCCAGTAAGGAAGATATGGGCTTTTTTGGTATAGTTGTATATTATGAAAATTCGATTCGGATTTTTCTTACAGATTTCGTATGAGAAGCCTCTTGGGCGATTCCATTCTTTTCCTGATTTTATCTGAACTTCAAAATAATGCCCGTTAAGCCCAATCAGACCGTCAATTTTCTTATCATCAACAAGCGAAGGATAAACATCGATACCGTATTCTAGTAACCTAGCCCATACAGAGAATTCATTTCGCTTACCAATGTTCGGCTTTTCCATCATAACCACCGGACTAGACTTTTTTTTGAGCTTGAAACATTAACTTTAAAAACGACAAAGAAAGAATCGACCGATGCATGCCGCAGCATGCATCCAAAGGGCGTCCAGATGAAAAGCAGTAGGCTAGCCCGGCAAGCGCCCTGAGGATTATCTGAGGCGCTACCATTTGCTCTGGAAAGCCCCTGCAATCCTCAGCTTCTGGTTGCTCGCATCCACCACCAAAATAAGCTCGCCCTTCTCGTAGGCAATCGGCTGGCTCAGGGTGAGGTCGTTTTCCGACAGGTGGCCCTCCACAAACTGCATGTTCGTGTAGGCATGAATCTTGCCCTTCAGCTCGTCCTTGAAGAACGGGCTTTTCAGGAAGCGGCCGTTGATGACGTTCCCTATTTCCTGCTCGTGGCGAAGCGGGACGAGAATCCCGGACGGCGCGAGGTCGCCCTTGTATGCCATCGAGAACAGGTTTCCCGCGTCCAGCTCTTCCCTGTCGGCCCCCAAAACCGAGAGGCTGCGAACTTCCACCTCTTTTTTCTCCGGAAGCATGAAGAGCTTGTCGGCTTTTTTCAGCTTTCCGGATTTGAGCACTCCGTGCGCGACGTTACCCACTGACTTGACCGCTTCAGTCCTTTCCACGAGCGCGAGCACGATTTCGCCGGGCTCGCCGCGCGACATGGAAAGGAGTTTTGTTTTTGCCGCTTCGGAGTCGGCCGCTTTCTCGAATTTCTCGAGAGTGGTCCCGGCAAGCGGGAGCGGGTTTTTGGACACCACCACCCCCTTGTCGAACTTGAGCGAATTGAGCGCGACGATTATCTCCCCGATTTTTGGCGAAAGCGCATCCACCAGAACCACTGCCGCGTCGCTCATCGAAAGGGCATGGAGGAGCGGCTGCACCTTTTCAGGGTAGCCGAGCGGGTCTATCAGCGTGATTCGCTTCCCTTCGTTCTCAGCCGAATAGAAGGCAAGCTCGCCCTTCGACTCCTCTTTTCCCAAAAACTTGCAGAAAGCCTCGCGAAGCTCGGGCTTGTCGGACAAAACGGAAACTATCAACGTACCACCCCGGATAGGTATCACAGGGAATGTTTTTTAGGGTGCCTACCAAAATTATTTTCCTATCAGCTTGATGAGAAGAGCCATCTGCGCCCACATCCTGTTCTCGGCCTGCCTGAAGGCGAGCGAGCGGGGGCCGCGAAGGGCGTATTCATCGATTTCGTAGCCGATATGCGCCGGCATGTCGTGCATCGAATAAGCCTCCGGCCCGGCCTGCTCGAGGAGCGCGCGGTTGAGCTGGTAGGGGTAGAACATTTTTTCCCGCCTGGCCTTCTCGGATGCGAACTTCGGGTCGTTGAAATATTCCATGTTCACCCATGTGTCCGTGTAGATGATATCAGCGTTTTTCACGGCCTCATCGATGTTCGGGTTTTCATGGTAGTTGGGGAACGACTCCAGAATATTCTGGTGCCCGGAATCGAGCGAGTCCGGGTCCTTTTCAGGGACGCACAGGGTGAAGTCCGCGCCTGCCTTCACGCAGGCCATGGAAAGGGAGTTGCTGACGTTGTTCGCGATGCCGACATACACGACCTTGACTCCCCTGAGCTTTCCCTTCTCCTCCTTTATCGTAAGGATATCCGCGAGGGCCTGGCAGGGGTGGTATTTTTCCGAGAGTCCGTTGATGACCGGGACGCGGGAGTTTTTGGCGAACTCATCGACAGTCGCCTGCCTCATGGGCCGGACCATGATGGCATCCACGTAGCTCGATATGACCTTCGCTTCATCGGCGACCGCCCCGAGCCCGATCTGCGTCGTCCGCCAGTCGATGAAAATAGCATGCCCGCCGAGCTTCGTCATCCCGGTCTCGAAGGAAATGCGCGTCCTGGTGGATGTTTTCTGGAAAATCATGGCAAGCGTTTTTTGGTGCAGGGCGTCGGAGTATTTTTCGGGGTTTTTCTTGATGGCCGACGCCAAATCCAGCACGGATTCGAGCCATTTTTTGTCGAATTCTTTCAGCGCCAGAAGATGCATTTCGCTCCTATCCATGTGAAGAATTATAAGCATAGAAGCGATATTTTCGCCTATGAAAATCACCACGGACGGCCAGCGGATGGTCCTCAAGGACCACAACTTCACCCAGTTCCTGGGGGGGCTCCTATTTTTCCTTGTCGGGGCCGCAATAATGTATTTCCTATTCTCCGAAGGCCTCGTCCTGATAGTTTTTGGTGCCATATTCGCCCTGGCTGGACTGTACCTCATCGCGATAACGAAGATAGTGACCGTCACCCTGGATAAGGGCGCCGGCAAGGCGACGGTATCGCTCAGGGGGCTCGTCGGCGGCGGGACGAGGGATGTGGACCTCGGCAAGGTGAAAAAGGTCAATCTGAGGAAGACATACTCCACCACGCGCTCGGGCAAGGGCGGCTCCAGCACGAAATATGTTTACATAGTCGCTCTTGTGCTGGAGGGGGGCGAGGAGATGCCATTCGAGCTCGCGACCGTCTCGGCAAGCATAACCGATGTGCTCGTCTCGCCGGACGAAAAGCACAAGGCCGACGCGAAGGGGATTGCCGATTTCCTCGGCGTCCCGCTCGAGTGGTTCCCGGCCCCTTCGATGATGGATGCCCTCAACGCAGTCAAGGAAGGCATAGCCGAGGGGATGGAGAGGATGAAGCGGGATTAAGCAAGTTTAAATAAATATGTAATCATTATAACTGACGCAAATTTTAGCTTCACCAAGCTAATTCAGAGGTATATTGATGACGAAAGTCAGGATTAAACTGAGTGGCGAGGACCCGACCGCGCTCGACGGCGTGGTTGACCAGATAAAGAACCTGTCGTCCACGCTCGGGATGTCGTTCATCGGACCGGTCAGGCTTCCCCGCAGGAAGCTCGAGATTTCGTGCCGGAGGACGCCCTGCGGCGACGGAACAGACACCTACGAGCACTGGGAGAAGAGGATGTACAAGCGCCTCTGCGACGTCGAGGGCGAGGAGAAGATGATAAAGCAGATTCTCAGGATAAAGGTCCCGACGAACGTGTTCGTGAAGATATCGCTCAGCTGATTCTAGCGCTGCCTGTGCTTCTCGATGAGGGAGTCCAGCTTCCCGGCATAATATAGGTCGGCTATTCTTTCCTGGCTGTTAGGGGCGGAACCGAGATGGCCGCCGGGGCCGATTGCTGGTATGAGGCAGGTCAGCGTGGTAAGGCTGCTTTTGCCCTGGTATCCCTGAAGGAGAAGCCAAAGCCCCTGATGCGGCTGCTCTGGATGGAAGCCGCGAAGCGGGCCCGCCTTCGCTATGTCGTCGATTTTTGAGAGCAGGTCCTCGGCATTCTGCCTGCCAAAGGCCAGCACGCTCAGGGTATCCATCATTTCCTCTTCGCGCGCGTCGCTTTTCATGGCGATGGCCGCTGCGCGGTTGGCTCTTGAATCGTAGCTTTCGTGCTTGTAAACCTCATATCCGGTTGCAGCATAGCATGGCCCGAAAAAAATCGCCATTCCGGCGATAAGCCCTTTGTTTTTGGCGAAGAATTTCGCGAATTTGCCCTTTTTTGAAGGCTCCTTTTCAGGTTTTTCTTCTTTAGCATGAAGCTCTTTCATAAATACCGATATGCTGGGAAGCAATTAAAAACGCTTCTTTATACTTTTTACCATTTTTTTCTAATAATGATAGTGATTAATAGCGAAAGCGCCATTAAAAGCGGCAGACTGGAGACGGAAGAATGAGATTCCTTTTCGACGAGATGCTCAGGCGCCTTGCGTCCTGGTGCAGGATTCTCGGCATCGACAGCGAGTTTTGGGGCGGGGAAGGGGACACCAGGCTGCTTGCCCGTGCCAAGAAGAACGGCCTTGTTCTCGTGACGCGCGACCTCCAGCTCTCGGTCCGGTGCGAGAAGGCCGGCGTGAAGTTCATCATGATTCGCAGCGACGCCATCGAGGAGCAGATTGCCCAGTTCCTGAGGGAAAGCGGCGCGATTGTCACGTTCCCGGAAAAAACAAGGTGCGCAAGCTGCAACGGCGAGCTTTTGGATGCGCCTCCGGAAACAGTGAAGGACGAATTGCCTGAAAACGTCCTCCAAAACAACAAAAAGTTCTGGCGCTGCCCGAAATGCAATAAGATATACTGGGAGGGCGGGCACTGGAAGAACATCGTCAGGATTTATGAGAAGGCGTTGGAGATAATGAAGGGTTAGGTCTTCTTTATCCTGTCCATGGTGTAATTTTTTGGGCCTGGTTCGGGTTTTTCCTCCGGCTCGGCCCTGCTCTTGATGTAGGCATAGATAACATACCAAAGACTGAGAAGGGCGAGCGCGATTCCGACGAGCGCGATTATGCCGATTACGCCCAATCCGAGAACGGCTCCCAGAAGAAGGAGGGGCGAGCCGACGGTGAAAAGGAAAAGCAGGGCGAGGAGGATTATGGCCGCGCCTATCACGACCACTCCGAGCGCCGCCCCCGCCGCGAGGACGTCCGAGCCGCCCGCCTTGATTTCGCCCATGTCATCTGCTCGGGATGTACTGGATTATCTTCTGCGCGACCGAGCTTGCCGGCATGCTCTGGAGCCACGCCTTGCCCGGCCCTTCGAGAGTCGCGAGGAACAGGCCTTCCCCCCCGAAAATCATGTTCTTCACTCCCTTGACCATCTCCACCTCGTATTTGAGCGACGGCTCGAACATGGCTATGGAGCCCGTGTCGACCTTGAGCTTTTCCCCGGCTTTCAGCTCCATCTCGAACACCTCGCCGTCGATTTCCGCGAAGGCCATACCCTTCCCGGTGAGCTTCTGGAGCAGGAACCCCTCGCCTCCGAAAAGCCCGACGCCGAGCTTCTTCCTGAAAACCGTCTCGAGCGTGACCGATTCCTCGGCCGCGAGGAAAGAGTCCTTCTGGCATATCATCTCTTTCCCGGGCGCTATCTCCAGCGGGACTATCTTGCCCGGGAACGAGGGGGCGAACGAAACTATGCCCTTGCCGCCGCTGGTCTTGTATTTCACCATGAAAAGCGATTCTCCGGTGAACATGCGCCCGAGGCCGGCTCCGAGGCCGCCGCGCATGTAGGATTCCATCTCCACGTTCCCGCTCATCCACGCCATCGCGCCGGATTCGGAGAAAACCTCCTCGCCGGAGTCGAGCTCCACCGTCAGAATCTGCATCACGTCGCCTTCAACTTTGTACTTCATCGTTTCACCCAATCAGAATCCGGATGTTTAGTTCGCTCCCGGAAGCTATTTAATCCCAACCGCCGATTAACAGGAACACGAATTATAACTAACCGCTCAATCAGGTGGACTCATGGGTGCAAAACCTAGGAAATGGAAGAAAAAGAACCGCATGCGCTGGAAATGGGTGAAGAAGAAGCGCAAGAGACTCAAGAGGAAGATGAAGAGGAGAGTGGGTGAACTCTGATGTCGAAACCGGGGCTCAAGACGCCAAAACCAGAAACACGGGACCCGAAACCGACAAGCCCGCTTCCCGAGGCGTTCATCAATGCGCACTCCGGCCCGGTCCGGGCCTGCGGGGAGATTGCGCTCCCGGTTTGGGAAATCTACGGCGGGCCGAAGGCTGAGCCGGCGAAGAGATAGGGATTTCCAACGTCGGCCATATCAGGGCGCTACGGGATAGTTTTTTAATAACGACTGTGGATGATGATATTCACCCGAAAGAACTACACGGGACGGAATGCAGGGGACTGGATGCCGTCTGCCGGACGTAGGAGGGCTTCATTATGGACAGGAAAAAACTCGCAGAGGCCATCAGCAAGGCCCTGGAAGAGAAAGGGAAGAAGAAGTTCAAGCAGAGCGTAGAGCTCATCATAAACATCAGGGGCGTGGACTTCGCGAAATCCGAGAACAGGCTCAACCTCGACATAGTCCTTCCCAAGGGGAAGGGCGGCAAGGAGCTGAAGTCGGCGATATTCGCCGAGGGAAGCACCGCGGACGAAGCGAGGAGGGCAGGCGCGGACCTCATAATCACGCCCGACGCGATACCATCCTACACCGAGCCCGCGAAGCTCAAGGAGCTCTCGAAGAACTATTTCCTGCTTGCCCAGCCCAACCTGATGGGTGCGGTCGCGAAATCGCTCGGCCAGGCGCTCGGCAAGAAAGGCAAGCTGCCAAAGCCCATGGTCGGGAACATAAAGGACGTGCTCCAGACATCTAAGAACACGGTCAGGATAGCCTCGAAGGGCAAGTACATGCCGATTGCGCAGGCGTTCATCGGCACCGAGGCGATGAGCTCGGACGACCTCGTGGACAACGCGGAGAGCGTCTACGACGCCGTCAAGAACAAGGTGAACGAGGGCAACATCCGCTCGGTTTTCGTGAAGCTGACGATGGGCAAGCCCGTCAAGGTAGCATGAGGGTGACGATTATGGCTTACAAATCCGACACGGAAAGCAAGGAAGTGAAGAGGAAGGCCCAGGCGGTCAAGGGCGCGATAGAGGACATGAAGAAATACAAGACGGTCGCGCTCCTCGATTTGAGGAAGCTGCCGGACGCGCTCTTCCAGTCCCTGAGGAAGAGGATAAGGGACAACGGGGGGAAAGTCCTCGTGCTCAAGAAGCCCGTGATTACGAGGGTCCTGAAGGCGAACCCCAAGCTCGCGGAGAAGGCGGGGGAATGCAACAAGCCGGTCGCGCTCATACTCACCGACCAGTCGGCCTATGAAGTGAACCAGTTCTTCAAGCAGAACAAGAAGAAGAGGGCCGCGAAAGCCGGAGACGTGCCGGAAGCCGACATAGTCGTGCCGGAAGGCGAGACCGACCTTCCGCCCGGTCCCGCACTCTCCGAGCTCAAGGCCGCGGGCGTAAATGCCCAGATAAAGGCCGGAAAAATCGTGGTCGCCAAGGAGAGCGTCGTCGCGAAGGGCGGCGAGAAGCTCGTTGTGGCGAAGGTGAAGGCCCTCCAGACGCTCGGGATAATGCCGTTCGAGACGATGGCCAACCTCATATTCGGCTTCGACGGCAGCTACGTCTACAGCAGGGAGCTCCTCGACATGGGCGACACCATAAACGAGGACCTCGCGGCAAGCCTCAGGCAGGCCATGAACGTCTCGCTGAACGCCTCTTACCCGACAGGGCAGAACATAGAGGTCCTCCTCGGCGACGCGTTCAGGCAGGCGATGAACATGTCGCTGAACGGAAACTTGTACTCATCAAGCTCGATGGAGCGGCTTCTCGTCTCTGCCATACGGCAGGGATGCGCTATCGAGAGCTTGGAGAAGAGATGAAGAAGGTGAAAACATGAAAGTGGATCCATATTTGCATGCCGTGCTCGTTCTGCACGGAGCCGGGAAGGAAGTGAGCAAGGACGGGATAGTCGCCGTAGTGAAGGCGAGCGGCGCGGCGGTCGACGAGGCGCGCGCGCAGGTCCTTGCGGATGCCGTCAAGGGCGTGAACTTCGAGGACCTCCTCAAGCAGTCCATGATGGTCGCGGCTGCGCCTGCAGCGGCGGCTCCCGCGGCTTCGGGCGGCGAAGCAAAGAAGGAAGAGAAGAAAGAGGACGAGGGCAAGAAGGAGGAGCAGGCCGCAGAGGGTCTCGCTTCGCTCTTCGGCTGAAAGCCGGAGAGACGGGGGCAGGGTGCCCCCGGATGTTCGGCTGAAGTCGTGGCGCAAGCCACATCTTCTTTTATCCTTTTTTTCATTTTTCCCTAAAAACACATTCTTTATAACTATTACTGCAGTAACTATACTGCATGGTCTTGGCATTTCCTTATCAGCCAGCGCAAAGGACGGCGACCGGCCGCATCTGGGAGGGGAAGAAGCTCCTCGTCGATTTCGACGGGACGCTCGCGGAGTGCGGCAAGAAGGACGAAAATTCCCGGCAGTACGAGCTCAGGCGCGTCCGCAACGGCGCCGACGCTACGCTTAGGATGGTCGGCGAGCGGGGGGGAAGATGCTTCATCACGAGCGCGGGCCATGACAGCTATGTCAGGGAGATGGCTGGCAAGGCGTCCCTTCTCTCTCTTTTCGAGCATGTTTTCGACTGCGACGATTTGAGGGTCATGATGATCCGGGAGGGGGAGGACTGGCGCGCGACCGCGAAGAGCTATGTCAGGGTCATGGAGCATGTCTCGGAGGGCGACCCCGCGGCGAACTGCGCGGTCATCGGGAACGACCCCGGGCTGGACGTCCCCCGCAGCCCGCAGGGCGTCGTGACGGTTCTTTCTTCTATGGACGCGGATTTTTCAGGAATAGTGAGCTATCTCGAGGCCCTGCTTCTTATCGGCAAGGGAAGCTTCGCGGCCGGATTCGACCGGGTGCACCCCTGCGGCTCGACCGTCATCGGGGGGACGCGGGTGAGGACGGTAAGCGAGGGCTCGTGGCTCTTCCGGGGGATAGGGACCGGGAAGGCGCGCGTCGCGCTCTTCGGAATGGACGAGGGCGAGATAGCGTACCACATCCAGCAGCCCCAGGCAGTCGCCGTCTGATTTTTAACTTTAGCCCCAGTTACTAGGCCATATGCACAGGGCGGTGAAGGCGGCTATTCGCGACATAAAGGCGCTGAAAATACAGGGTGCGCGCAACGTCGCGAGGGAGGCGCTGAAGGCCCTTGCGGCCTCCGTCAAGGATTCCGGGGCGAAGACCGGCGCCTCGCTCCTCAAGGAGCTTTCCGCGGATGCGGAGGCGCTTTCCATGAGCAGGCCGACCGAGCCCATGATGAGGAACATCCTCGAGGAGAGCGTGCGGTTCGCCGAAAGCGCGGCGGGGGAAGCGAAGGCGCCTGCTGCGCTCAGGAGGGTTTTCGCCGGGCATGCCTCGGAAACGCTCGAAAAAATCGATGAAGGCGCGAAAAAGCTCGCCCAATACGGCGCAAAGCTGATTCCGGAGGGCGCGCTCGTCCTTACGCACTGCCATTCCTCGACATCGACTTCCTGCATGATAGCCGCGAAGAAGATGGACAAGAAATTCTCCGTGGTCTCTTTCGAGACGCGGCCGCGCTACCAGGGGCGGGCGACCGCGGCCGAGCTCGCGAAGGCCGGAATCAGCGTCACCTGCGCGGTGGACGGAGCGATGCAGCTGTTCATGAAGAAGGCGGATATCGTGATTGTCGGTGCGGACTCAGTCACTTCGAGGGGCGACCTCATCAACAAGATAGGGACGTCCACCCTCGCGCACATAGCGAAGATGAATGACGTCTCGTTCTACAGCGCGGCCGAGCTCTACAAATACAGCCCCATGACCATCTTCGGGACGCTCGAGAAGATAGAGGAGAGGGACCCGAAGGAAGTGTGGGAGAAGCCCCCGCGGGGGGTCAGGATACGGAACCCGGCGTTCGAGGCGACCGCCGCGAAATACGTGAGCGGCTACATCACGGAGGCGGGCGTGATACCGCCCCAGTCGTTTTTCGCGATGGCGAGCCAGAAGCTAGGGATAAAGCTCTACGAGTGATTGTATGGTCGAATACGTCGAGAAGGAAACCCAGAAGAAAGTCGATGTGTGGAGGCTGAAGAAGTACGTCTGCAAGGCCAAGATAATAGACATAATGACCGGGAGGAACGTCATAGTCCTCAACAAGGACGAAGCGAAGGACCACGACATCTACTGGGGCTTCCGGACCGAGATAAGGAAGGGCAATGCGAGCCACATCGCGATTGTCGATGTCAGCGACGACCTCGTGAAACCGGGGGAAGTCGGGATATTCAGGGACCTCGCCCACGCCCAGCGCGTGAAGAAGGGAGATGTAGTGGAGATAATCCACATGGACCGCCCGGCTTCCATCGGCTATATCAAGAAGAAGCTCGACAAGAACGCCCTCACGGGCGCCGAGATAAAGACGATAGTGAAGGAGATAATGGAGGACAGGCTGAGCGAGACCGAGATTTCGGCCTGGATTACTTCGGCCTACATCAACGGATTCACGGACGACGAGGTGATTTCGCTCGCTTATGCGACGGTCGAGTCCGGGGACCAGCTCAACCTGGGGAAGAAGCCGATACTCGACAAGCACTGCATAGGGGGCGTCGCCGGGAACAGGACCACGATGGTCATCGTCCCGATAATCGCCGCCGCGGGGGCCTACATCCCCAAGACGTCCTCGCGCTCCATCACTTCCGCATCGGGCACGGCGGACACCATGGAGGTCCTTGCGAACGTCACATTCAACATCGACGAGCTGCGCTCCATCGTCCAGAAGGCGAAGGGCGCGATAGTGTGGGGCGGGGGCATGAAGCTCGCCCCCGTGGACGACAAGCTGATAAGGATTCGCCACCCGCTCAGCCTGGACCCAGAGGGGATGCTGCTTGCGAGCATCCTCGGGAAGAAGAAGTGCGTGGGGGCGGAGTACGTCATCATAGACATACCTGTCGGCCGCGGCGTGAAGGTCCCCTACATGGAGCGGGGGAACGAGCTTGCGAAGCACTTCCTGCGCGTCGGGGACCGCCTCGGGATGAAAATCGAGGCGCTCATCACGGACGGCGCGGAGCCGGTCGGGAACGGCGTCGGGCCGTCGCTCGAGTGCATAGACGTCCTGGAGGTCCTCGGCGGGAGGGGGCCGGACGATTTGAGGCACAAAAGCCTCATCATGGCCGGCAGGCTGCTGGAGCTGTGCGGCAGGGTGGAGAAGGGGAAGGGCTACACGGTCGCGGAGGGCCTCGTGAACAGCGGCAAGGCGCTCGCGAAATTCAAGGAGATAATAGAGCTGCAGGGCGGGGACCACAGGCTCAGGGCATCGGACATAGAAATCGGGAGCTATTCGCACACCGTCACTTCGGAAGTGGCGGGAAGCATATTCCACATCGACAACAAGGTAATCTCCAAGATAGCGAGGATAGCGGGCGCGCCGCGCGACAAGGGCGCCGGAGTCCTGCTGCACAGGCTGAGGGGGGACAGGGTGGAGAGGGACGACAAGCTGTTCACCATATTCTCGGAAAGCGAGGCGAAGCTGGATTTCGCCCTCAAGGCCCTTGCCGACCTCGAACCGATAGAGATGAGGAAGATGCTCCTCGGGACGATAGACTAGCTACCATCTCCTGAATGATACGAACGTCCTCGTGTCCGCGACTTCCTTCAGCTTCCGGACCTGGTCCACTTTCCGGTCTATCTCCTCGACGGACGAGCCCTCGATGACGATGCAGCCGTCGAACTCGCCGGAAATTTCGTAGGCGTCCTTCTGTATTCCAAGGCCGGAAATCGCACCCATCATTTTTTTTGTCTCGCCCCGGGCCTTGACCATGAGCACTGCGAACGTTCCTGCTTCCGCTGATGTATCAATGGTGAACCTCCGGATGGCCCCCGAGCCCACCAGCCTTTTTATGCGCCAGCGGACCGCGCCTTCAGTTATCCCGAGCGCGCGGGCGATGGAGGTGTTGCCGGCCCTGGCGTCTTCCTTGAGCATCCCGATGATTTTCCGGTCGGTGTCATCGAGCTTCATGTTTTTTTCATTCCGGCAAGGATAATAAACAGGACGGCCTTTTGTTCGAATTACGAAATATTTTTGGTGATTTACTACGATTATCGTAGAGAAATTACGATATATTTAAAAAATGTTGGACACAGGGTATATTCAGAACACCAAAAGGCAGACGGCCCCATAACGGAGATTCAAATGAAAAGAATCAGCATTGAGAGGGAATTCTCGCTCTGGAAAGGCGGTAGGCCGGCGCATCGGCATGAGACGGACAGGTTCAAGGAGATGCTCGATTCAAGGGCGGACAGGATAGGCATATCATGCGTAGACAAGGAGGTCGCGCACAACTCGGTGGAGGCGAAGTTCTCGCTGATAGGAAGGGAAAACATCGCGGAAGCGCTCCGCGCGCTCAGGGCCGGGGTCGAGGGCATTGCACGGCCGCGCGGACTGGACGTGTGCTGGACGAACCAGCCGGTTCATGATTCGGAAGGGCACAACGAGTATTTCACGACCATGGCATTCGCCGGAGTAAGGAGGGAACTCGTGCACGCGAACTCTCTGCACATACATTTCGAGACCGACCCCGAGATAGCGGTCCACGCCTACCGCCAGCTCAACGCGCTCGCCCCGTCGTTCATGAAAATAAGCAGCATGCTGGGGGGAGGGATGGGCCGCCTCGACATCACGGGGGCGATGGCGCGGGAATTCGGCGAGCTGATGCTTCCGCAGGATTTCCGCGGGATTGCCGATTTCCAGGCTTATCTGGGCCGGATGTCGGCGTCAGTGGGGGCGCGCATGGCCCGCGAGGGGACCGAAGGGGGGGCGCGGGCCATGTTCCCGCGCATGTACCCTGATGGCGGCCCTCTCCTCCTCACCCCCGACAAGGTGTTCAGCCCGGCGCGCATCCGGCCGGATTTGAGGCTCCCGAACGGCAACATAAGCGTCGAGTTCAGGGCCATCGACGGCATCCGCTCTCTCGATGACGAACTGGGGGTGGCGGCGCTCGCGAGCGGGGTGTACGACCGGGTGGCCGCGGGGATGAAGGCCCGCGATTCCATCGCGGAGGCGCGCACGTTCCTGCTCTCGCTCCAGGCCTCTTCGTGCGTTTCCATGCACGTTGAAAGCCTCCCCCACATGCTGGTCCCCGCGCCGGCCTAGATTTCGTCCTTGGCAACTTCAAAGCATGCCATTGTGTAAGTCTTGGCGACGCCGGGAGTGTTACGAATCCGGTCCAGGATTAGCGTCCCGATGTCCTCTATGGTCTTTCCGCGAACCTTGATGAGCAGGTCCCACTCCCCGGAGATTATGTACACTCCGAGGACCCCGCCGATTTTCGCTATCTGCCTCGCCGCCTCGTGCTGGTCCGTCCTCGGCGCCTGGGAGTAAGCCGCAAGCACGAAGGACATGGTCGGAAGGCCGGTCTTGGCGTAGTCCTGCTCTATAGTGAACCGCCTTATCACGCCGGCCTTCTTCATCCTCACTATCCGTTCATGCACCGTTGCACGGGGTATGCCGAGTCTGGTCGAGAGCTCGGCAATGGTCTGCCTTGCGTCGCTTTTCAGAGCATCAAGGAGAAGGAAGTCGTTTTCATCCAGCTTTATCTCTTTCACATCAAAACCCTCAACGCCAAAAGGAACCAAGGTTCCTTTTCATCCTCCTTTTCTCAGTGGGCTTCCCCATCATCTGCCATTTCGTCATTGATATTGGATAATATCCGACATTATGCTTATAAAGTGAGCTTTTTTTGGATATTTTCCGCTTTTTTTGAGTCAAGGAATATAAATAAAGTCGTCAGCGATACGTCCCATGACTTTACAGCTAAAACGACCCACGCTCACCCCTGCGCCGGAGAAGCCTCCGGGGTTCGCAATCCTCGCCCAGTCGTCGGCCCGGCTCTCCGGGGAGCGCGAATGGGAGGAGTTCGGCCTCGCGGACAGGCTACGTGCGCAACCCGTTTTGGGGAAACTCGTGCGGGAAGGGAAGGCCATCCTCAGGATACATGCCGAGCCTACTGTAAGGTGCAGCGACAAGGCGAGGATAAGCGGGATGGGGCTCGAGTGCGTGATAAAGACGCTATGCTGCTGCGAGGCATACGACCAGGAGGGGCCGACGATACTTGTTTCCGCCTCCTCCAGGG
>JBFLVW010000062.1:0-3739 GCA_040758235.1 Microcaldota archaeon
GGCGCGCATCCTCTCTTCTGCCGGCTCGGTTGCCGGGACTCCGGAGGCCGAGAACGCGGCGAGGAAATGGTTTATCGTCCGGTCGTCGACCTGCGAGGGTATGCGGACGGGCACCGAGCGCGCCGTCGAGATGCGCTCGGCTTCGCTGACGAACGCCTGGCCGTATTGGCTGACAAGGGGCGCGAGATTGCGCTCGGCTCTCGGCTTCCGCAGCTCGGAATAGCAGGCCTCAAGTGCGGCTACGAATTCCTCGGGCGAAGGATAGCCCCCCCTTTTCGCCTCATAGGCGACAAGCAGGTTCCTGAAGACCTCCGGCGAAGCGGAAATCCCCTGCTGCAGGCGGTTGAAGAAGGCGTCGTCGTTGCTGTTGGCCGAGTAAACGCGCAGGAATTCGGAGCGCGACGAGGCGGTGCCATCCAGCACGTAGCTCCGCAGAGCGTTGAGTGCCCGGTCCGCAAGCTGGGTCGTCTGTTCCGGGGTGCGCCTCTCCGGAGGCTGCTCCGCAGGCCTTTCCGCAGGCGGCTGTGCCATTGCCTGATTGTGGCTAATCGCGTTAATATAGCTGACGCTTATGAGAATCGATTCGACCAGCCGCAGGTGCCTGCCGAAAACCTTTGCCCTCGCGGACGCGGGAGAAAGCGATTGGCCTCCGCCTCCCCCCTTATTCTCACGGTTCGAGAGCGTTTCGGCCATTGTATCGGTTTTCCAACCATCCCCCAGGACGATCAAGAGAAACCCAAATGATACTGGACAAAAACAAACTAATCATTTTGTGTGTAGAATGTTATAAAAAGGTTTGTCACAATCTGCTGATTTCGACAACCTTCTTTCCCCGTTCGCTCGGCTCAATCCGCACCCTGCCCCCGAAGTCCCGCCCCTCCAGCTCCTTCCCCTCCATCAGCCGGTCGAGGGCTATCGCGAGCGCCGCGACTTCGCTGTGCGGCTGGGTTGTAACGGAGAGGTTGAAGTCTGCAAGCTCGTATATCTCCCGAGGCACCTGCTCGCTTCCGACAACCAGCAATATTTTTTCGCGGGACCGAATGTCGGGCATGATATCCTGCACGGGAAGGCCGTACATGGTCAGGTGCACGACTGAAAACCCATCGCGCTTCCTGTTTTTTATGAAGGCAGCCGCGCTCTTTTCGTACGAGACCGAAAACGGGGAGCCGGAAAGCGACCTGCCTCCCCAGTTTCCGCAAATCCTTTTCACGCTGTCTTCGAGCCCGGAGTCGTACTGGCCCGAGTAAGCGATTGACGAGGCCCCGAATGCGCGCGCGACGAGGGCGACGTGCGTCGAGATGCGCTCGTCGCGGGGGAGCCTGTGCCCGAGGCGGAGGACTGCGATTTCCATTCTCACATCCTCCTCGGCCTGCTCCGCATGACCTGACGGTAGTGCTCGAGCATCCCTGCGGGAGGGCCCTGCCCCGGCAGGTGGCCGCTGAAGAGCTGGCTCGCGGCGTTCTCCAGCTCCTGCCGGACTGCATCCCGCTGGTTTTGGGTGTCGGGAAGCGACACTGCGCTGCTTAGCGCGGCTGATAATGAGGAGAGGAGAGGGATGGAAATGTTCGTTGGCGAGGATGCGAGCATGCGCTCGAGGGCCTTTCGCTCAAGGGGGGCGCCGGTCATGACCGCCCGCGCGCCCGCTTCGAGCAGGTCGCGCGCCCAGGCGCGGTGCTCCTGCGGGACTCCCTGCGCCGTCCTGATGACTCCCGCGAGGTCGCGCTCGAGGCCGAGCAGTCCCCTGGTGAATTCGGATTCAGACCTCGCAAACGAGCCTCGCATGTGTAGAAGATGGCGAAGAAGGAAAATAAAGCCTGCGGGTGATATTGTTCCCGCTGTGTTATGCCAATAATTGAAACCGAGAGCCTCACGAAGGCGTATGGGAGCCTGAAGGCGGTGGACGGCGTCTCGCTGAAGATAGGGAAGGGCGAGGTGTTCGGCCTGCTCGGCCCGAACGGCGCCGGCAAGACGACGTTCATTTCGATGCTGGTCACGATGAGGAAGCCCAGCGGGGGGCGTGCCATCCTCGATGGGCACGACGTTTCCAAGGAGCCCGGCGAAGCGCGCAAGGCGATAGGAATAGTGTTCCAGGACCCGACGCTGGACGAGGAGCTCACAGCATTCGAGAACCTCGAGCTCCACGCGGCGATGTACGGCGTCCCGGCCGGGGAGCGGGGGCAGAGGATAAGGGAGGTCATCGGGACTGTCGAGCTGGCCGAGCGCCTGCATGATACGGTCAAGACGTTTTCGGGGGGCATGAGGAGGAGGCTCGAGATCGCAAGGGGCCTGCTGCATTATCCGAAGGTCCTGTTCCTGGACGAACCCACGATAGGGCTCGACCCCCAGACGCGCAAGCACGTGTGGGACTACATCAGGAAGCTGCGGACGGAGCATGGCATCACGATAGTGATGACCACGCACTACATGGACGAGGCCGACAGCCTGTGCGACCGCATAGCGATAATGGACCACGGACGCATCATCGCGACCGGCACTTCCGCGGAGCTCAAGGACTCGCTCGGAGGGGACATAGTTTCGATAGAAACTGATGCCCCCGGCAGGATGGACAAGGCGGTCCGCGGTCTCCCCTACGTGAAGGGGGCGAAAGTGAATGATTCATCGATAAGCCTCAGCGTCGTCCATGGCGGGAGGAGGATTGCCGAGCTGATGGAGGTCGCGAGGAAGAGCGGCGTGTCCGTGAAGTCCGTGAGCATGCACGAGCCGACGCTCGACGACGTCTTCCTCCATTACACCGGAAGGAGCATACGGCCGGAAAGCGGAAGCGCGAAGGATTCGATGCGGATGAGGCACATGGCATGGGCCGGGGGAAGGAGAAAATGAACGAGCTGACGGCCGTTTATTTCATGTGGAAGCGCGAGCTCATCCGCTTCTTCAGGGCGAAAAGCAGGGTGGTCGGAAGCCTGGGCATGCCCTTCTTCTTCCTCGCCGTCCTCGGGACGAGCATGGGCGGCGTGTTCCCCTCCGGAAACGGAAGCTACCTAGATTTCATCATGCCCGGCGTTCTTGCGATGGTCCTGCTCTTCGGCTCGGTCTTCAGCGGCATAATAGTCATAATGGACCGGCAGTTCGGCTTCCTCAAGGAGACGCTCGTCGCGCCTGTCTCCCGCACAAGCATCGTGTTGGGGAAAGCGCTCGGCGGGGCCACTACGGCGGTCCTGCAGGGTCTGATAATGATGGGCCTCGCCATACTGCTTGGAGCGAATGTCGACCTCACATATTTCCCGCTCGTGCTCCTCCTCATGGCGGTGATTTCCATGTCGTTCGTGTCGCTGGGGATTGCCCTGGGCTCGGTCATGGAGGACATGCACGGATTCCAGCTCATCATGAATTTTCTGGTGATGCCGATGTTTTTCCTGTCCGGGGCGGTCTTCCCGCTCACGAGCGCGCCGGAGATAGTCAGGGGCATCTCCTATTTCGACCCGATGACATATGCCGTGGACGCGCTTAGGCTCCTGCTCACTGGGAGCGCGTCCATGCCGCTTGCGTGGAGCGCGGCGGTCCTGGCCGGATTCTTCGCCCTGAACCTCGTCCTCGCGGCATACCTTTTCGGGAGAATCGAGAGCTGAGAGCAACCCATATAAATTTCCGCGTAGGATTCGACGGCATGTCTTACTTCGGCACAAACGGCGTCAGGGGAAAATTCGACGAGCTGACGCCGGAGCTCGCGCTGAAACTGTCGCAGGCCATCGGGCTTTATTTCAAGGGAGGCAAAATCATC
>JBFLVW010000063.1:0-22802 GCA_040758235.1 Microcaldota archaeon
GCGGACAATCACCTAAACTACACCAACGTTCCCGGCGGCTTCGTGATTACGCTCCTTTCTTCCACCTCCAACTCCTCCGGCATCAGGATAGACCCGTTCGCGCCGGCAAGGATGGTCGGTGCGGTCGCCGGGCCTCGCGGCCCTGCGGTCAATGCCCCTGCCGGGCGGCCGGGCGGCGCCCCTCCGCCCGACCCGTCCGCGGCGAGGCCGGACATGGACCTGCACGCGTACGACTCGGCGGGCAACCATGTGGGCGTCGATTATTCGAGCGGAGAATACGAGAACAGCATCCCCGGGGCGATAGCATCCGGGGATTTGGGGGATGATGAAGAGTGGATTTTCGTTCCTGAAGGGACTGACGTCCGTTTCGAGTTATCAACGAAAGACACCGAAATGTATCTTGCGGACAACCCGGAGTTCGTGCAGTACGCCGTTCCTCAGCCCTATTCCGCCACGGCAATCAAATTCGACTCGCAGGGGGCGCGCTCCGAGGCGCCCTTCGGGAACGGGACGGCATCGGAAGGAGCGGGCGTCGTTCTCGGCTCCCCGGCCGACCCCACTCTCAAATACGCCCAAAAAGGGATTCCCGGAATGGGGAACAACTGCCCGCTCGCTGCCGCCCTGCTGTTTTTGGCGTGCGGCTTCGCATTGGCGAAACAACCCGCCTCCGGCTAAGCTATCGTCTCCAGCAGCCGCTCCATTTCCCAATGCGCCAGGGTGTGGAATCCTGAAAGGTTCGCCCCGTAGCACTTTCCGAATTCCGTTTCTGAAGGTACCCAATCATCAGGTTCCCTGAAAGGCGCCGGCACTTCGATGAGCAGCGCCCTCGATGCGCGGTGCTCGAGGTCGGGAATCAGCGCCAGGGCATCCGCCGCTTCGCCCAAATCCGCGCCCGCAATGCACGCGGCTTTTACGAACCGTCCGCTCCCGATTCGCGAGAGAGCTTCCATGCCGAGCCGTATGGGGACCGCGTACTCGCCCGCATAATCCCTGGAATACAGTATCCTGGTCCCCGGAACCCGGTAGAAATACGCCCCCATGCCGAACCTGTCGCCGAGCGCGAAATCTCCCGGGAGGGCATGCACTTCGACGAGCAGGGACTTCTCGTCAGCCGCCAGGACTCCGATGGCAATGCCGAGCCTCACGATTGCATCCTTCATCCTGAGAACCCGCTCTACGCCCTCCAGCTCCTCCCTGCGAAGCCGGAGCCTCGAAATCCTCAGCGAGATGGACGCGACAGCCGCCCGCATGTCCTCTATGGAATGCGTCTCGCATTCCCTTCCGCCCCCGCGGAGGGCGGCGGAAAGCTCGGAAATGAGCGGCATCACCGCCGGATGCTCGCTCGTATGCGGGGCGAAGAATGCGACTTTTCCGGCCTTTTTTAGCAGGGGCTGGACTTCGGGAACATCCCTCAGCCTCTCTTTCCGCCCGAACAGCCCCATACCATCTGTATAGCCATGGAAGTTATTATATAACAACCCACTCACTACCACCCATAACGGCGCAAATCTCCCAAAAAAATTTAAACCAAACCCGCGAGAGTGCTTGCGATGAAAATCACCCAGCAGACAGCCATAGGCGCGGTTTTCGTGGTACTTGCGATCGCAGTAATCTACTTCGTCTTCCTCGGGCCCGGAAAATACGACGATTTCGCCCGGTGCCTGAGCGACAAGGGCGCGAAGATGTACGGCGCCTTCTGGTGCCCGCACTGCAACGAGCAGAAGGAGATGTTCGGCGGGAGCTGGAAATACGCCCCTTATGTCGAATGCTCGAACCCTGACCGGACGCAGAAAGAATTGTGCAATGCAGAAGGGATTACCGGATACCCGACATGGAGATTCGCAGGCGGAAAGGAGGAAACGGGCCTGATGACCTTCGAGGAGCTCAGCGCCGCGACAGGCTGTCCGCTTCCTGAATGATTTTCCGCCCTAGAGTTTTTTCACGCCCTCTTTCGTTACGAACGCATCCACGTATTCCAGCGTGAGCCCGAGTCCTTTCCCAAGAGTCCGAATCTTGTCGATAGTGCCGGCGCTTTTTTTCCTCACGATAAACGCGACGCTGTCGAACCCCCCCGCGCCGGGGCAGCGTCCTGCCACCACTCCGTCCATCTCCTCGGCCTTGTCAATGAGCGCCCCGAGCTGTTTCGGCTCAATCGGGTCGAACCGGAGCATCCCCACCCGTTCCACCCAAGCCGTCATCCTCCTGTTCGTCGCCCTGGCCGCGTGCATTCCTTCCCTGACCGCCCCCTCATCCCCTTTCGCGAGCCCCTCCCGCGCAGCGCGCTCGCCTTCCGCCTGGGCGAGTATCAGGTTCGAGTAAAGCTCCGGGACGTATTCTGCGAGCCTCCTCATGGCCTTCACAGACGAAACCGTCGAGGTCTTCGCGCCCCTTATGTTGAACACCATCAGCTCGAAACCGCCGAGAGAAGCGGGCTCGATTTTCATCCCCGGCCAATCCCCGTCCACGAGCGCCGCCAATTCCTTTCCGAATCCGGCATCCGTTCCCTTTATGACCAGCCCTGGAGCGACCTTCGGGTTTCTGGCATATTCTATCGTTCCGAAGCATGATGTCGCTATATCGAAGCCGCTCCCGACCTTCCCGCTCGCCATCGAGTGCGCGAGCTGGGCGAGCCTGTGGATTTTTTCCCTGTTGTCCTTCACCGGAAGCCCGGCGCCCTCCATCATCGCGCCTACCAGCGCGACCGTCGCAGCGGCCGAGCTCCCCAGGCCGCTTTTTTCGTCCTTTCCGCCGAAAATCGGGCTGTTGTCCAGCTCTATCGCCATGTCCGCCGGCATCTTCCCTTTTTCGTTGAGGTATGCGTTCGCGACAGAATAGGCGCAGACGGCGAACCTCTCCGGTCCGGTTGCATGCGCAATCTCCTTCTCCGGTTCGCCGACAGGTCTGTCTATGCCGAACTCCTTCGAAACAAGCCTGCGGCCCCTGCCATCCCCCGCAACAGCCTTCACGCCCGCTCCGTCGCCATCCACAACCGCTATCGAAAGTGCCGGATACCCCTCCAGGACGGCATACCCCCCGAGCAAAAGCACCTTGCCAGGCGCGCTCACAATCATGCAAATCCCTCAGAAAAGATGGTCCTGCGAGAATGCGGCCCCGGCGCCCATCCTGCTGATGTGGAGGCTTTCCCTGCCCACTATTGATGAAAGCGCGGAAACGAGCCGGCTCTCGTCCTTTTTCAGGGAAAACAGGACCGCGTTCGGCCCGGCATCGAAAGTGTAGGCCGCCTTCAGGGTTCCGGCGTTCATCTCATGGGCCGCCTCGATTATCCTGAAGCTCGTCTCGTTCAAATAGGCTATCGGAGGGTACGTCCCCAGGCAAATCTGGTGGAGGTTATTGCTCGCCATCATTATTTTTTCGGCTAGTGCGGGGAAGTCCTTTTTCGAGACCGCGGCCTCCATCTCCGGCCTCATCTTTTTCTCTTCGAAATCCACCCATGCATTATAGATCGGGTTCGTCTCCACGCTAGCTTTCATGCCGGCCCTGCTCTTGACCTTCTTCTCCTCGGCCCTGACCTTCGCGTAGATGATGGAAAGCTCCGGCCAGTGCTCCGGAGGGAACAGCGTCCTCGCGACGCTCCTTTCCATGGCTTTTTTTGGTGTATCACTGCTGGCTGGCGGGTATCCTACTCCCCTTTCCCAGACTACGAATCCTCCCCTGGAAGGGATGCTCCTTGTCGCGGAGCCGGAGCCGAGGCGCGCGAGCGCCGAGAGTTTTTGGTCGTCCTCCCTGATAGCGGAGAGTTCCGGAACCTCCCCGGACATCGCCTTTATCAGTGCGGCGAAGCCGCTCGCCGAGCTCGCATATCCTGCCGCCGTCGGGAAATTGTTCTCGCTTTCGATGCGATAATCATATCCGTCGATGGCCGGATGGTGCATACCCACTTTCGCGACGAAATCCGCGACGTACCGGTGTTCGCGGTCGGCCGGGGCGTGCTTTTTTCCGTTCAGCATGAATGAGATGCCGGGTTTCGTTGCGCCCCCGGCGCGCTTTTTGGCTTCCACCGTCGTTTTGGTGAAAAGGCCGTCCACAGTGAAAGAGAGGCTGCTTTTCGTCGGAATCATCAGCTCCTCGAATGCCGGGTTCTTCCCCCAGTACTTGAGGACTGCGATGTTCGTCGGAGCTGTCGCGGTCGTCGCCATCTCATCCGCCCTTTATCAGGCCAAGCTCCTTCCCGGCCTTCTCAATCTTCTCCAGCGCGAAATCAAGGTCCTCCTTCGAATGCTCCGCCGTCACCATCGTCCGGATTCGCGCCTTGTCCTTCGCCACCATCGGGAACACGATGGGGAGCGCGTAAACGCCCTCCCCGAAAAGCTTGAGGCTCATCTCCCTGGCCTTTCCGGAGTCGTACGTCATCACCGGGGTTATCGGAGTCTCGCTCCTGCCGGTGTCGAAGCCCATCTCCTTCAGCCTTTTTTTGTAGTATCTCGTGTTCCTCCACAGCTTCCGGACGAGCTTGTCGCTTTCGGTGAGGAGCTCGAGCGCGGCAATGGACGCACCGACATTCGCCGGCGGGTGCGAGCCTGTCAGCAGCCACGTCCTCGACTTGTTCAGGAGGTATTCCTTCCCGATTTTTGAAGTCGCGACATACCCGCCCATCGTGCCGAACGCCTTCGAGAACGTCCCCATCTCGAACTCCACCCTTCCCTCGACCTTGAAGTGGCTGGAGATGCCTCTTCCGTGCTCGCCGAGGACGCCGTCGCCGTGGGCGTCATCGACGTAAACTGCTGCCCCGAAACTTTCAGCGAGCGAGACGATTTTGTCCAGGGGCGCGATGTCGCCGTCCATCGAGAACACGCCATCGGTCACGATCAGTATGCGGGGCGGGCTCTTTGCCGAGACCTCCTTCAATTTGGCCTCGAGCGCCCCCATGTCGCAGTGCGCATAAATGTGCCTCTCGGCCTTGCTCAGCCTGAGCCCGTCGATGATGGAGCCGTGGTTGAGCTCGTCCGAAATCACGATATCCCCTTCCCGCAGGAGGACGGGAAGCGCCCCGCTGTTCGCCGTGAACCCGGAGTTGTAGTATAGCGCGTCCTCGGTCCTCTTGAACTTCGCTATCAGCTCCTCGAGCCTCAGGTGGAGGTCCATCGTCCCGGCAATCGGGCGGACCGAGCCGCTCCCGGCCCCGTGGCTTTTTATCGCCGCGAGCGCCGCTTTCCGGAGCTTCCTGTTGTTCGCGAGGCCGAGGTAGTTGTTGGAGCACAGCATGACGACCTTCTTGCCGTCCACCATGCACCTTGCCGAGTTAGGGCCGCTCAACGTCCTCGGGTTCCACAAAAGGTTCTGCTGCCTCAAAGCGTCGAGCTCTTGCGCAAGCTCGTCGAACAGTCGCTTGTTCATAGGAATCGGAAAACAGAGCCGCTCAAAGTTTAAAAAACCCGCTCCGGCCGCCCCAAATTTCGCTGAATGTCGGATTGCCGCCCTGTCATTGGACGGATTTATAATCCCTGCGCGCCCTTTTGTTGTGAAATTTTCTTGTCAGAGGTATTTCGATGGAAATGACTTCAGTCTGGAAGACCGAACCGAAGGAAGGGCTTGCGATAAAGGAAACCCCGGTTCCCAAGATACGGGACACCGAAGTCCTCGTGAAAGTCAAGGCAACATCCATTTGCGGCACCGACCTCCACATATACAAGTGGGACCAGTGGGCGCAGGGGCGCATCGGAAAGAACATTCCCTACATCTTCGGCCACGAAGTGGCGGGCGAAGTCGTCGAGGTGGGCAAGGCCGCCCGCGGCATTTCAGTAGGCGACCACGTTTCCGCGGAGACCCACATCTCCTGCGGCTACTGCTTCCAGTGCAGGACGGGAAACGAGCACATCTGCGAGAACGTGAAGATTCTTGGCGTGGACACGAACGGCACTTTCGCCGAATACCTCGCGCTTCCCTACAGGAACGCATGGGTGAACGACAAAAAAATCCCGCACTGGGTGGCGACCGCCCAGGAGCCCCTAGGCAACGCGGTCCACACCGTCTTCGACGGCGAAATAGCCGGAAAGACTGTCACGATATTCGGGATGGGCCCGATAGGCGTGTGCGCGGTCGGGCTCTGCAGGCTTGCAGGAGCGTCGAAAGTGATCGCAGTCGACCATCATGACAGCCGCCTGAAATTCGCGAAGGATTTCGGCGCGGACCTGGTCCTGAACGACTCCCCCGGCAAGGACGATATACGGAAGGAAATCATGGACGCGACGGACGGGAAGGGGGCGGACGTGTTCCTTGAAATGGCCGGCTCCGCGAAAGCCATGCAGGACGGTCTCGCGACCATCCGGCCCGGCGGGCGCGCCTCGATACTGGGGGTGTTCTCGAAGCCATTCGAACTGGACGTCACGAAGGACATAGTATTCAAGGGCGTGAGGATGAGCGGGATAAACGGCAGGAGGATGTTCGATACCTGGTACAAGGCGAAGGCGCTCCTCCCCAAAATCGGCCTCGAGCGCCTCGTGACCCACAGGATGAAGCTTAAAGAGATAGACAAGGGCTTCCAGACGCTCCTTAGGCGCGAGGGGATGAAAGTCGTCCTGGAGCCTTAGGGCGTTTTGAAGACCTCGGTCTCTATTTCCTCGACGCCGACGACTTCCCTGAATTCCATCGGGTGGAAGCTCTCGCCCTCCCAGACGACGAGGACCGTGTTCCTCGAAATCTTCGCGGCGAAGATGACCTCGCTGCGCTTCGCTAGCTTTTCGCCCACCCCCTTCATCAGCCGCTCGCTCATGTCCGAAAGCAGGTAGTCCTTTATCTTGATGAACGCGGCCTTCCTCCTGCCGTCCGGGCGCTTCCCCAAAACAAGGACGAACCCCTTTATGACGCCCTGCTCCTTGAGCTTGTTGAACCGGAGGTATGCAGTGGGGCGTGGGATGCCTATCATGTCGGCGACCTTCGAGAGCGGCGTGCCGGCATCCTTCCTGAGTATCTCTATGATTTTTTTATCTATCTCGTCCATGGGGATGACCTTCCTTGGATGGCTATCCAATGATATGTTGACTATATATATTTTTGCCAGAACCTAAAAAAAGTATAGCCAATGTATAACCATTTTAATTGTATTAGATAGATTAGATACAATACAATACGAATAAACCCAAACAACGACAAGCGAGGTGGACGCGTGAACGGAACTTCAGCTTTTCCTTCCCTGGACCCTATACTGAACGGAGGCTTCCCGCACGGAGACCAGATACTGGTTTCGGGCCCGCCCGGCTCGGGCAAAAGCATCCTCGCGATGCAATTCATCCACGAGGGCGTCAAGAGGGGGGAGCATGGCGTGTTCTTCACGATGGACAGCGAGAGGGACTACCTCATCAGCCAGATGAAGGGGGCCGGCATCGATGCCGACAAGCTCATCGCGGAGGGCAAAATCGACATCGTGGAGCTCGACCCGACCGACATCTACGTCCTCCTCGACGACATGGCGGGACACATCCACAGGATGAACGCGAAGCGCGTGGTCGTGGACTCGCTGTCGATAATCTATGTATACTGCGGCACGTACCGCAACCTTCCGGAAGACCTGATAGAATTCCTGAAGACCACGGACTACACCCCCCCGATAGGGATGGGGGACGAGATGAAAAAGCAGATGCTCTATACGGTGATGTCCCGCATCAGGGACTTCGGCGTGACGACGGTCCTAATCTCCGAGCTTTCCAAGGACTCGAAATGGTTCTCCCGCGACACCATAAGCGAGTTCGCCTGCGACGGGATACTCATGCTGGACTACCACTCACTCGGCGCGGCGGTCACGAGGACCATGACTGTAATCAAAATGCGGCGGAGCAACTACCGCGAAGGCGTGCACGAGTTCCGGATAACTGACCGCGGAGTGGAGCTCGTCAGCTCTTCCTGAACTCGAATATGCAGTCTGCCGACATGCCGGTCGCCTTGCAGCTTTTTTCGACGGCCGCATACTTGTGTCCGTAGTATGCTTCCTGCACCCCGGCCATCACACCTCGGAGGTAGTGGCAGACCGGCCTCGGGCTCTTACCCCTCGTCTTGAGGTATTCGAGCGCAAAAGGCGAGTTCGCCGTGCTCAGGACCACTTTCTCGCCCTTGTTCAGGACCTCCTTTATGATTATGTCCCCCTTGCCCATGAATTTCAGGGATTCGCGGCCCATCTCTATGGAAGGGTCCCCGGTCTTTGAGACCGTATTGAATACGGTCCTCAGCTCGTTCCTTCGGGCGAGATACCTTACGGAGCCCGTGAGGGTCTCGAAACGCCCGGCCTCGTAAACCATCTCGTCAGCCTGCGCCTCCCCGAATTTCTGCGTCATGCTCTCATGGAGCTTGATGAGGACCTCGACAGGTATTATCACCATGCTCCTGTCCAGTATGGACAGGTTTCCGTTGTCGAACCGCAGTATCTTCGTCGCGATAAACCTGGATAACAGCTCATAACTCAAGACAAACACCAGCCGACCATTTCCAGAAGCAGTGCGAACCTAAAGTTAATAAGGATTTTCGATGCTGTCTGCGGGGACTGGTCGGCAAGGAGCATTTTTCCGAGGAAAAGCCTGATGACGCCCGAGGCCAGGTATATCGCAAGGAACACGGTCGACAGGCCAAGAACGTACCATGCCACCCATCCTCCGGCGAGGGGGAGGGCAAGGGCTGCGAAGGTCACGAGCGCGGCTGTTTGCGATGTAAGTACGACCGGAAGGGTAAGGACGCCGGTTTTCCTGTCCCCTTCCACGTCCTTATAATCCTTGATGGACCAGACGAGCGAGTTCGTGGCGTACATGAGCAGGGCCACAACGGCTATCCTCAGGTCCGGCTGGCCGAAGACGAGGTATCCGGAAACGATCGGCGTCACGATGTGCGTGGTCGCGAGCGTCAGGGCCGCAAGATGCCACCGCGCCTTCGTGACCGCAGAATACGCTATGCCGAGGATGATGTATGCGGCATTAACGGCCACGAGGAAAGGCGATGCGAGGTAAGCGAACAGGAACCCGAGCGCGATGAGGACTCCCATGAGAGTCCATGCGAACCCGATGCTCAGCGCGCCGCTCACAAGCGGGCGGGAAGGCGCGTTCACGGAATCGCCGTCCAAATCGCGTATATTGTTGAATACGGCCTGCGAGGAATATGTGGACAATATCATCAGGGAGCCGAAGAGCGCGACATCCGCCTGGACAATCCCGCTGAGGGCCATGCCGGCTACGAACGCGCCGCAGGAAGCGAACGCCCTGTTCGGCATCATTATCCTGAGCGTGTCTGCGGTCCTGCTCCTGAAAAGACTGACATATGCACCGGCCTTCACCGCGAACGAGTGGTACCCGAACGCGGCCCATTCGATTGTCTGCTGCGCCAGGCCGAAACCGCCGACAACGCCAGATATTCCCTTCAGATCATGCATAACCCGCCCACCTGATTCCTAGGCGGAGGGTCGAGTGCGTGCACCCGGGCATTGCTCAAGCTGAGGATTCGCCACGGATTTCTTGCTTTTTTTATATTTTTGATATATTTCGCCACTTCTACCCCGCCTCTCTCTATAATTTTTATACTGCTTATGATAAGTTTTTATACATTTGTATAGCGGTTATATCCATAGTGTCCAGTGGGGTGTGTGGGTGGACAAAAAAGGACCACAAATGATAGCGAAGGAGTCGGATTACGGAACGCCCAGGGTCTCTGGGGTGGTAGCCCGGGCGCGGCCGTCTTTCAACTCTTTCCTTGATGTGGCGCCTATTCTGGATGGCATGATGGCCTCGCTCGGTGCAGGGTTCGAGGTCAGCCTCGGGGGTACGCACGGCGTCTTCACTTCCACCGGATTCGCGAAAGCAGCGCAGTCCGGAAACGTCCATCTCATAGAGGCCTCGTTCGCGGAATTCGACGCGACGATAACGATAGCGGCATCCGAAGACAGCGATTCGATTGCGCGGATGGCCAAATACGCCCTCGTCGGCGAAGTCTCGACCGGCCTCGCCCACGATTTCAGGAACGTCCTCACGGTCATCATGGCAGACTTGGAACTTGTCAGGACCAAAAGCGACATGGGCGAGGTGCCTGCTTTGCTCAACGAGATGGACGAAGCGGTACAGCTGGGGCTCGGCATATGCGGCCGGTTCGAGCGGATGGTAACCACGCAGCGCGAGCGGAAATCCGAGAACCTCTGGGGGCTCGTCGACTCCTCCGTAAGGCTGCTGAGGTCCCCCCTGCGTGACATGCAGGGCAGGGGGAAGCATATCGCCTTCCAGGACGCGGTTTCGCAGGACCTCTGGGTGGACGTCGTTTACCGCGACCTGCAGGCGGCGATGCTCAACATCATGCTGAACGCGCTCAGGCACGGATTCCGGAACAGGATGGAGGGAACAATCTCCCTTGTCGGCCAGAAGGCGGGGGGCAGGGTGTTCCTGCACATAGCGAATGACGGTGAGCCGGTCCCTCCGGAAGTGGGGGAGCTTCTCCTCCAGCAGCCGGTCCCGTCCATGGACAGCTGGGGGGTGGGGTTGTATTCCGCGTCCCAGAGCCTGAGGAGATTCGGAGCGGCGCTGAGCTTCTCCTCCGACGGGAACGGGACGGACTTCGTGATATCGATGAATGAGGGCAAAGCGCCTGCTTAGGGCAATTCCGGAGAGGACTCTGTTCGATTTAGGACCCGATGGATATGGGTCCTCTTCGGAGCCCAATCCGGGCAAGGGGGTTTGGGGAGTAAGCCTCTTTGCCCGGAAAATCATCTTTTCCTGTACAGATGTATCGCCGCGCCGAGCGCATCTTCCGCCGCCTCGGCAAGCGCCTCAGGAAGCGTGGGGTGGGCGTGAATCGTTATCGCCAAATCCTCGAGCATCGCCCCCATCTCTATCGCGAGGGTGCCTTCTGCAATGAGGTTGCCAGCCCCCACGCCGGCGATGTGCACGCCGAGGATGGTCCCCTCCCCGCTCGCGACGACCTTTACGAACCCGTCGGTCCTGTTTATCGCCTTTGCCCTGCCTGATGCAGAAAAAGGCATCCTTCCGACCTTGACGCTGTAGCCTTTCGCCTTCGCCTCCTCCTCCGTGAGGCCCGCGACAGCGATTTCCGGGTCGGAGAAAACGACCATGGGGACTGCGACATTGTCGAAGGCGCTTTTCATCCCCGCAGCGGCCTCGGCCGCGACTTTTCCTTCCCTGAACGCCTTGTGCGCGAGCTGGGGGCCGGGGACGATGTCACCGACGGCGAATATGCGCTCGTCGGCAGTCCGCATGCTGCTGTCCACGGAAACAAGGCCGTCCTCCCCGAAGGTCACCTTCGTTTTTTCGAGGCCGAGGTTCTCGAAATGCGGCACCCTGCCGGTGGCCACCAGGATTTTGTCGAATTCAGCCCTCTTCTCCCCTTCAGGCGTCTTTATGACCGCTGCATTCCCCTCGATTCGCTCCACTTCGCTTTTGAAAAGGATGGCGCCTCCGAACTCGGCTATCTTCCTGTGGAGAATCTCCGCGATTTCAGGCTCCATCTTCTTGAGCAGCCGCTCGCCGCGGTGCACTATCGTCACGTTCGAGCCGAACTTCATGAACATGTTCGCCATCTCGACGGCGATGTAGCCCCCGCCGATGACGATGAGATTTTTGGGGACTTCCTGGAGCGTAAAAACGTCGTCGGAGTTCAGCACCTTCACATGGTCCGCCGGAAGGTGGGGGAGGTCCTTTATGACCGTCCCGGTCGCGATTATCGCCTTCTTGAATTCTATGGACCGGATGCCCCCGGTCTCCTGCTCCACCGAAAGGGAGCCGGAAGAAGTGAAGAACGCCCTCCCCTTTATCAGTTCCACGCCGTTTAGTTTGCAGAGGGTCACTATCCCTTCCCTCAGGCCCTTAACGACTCCGTCCTTCCATGCCTGCGTTTTTTTGAAGTCCAAGGCTATCTTCGCGTCAATTCCCATCTCCTTCGCGGCCTTGCCCTGCGCTTCGTGAAGGACGTCCGCGGCATGAATAAGCGCCTTCGAGGGGATGCACCCCACGTTCGTGCAGACTCCGCCCGCCTTGTCCTTCTCGATGAGCGCCACTTCCAGCCCGAGCTGGGCGGCCCTTATCGCAGCGGTGTATCCGCCCGGCCCAGCGCCTATGACTGCGAGGTCAACCTTAGTTGTCAGCTGTCCCATCACCATAAGAAACTTTCCTCCAACCATACTTCGGTTAAAGTTTCCACTTGAACGCCGCAGCGTTCAAGGGACCAGCGAAACGCACCGCGTTTCGCCCGGTCATCAAACTTCCTGAGACGCCAATTCCCCTCCGAATCAAATGGAGGGAGATTGAAAAAGAACCGTAGGTTCTTTTTATATCATATCGACCAGCATCAAATCCGGGTCCTCGAGGTGCTTCATCACTACGTTCATGAAGGCCGTCGCGGCCGCCCCGTCGTTCACCCTGTGGTCGAAGCAGAGCGACAGGCCGAGCACCTTCCTCGGCTTGACCTTCCCGTCCACCAAAAGGGGCAGGTCCTTTATCCTGTGGACGCCCATTATCCCGACTTCCGGCGGGTTGATTATCGGGGAGGAATACATGCCCCCGACGCTCCCTATGTTCGTTATCGTGAAGGTGCCGCCCTTCATCTCCTCCAGCTTAATCTTCCGCTCCCTCGCCGCGACCGCTAGGTGCTCGATTTCCTGCGCAATCTCGACTATGGAGCGCCTGTCCACGTCCCTGATTACCGGCACGAGCAGGCCTTCGGGCGTATCCACGGCGATTCCGATGTTGTGCTGTTTCTTGATGACTATCTGGTTTTTTTGGTCATCGAAATGCGCGTTGAACATCGGCATCTCCTTCAGGGCGATGGCGACCGCCTTCACTATGAATGGCAGGAACGTGAGCTTTACGCCCTTTGGCTCGAAGTTCTTCTTCTCCTTGGCCCTCAGGTCGGAAAGCTTCGTGACGTCGCAGTAGTCCATCCCGCAGGCATGGGGGATGTGCGTCTTGGAATAGAGCATTTTTTCCGCGATTACTTTCCGCAGGTGCGTCAGGGGGACGACCGAATCCCCTTCCTCCACTGTAACTCTTGGGCCGGCCATCGAAGGAACGGACGGGGCTGGTTGTTGTGCCTGCGGGATGCCGGTTGCCGGTTGCTGGACGCCGGAAGCCGGTTGCGGGGCTGCCCCCGCCGCTTTCCTTACATCCTCCTCGGTTATCCTCCCTCCGGGGCCTGTTCCTGCGACCGTGCCTATATCCACGCCGAGTTCCCTTGCGAGTTTTCTTGTCGCGGGAGTTGCCATCGCATGGCCTGGACCGGCCATCTGAGGCTGGGGTGCCGGTGCGGGTATTGCTGTTTCGGGTTTTGGCTCCTGGGGGGCGGGTTTTGGCGGCTGCACTGCCGGGGGTGCAGGCTGCTGGATGCCGGAAACCGGAGGCTGCTCGCCCGGCTGACCAATGGCGACCAGCAGCTCGCCGACTTTGACGACCTTCCCTACATCGAAATAAATCTTAAGTATCGTTCCGTTTGCCGGGGAGGGAAGCTCGACGACCGCCTTGTCGGTCTCGACCTCTACGATGGTCTGGTCGGCCTTCACCGCGTCCCCCTCCTTGAAGTGCCATTTTACTATCGTCCCCTCGTGAATCCCTTCGCCGACATCAGGAAACCTGAATTCAGTAGCCATTTTTACACCTAAAACTTAGCCGTCTCCAATATCCCCTTCAGAATCCTTTCTTTTGTCGGGTAATAATGGTCTTCGAGTGCCGGAAGCGGGATGTTGATGTCCCACGACGCGACTCTCTTCACCGGGGCCTCGAGGCTAAGGAAATCCTTCTCCGTCACCCTCGCTGCAATCTCGGCTCCGAAGCCGAGCGTCTTCACGGCCTCATGAACCACGACGCACCTCCCGGTTTTCTGGACCGATTTGTGAATCGTCTCGAAATCGCACGGGGCGAGCGTCCGGAGGTCGATATGCTCCACGGACACGCCCTGCGCCTCCGCTTCAGCGACCGCGTCCTTGCTGACGAAAGTCATCGCCCCCCAGCTCACCAGGGTGACATCGTTCCCCTCTTTCAGGATATTCGCCTTCCCTATCTCTATTTCGTACCGTTCCTCGGGGACTTCCTCCTTGAAGGCCCGGTAGAGCCTTTTCGGTTCGAAGAAAAGGACCGTGTCCTCGGCAGTGAGCGCTGAGGCGAGCAGGCCCTTCGCCTCGTAGGGCGAGGAGGGGCACAGCACTATCACACCGGGGAGGTGTATGTATATGCTTTCCAGCGAGTCGCTGTGGTGCTCGAGCGCGCGTATCGCCCCGCTGTATGGCAGCCTCACGACGAGGGGACAGGTCAGGCCGCCGCGCGTCCTGTTCCTCAGCTTCGAAGCGTGCTGCTGTATGTGGTGGTATGCGTTGTAGTCGAACCCCTGGAACTGAATTTCGGCGACCGGCCTGAACCCGACGCTCGCCATGCCGAGCGCGGTGCCGACTATCCCAGGCTCGGAAAGAGGGGTGTCTATCACCCGCTCGCGCCCGAACTTCTCGTATAAGCCTTCCGTAGCCCTGAAGACGCCGCCGTCGACGCCGACGTCCTCCCCCATCACCACTATTGACGAATCCCTCGCCATCTCCTGCGCGAGCGCAGCGTTTATCGCCTGGACAAGCGTCATCTTCATTGAAAACCCTCCGTCATTCCCCGAAGCACTCCTTCATCTGCTCCTCGAGGTTCTTCGTCATCCCGATTTTCGGGCCGTAAGTGTATCTGAAAATGTCTTTCGGGTCTGGCCTGAACTCCTCCGACAGCCGGACGGTCTCCTCGACCGCCTTTTCCGCCTCTTCCGCGGCCTTCTTTTCGAGCTCCTCGCTCCAGACGCCCTTCCCCAACAAATAGGCCTGGAACCGCTTTATGGGGTCGCGCTCCTTCCAGTATGCGACCTCCTCCTCGTTCCTGTATTTTTTCGGGTCGTCGGCAGTCGTATGCGGGCCCATCCTGTAGGTTATCGCCTCAATGAGCGTCGCGCCGCCCCCGCTCCGCGCCCTCTCGAGCGCCTCCTTCACGGTCTTGTGGACCGCAAGGATGTCGTTCCCGTCCACCTGCACGCCCTTTATCCCGTAGGCGAGCGCCTTCTGGGCAATCGTCTCGGACTTCGTCTGCCATTTCCTGGGGACGGAAATCGCCCACTGGTTGTTGGAAACGAGGAATACTGTCGGCGTCTGGAGGACGCCGGCAAAATTGCACGCGTCGTGGAAATCCCCCTCGCTCGTCGAGCCGTCCCCGCCGTATACGATGGATGCCGCCTTCTCCTTCCTCATCTTCAGGGCGTATCCCGCGCCCGTGGCGTAGGGATACTGCGTCGCAATCGGGACGCACGCCGGCCACATCCTCATCTTTGGGTCTATCCTGAATCCCTCCTCCATGCCTTTCCAGGCGAGATTAACCTTCCAGAGCGGGGCGCCGCGCATGTGGTAGAGGAAAGTCTCGCGGTAAGTGGGGAATATCCAGTCGGGGGGCTCGGCCGCGAGCCCGCTTCCGATTACGATGGCCTCCTGTCCCTCGAGGGGGGCATAAGTGTACATCCTGCCGGTCCTCTGGAGGGCGAGGCACTTCCTGTCCCAGGCCCTTGCAAGGACCATCAGCTGGTACATCTTTTCCAGCATTTCCTTGGGGAGCTGGGGCTCGAGGGCCTTGTCGACGTTCCCGTCCTTGTCGAGAATCTGGACGTAATCGATGCTGCCTTCGAAAACTTTCTTCATCGGCATAGAAATCCGTCTAATTACTGAGGGTAAATTTATATGAGTAGCTACACTCTCGATTCAATCATCTTCTTTATGAACGGCTCCCCGGCCTTATACGAGCTGCGGACAAGCGGCCCGCTCGCGACGTATTTGAATCCCAGCGAGTAGCCCATCCCCTCGTATTCCCTGAACTTTTCCGGGGGCAAAAACTCCTTCATCTCAACGTGTTTCGCGCTCGGCCTCAGATACTGCCCTATCGTGAATATCTCGACGCCGACGGAAAGGAGGTCCTCCATCGTCCTTTTCACCTCCTCCTTCGTTTCCCCAAAACCGACCATCATCCCGGACTTCGTGATTATCCTGCCGCCGCTCATCTCCCTGACCTTCCTTAGGACCTCTATCGACTGCCTGTAGCCCGCGCGGATATCCCTGATGCCCCGCGTCAGCCTCTCGACCGTCTCGACGTTATGGGAAATCACGTGCGGCCCGGCCTCCACCAGCTTTTTTATGGCGAATTCCTTCGCCTTGAAATCCGGAATGAGCGTCTCCACAATCAGGCCGGGGCACCTTGCCTTCACTTCCCGGACGCATTCGGCGAAATGCCCGGCCCCCTCGTCCTCCAGGTCGTCGCGGTCCACGGATGTGATTACAATGTATCTCAGCCCGAGCGTGGAAATCGCGTCCGCGAGTTTTTTGGGCTCCTCCTTATCGAGCGGAGGGGGCGTCATCGAGGTCTTCACTGCGCAGAAGCGGCATCCCCTCGTGCACTGATCGCCCATGACCATGAACGTCGCCGTTCCCTGCGACCAGCATTCGTTCCTGTTGGGGCAGTGCGCGCTCTGGCAGACCGAGTGGAGGCCGTATTTTTCCATCAGGCCACCGACGTGCCTGCTTTCTTCGTTGTCAACATAGCGTATTTTGAACCATTCAGGGAGCAGGGGCTTATAGCCAGGACTGCCGGTTTTGAAATTGACCCTGAAGCCCCCATTGCTCCCGCAATGCATGGACGCCTTCTCTCAGCGAACAATTTAATATCGGAGTCCGGGCCTGAACCTGCCCTCTGCGTGTATGACCTTTGCGGCCATCGCCGGGAGAAGCGGCATCTTCGATTCCGGCATCATGCGGTTCATGGCGCCTTCCGCGAGTTTCTTCGCCCTCGGCGTTCCCTCCCTCTGGAGAAGCCTTAGGAAATCCATGTGCGCCGGATTGTCCTCCATGCGCCCCATAATCTCCTTGAGGCTCCTGCATTTGTGCGTGGCAAGCTCGCTGACGAGCCGCTCAGCGGAGCCCGGGTCGAAGCTCCCGAGGCACATGGCCTCAATCGCGTCCTGCTTCACTGTCTTCATGCCGACCGGCTTGTCTTCCGTAAGCCTGAGCGAGGAAAGTATAATAGAGGCGACCCTCCTCTTCTCTGATTCCCAATACGCGCCCCGCTCCACGCCGTCGCGCTTCTTGACCTGCGCCCAGAAAATCTCTATCCTGTCGGACACCTTCTGCTTCAGCGCGTCCCTCACGTCCTGCGGGGGGTCATACCTCTCCACAAGCTCGTCGAGCTTCGCGTTCATGCAGTCGAAGAGCGAGAGGACCATGGACCTGTCCCTCGAGGAATCGAGCATCGCCTTCGTGCCCTCCCGAAGTATCCTGTGCGCCTCTTCGTTGAACCCGTTCAGCGGATTTTTCCAGAATTCCGGCGAGCGGCCTTCTGGACTGTCTGCTTTCAACCCCACCCTTACCACCCCTCCCAAAGCGGCTTAATGGACCGTTGTTGTTACCCTACCCAAGGGTAACCTTCTACTATGAAGGGGTTTATATATCTATCACTTTATGGTGGGAAAAAGTGCATTGTTTTCGCTGGTTTTGGGTAAAAAAGCACACATTTTTCGCCTGATACTGTTATTTTCATCTCCTGATGGGACGCGGTGGCTCATTTAATACCTTCCCCGGATTATTTTTCCGGGTGTTCTATTGTATCATATAGGATTGGTATCACAGATAATATCACCGGGGAAAAACGGAGTCCTGAGCGCGGATGCGAGCGTCCAGGCTCTCGTCACCATGTGGGACAGGAACCTCCTCATTTTGGGCGTCGAGAGAAGGCTGGCGAAGGCCATCAAGAACGGCGATTACGTCCTTGTCGACTATCGCCCTGTTTCCCCCCAGTCGAGGCAAAGGAAACTTTCGGTGATGAAAATCCTCCCCCCATCCGAAGGGAGCAAAATCTGGGGTGCGTTCCAGGACGAGCTGGAGAGGAGGAAGGCGGTTTTCCAGCAGATGAGGGCACGGCATATCCAGCGCTAGTCCGCACCGGTAATGATGTCCGGCTCCTTCGCCGCCCAGACTTCAAAGACGGCGAGCGCCCCCTGCGCTTTCTTGACTATTTTTGTCTCAAAACCCTGGAGCCTGTACTGCTCGGCTACCCTGTCGGCCTCAGCGATGTCCTGCGTCCTCGCGACGAGGCGGAAACTCTTTCCCGGCCCGATTGGCGTTCCGATGTCCGGCCTTTCCATGTTTGGGGATTCGACGGGAGGATTAATTAGTTTTGAGTTTTTTGGCGTTCGTTTTGATGAGAGAAGCAGAAAAAAATCAAAGAACCAAAAAAATTTGGGGTCGTTGTGAACTCCGTTCACTTCGCCCCCAAATTCATCAGGCAGAAGAAGGGAATTTGGGGTCGCTGAGATTTGAACTCAGATCAAAGCCTTTCTCTTGAACCTTTTGGCTCAGGTTGCTCTCACGGCAAAAGGTTCATCAAAAGCCCTGAGACAAACCAATGTCCATTCTCAGGGCTTTTCCCGAGGCTTTTGCCATAAGAAAAGCATAAGTCAAAAGGCTCACCCGAAGGCTCCAGTCTACCAGGTTAGCCCACGACCCCAGTTGGTAAATTGGTTAGTTGGGTAAGGATTATAAAGCCTTTAAGTAGCGCAGCATTCCCTAACTTTTATATATCTCCGCGGGCAGAGCAGGAGAATGAAGACTCTCGCATTTGCATTCGTATTTCTATTGCTCGTCGCAGGCTGCACGCAAAGCGGCCCCTACGACGTCAAGGCGCAGCTCGGAGAGCCTTTCAAGCTGAAGCTGGACCAGACGGCCTTCATCGAATCCGAGAACCTATACATAAAACTGACCGACATCCCGCAGGATTCGAGGTGCCCCTCTGACGTCCAATGCATACGGGCCGGAGACACGACAATCGTTGTCGAGGCAAAAAAAGGCGCCCAAACACTCGGGACGGTCCGCATAACGAGTGAAAATTCCGTCGAACAGGTAGCGGCGCTCGATGGCTATGTCGTGTCTTTCCTTGCAGTCGAGCCCTATCCGGTTTCGACCGACCCGATTCAGCGGGAAGAGTATGTCGTGACGTTAAAGGTCACGAAATGACGACAGCGCTTCCCTGCTTCTGAATATTTTCCAACCTTTCATATAAATGACCATCAAAATTTTGGAACAATTGCCGATTTTTAGTGAAAACCCCTAAATACCCTCTCCGGCCACCCCGTCCCATGAGAGCGGCCCCGAAAGAAGAACGGTTTCTGAAGAAGACAAAAGCGCGCCTCGCCAAAATCCTGTCCGCTGCGGTCCTTGCGGCATCCATTTTCGGGGCGAAAGAGGCGAAGGCGGACGAGCCTGCCCCGGAACGCCCCAGGGTGGAGCACACCTATTCGCTCCTTGGCGGCATGCGCCTCTCGCGCTCGCCCGGAATCTCCATCGACCTTCCCAATCAATCCATCGGATATTCCGGTTTTTCCTATCACCTCGGCGACGAGGACTTCCGGATGCGCCTCGACGGCCGTGACGTCGGCGTCATCGGATTCCTCGAAAATTTCGACTACACCGACGCGCGCAGATTCGGGGAGCTGCTCTCGTTCGGGCTGAAGCTGAAGGAAAACCTCGGCGTGACGGAGCCGGGAAGCTACTCCCACGACATCCGCACTGGCTTCCGGGGCTTTGCCGAAGGCTATGGGAGATACGACCATTTTTCGGATGCCGGCAGGGCGACGAACGAGGTAGCAGTCACCGGATACGCCTTCGCGAGGGGGAGGGCATTTTTTGACATCGATATAGATTACGACAATCCGGCGCTGCCGCTCAGGCTCGATTCGAGGATGCGCGGAGGTTTCGGCGCGGAAATGCGGTCCAGCCTGAATCTCGGCATGGAATCTTCGGGCGGGCCTGTCGGTTTTGGGGTGCTCGCTCAGGATTACTCTCACTTCCGCTCCTTCGGAACCGTTGATGCAGAGATAAACTACAACCTGCTTTCCGGGTTCCATGCCGACATGCGGACTTTCTTCTGGAAGAGGCGAATCGAGGGCTCCGCCTTCCTGCCATATCTCACGCTTGATTTGAACCGCGCGGGGCTGCGCTTGCATGCCGAAGCCGGCCCGGACGTTCGCATAGAGACGGAAGAAGGCCGGGCTGTCCGGCACCACGGATTCGCGGATTTTCCGGGGGAGCGGGGTTCGGAAAGGGAGCGGCAGGAATATGAACTGTCGAGGATTCGCGTGCTTCCGGCGGCCTCGCTCGTCCTTGCATTCGGCAATCCGGGCGCGTTCTTCCCTGTCTTGTCGTTTTCAAACAGGGAAGCGCCCGTCGCGCGCGGGGCTTTCGGCCTCCATGTCGACCGCGCGTTCCTCAGCGCCTCCGCGGATACGGCCCAAAACGCCTCGGGTGAGCTCCTCATCCTTGCAGACGGAACGATGGAGAGGCGGGAGCACCAGGACTACGTATTCAGGAATGAAACGGCCGCGGCGGGCTTCTTCCCGGCTTACAGGACGAGGATGATGCTGAACAGGCATAGGCTGATAACATCCTCCCCGAAGCTCCTCTTCCGGAGCGCGCTTTCCTACGAGCGGGAAATCTCCGAGCTTTCCGCCGAAAACGGCTTCGTCCTCAGCAGGGGCAATTTCTACATGGACAGCGGCGTCCGCATCTTCAGCGCGGAATCCTTCGGGGCCGGGATCTACAACAGCATCGGGACGAGGGATTTTTTCACGACGCAATCATTCACTTCGACAATCGGAGGCGGGCCTCAGGTGCAGACGGTCATGCTCTCCGTGGGGGGGACCTTCAGGTAAAACGATAAGATAATAATTTTGCCCGGGTTGCTCTAAGAGTGGAAGAATTCATCGCCATCCTGCAAAATTTGTGGCAAATCGGGAACCACTCCATCGCGCTTTCGCTTTTCCTGCGGCTTCTCGGGGCGGTCTACTTCCTTGCATTCCTCTCGCTGATGTCGCAGGCGAAGGGGCTTTTCGGGAAAAACGGCATCCTGCCCGCCCGCGACTATCTCGCGTACACGAAGCGGCTGGGGCTGAAAAGATGGTATTACATTCCGACACTGTTCTGGCTCAATTCCTCTGACGGGATGATGATGGCATTGTGTGCTATCGGCCTGCTTGCCGGCATCCTCCTCTTTTTCGGGGTTTTTCCCCTGCTTATGCTTCTTACGCTCTACGTTTGCTACCTCTCCTTCAAATCGGTAGGGCAGGAATTTTTGAGCTTCCAGTGGGACATCCTCCTGCTCGAAGCCGGGTTCGCCGGAATCTTCATCGCGGCATCCGGCCTGCATCCGGCGGCAATCCTCATAGCATGGTTCCTTTTCCTTAAATTCATGGTAATGGCCGGGGCGGTAAAGCTCACGAGCAAAGACCCTAACTGGAGGAACCTCACCGCGATGAAATACCACTACGAGACGCAGCCCCTCCCCAACCCCATTTCATGGCACGCGCACCACCTCCCCCTCTGGTTCCACAAGGCATCTGTGCTGGGCATGCTCCTGATAGAAATCGGCCTCCCCTTCATCATCTTCGGCCCCCCGGAAGCCCGCCTGCTCGTTTTCGCGGCTGAGGCTTTCCTCCAGCTCGCAATCCAGCTCACCGGAAACTACGGGCCGTTCAATTTTTTCACTGCGGTGCTCGCAATCCCGCTCCTCGACGACCAATACCTCGCCCCGCTGGCATCGCTCTCGCTTGAGCTTCCAGCGCTGATCCCGCCGGCAGTCTTCCCTGCAATCGTGCTCGCCTTCGTCCTTCTCAACGCCCTGCGCATGCTCCAGCTTTCCAAAATCAACCTCCCTGGAAGCGGCCTCCTCCGGGCGCTGGAGCCATTCGAGATATGCAACCCTTACGGCATTTTCGCCGTCATGACGACCAAAAGGTTCGAAATCATCCCGGAATGGAGCAACGACGGCAAAAAATGGCATGAATACGAATTCCGCTGGAAGCCCCAGGACCTGTCAAAAGACCCCAGACTCGCGCTCATGCACATGCCCCGCCTGGACTGGCTGATGTGGTTCCTCCCCTTCAGCTCCTGCCAGTACAACCCATGGTTCCTGCGTTTCATGGAGAAGCTGCTCCTAAACTCCCCGGATGCGGTCGCGCTCCTGAAAAGCGCCCCGGCAGACCCCCCGCGCTTCGTGCGGGCGCTCGCATACGAATACGAATTTACCGACCAAAAAACGAGAAAAAGGACGAAAATGGCCTGGAGCAGGAAGTTTGCTGGCGAGTACGCCCCGCCCATGTCCCTTCGCGACCTTTAGTTTTTTTGGTGCATCCCTACGGGCGCTTGCGGGATTTCATAACCTCTGCAAGGACGAAAGCCGCAGGGGAGATGTCTACGTTCCACCTGAGATAATCGGCAAGCTCGCGGGGGAACAAGAAGGCGAAATCATCCGAAAAAGCGCGCGAGAGCGTCTTTTCATCCGCGATTCTGCGCTTGCGCACCTCTTCCTTCAATTCCGCACGGGGTTCCCCCGCCTTCTTCTTCAGGAACGCGTCGAAATCATCTCCTATCTCGTCAACCGAAGGCATTGGCAGCGATGCCAGCAGGCATGCATGCGAAAAAGCGAACACTTCCCGGAAGACGGCCCAGAAAAAGCCTGCAAGGACGTCCCTGTTTTTGGATGCAAGCTCCACTGCCTTTCCGAAATCCTCGCGCACCCATCCGCCGAATTTACCCGAGCGCAATATCGCGAGTAGGGCATTCCTCTCCCCGGAAGAAAGCCTCCGTTCCGGGAAAATGTGGCTGTCCCTTTCGACCGACTCGACCAGGTACCCGAGCTCGGTCTCGAAGCCCGTTCCGGTTCTTTTCAGCAGTCCCATCCCGGCAAGCATTTCCACTGCGGCAAGGAATTCCGCGTCAGCCTTTCTTTCGCATCTTTCCGCCGCATCCCCGACCGTGCTGTCGCTCC
>JBFLVW010000064.1:0-13716 GCA_040758235.1 Microcaldota archaeon
GTTGCCTTGCTGCGGCGGGGAATGCTTTTCCTTGCTATCAGGGATGGATTGAGCGGCTGGCCCGGCCTCATGAAAACGTCATCAGGGTTGTAATGTATTCTCTGCCTGCCCCGAAGGCGGTATATCTCGAAATGGCAGTGCGGCGTCGTGCCTTCGGCCGAGCCGGTCTGCCCCACACGACCTATTTGGGTGCCAGCGGAGACCGGGTCCCCCTGCCTTACCGAAACCTCGTCGAGGTGCGCGAAATAGTAGTATGTGCCGGAGCGGTCCCGGATTGTCACCGTGTTGCCGCCGATTCTCGTGTCGCGCGCCGAAGTGACTTCGACTACGGTGCCTTCGACCGGCGAGACCAGCCGCGCGCCGAGGGGGGCGAACAGGTCTATTGCAGGATGAAGGTAGCCCCTCCTGCTTATCGTCCCGAATGAGCCGCGGTTGTAGCCCCAGTTCCCGCTCCTTGGCGTAAAATGGTAGTCCGGTATGGGGTACGGGATGTGCGCAAGCGCCGTTCCGGGCGAGAGCTGCGGAGCGCCTATCCTCGGCATCCGCGGCGCGGAGCGCAAGGCGTCGGCGACTATTGCCGGGGTCTCATCCGGCCGGAAGTCGCCGGCGAAGGAAAGAAGCGCGAAAAGGGTCCTCCTGCCCATTTCCCCGATTTGCGGGATCGGCTGGTTTCCGAAGTCCCGGTATCCTTCCCGCCCCAAAAAAGACTGGAGTTCGCCGCCGTTGCGAAAGCCGCAGTCGCGGTAGAATCTGGAGACGCTCGCGAGCAGGCCCTCGCTGGGGTTCCGGTCGTATATGAGGGGGTAAATGACAGTCCTGAGCCGGAGCAGGGTTTCCGCGGCCTGCCTCCGCTCCGCACGCGTGGCGTTAAAATCGGACTGGCGCAGATGGAGATACCTGAAAAGCGAGTAAATCGTGTAGACGTCGAAGCGCCCTCCGGCAAGCTCGCGCCCCTCGTAATCCCTGATTCCTTCGGAATTCAGGAACCGCTGGAGGTCTGCAACAGAGCGGACCGGAAGCTGGCCTCGGGCAATCCGGATGAGGGCGGCGCCCGCGCGCTCGGCCTCGAAGGGGATGTGGTTTGCGAGTATTGCGAGCTCGATGCCGTTCGCCCGCTCGAGGATGAGACTCCGCTCCATCGACTCCTTTCCCCCGACCTTGACCGGCCTCGAAAAAAGCGCCGGGTCGTGCGATACCGGCCTGCGGAAATCCATGAATCCCATTCGATTGGGGCATATTAAATGATAGCAGGAGGGCCTGCAATACAATTTTAATCATTGCCGTGGCAACTAAAACGCTAATTGGGTTGATTCAGATGAAGATAAGCGAATTGAAGCCCGGCACGGGCAGCGTTAATATCGAGGCGGAAGTAGCTTCCATGGAGCCGGAGAGGGAGATAAACAAATACGGCAGGAAGCTCCGGGTCGCGAACGCGACGATAAAGGACGACTCAGGCTCGATTACGCTCGTCCTGTGGAACGAGCAGATAGACAAGGTGAAAGCCGGCTCGAAAGTGAAGATAGAGAACGGCTACGTGAACGAGTGGCAGGGCGCGCCCCAGCTTACCCTGGGTAAGTTCGGGAAGATGGACGTGCTCTGATTATCCCTTCTTCGTTCTTCAGCTCTATCGTCCCTGACAGCTTCTCCCCGCGAACCATGCACCTGCTTCCCCGCGTCAGGGTAGCGCCAGGGGCTGAGAACCTGACGGCGTAGAATCCATCGCCAGCGTCCTCTGACTCAAGCGACAGACCGGACTGGACGTCCATCGTGCGCGAGTTCCCGTCTCCGAGCGCGCACAGCTCGTTTATCGACGCGGCAAGGGAGAGCGCGGAGGACCGGAAGCGGAGAAGCTCGGACTGCCGCTCCGCTGACTCGCGTATCCCCGAAAGCGCCACCAGCGAAGCTGAAAGCATCACGAGCGCGACCATAGTCAAAATCAGGTATTCTGCGCTGAGCATCATTCATCCCCCGGAGTGAGTTTGGGGGGCAATGATTATAACCGCTGCGGCCGCCAAGGCGGGTTTTGGTATGGATAAGGCTTCTCCGAGGTTCCGAGGAGTCGTCTTATGTAGGATACGCCCTGGTTTTGGTATGATAAGGCTTCTTCGAGGTTCCGAGGCATTATCTGATATAAGAAACACTTTTGTTCGACTGCTCGAACTGCTGCTCCATGGTCTTCTGGACCTCTTCCTGGACCTGCTTGAGGACCTTCTGGCTCTCCTTGGCCCGCTCGTCGAGCCGCTTTATGTCGACTTTTATCGACAGGTACCTGGAGAGCATGAGCACTATCTGCCGGGCGGACGCGGTGTCGATGTAGCTGCCGTGCGTCTCGCCCATGATGCAGGAGCCGTCGAAGCCCCTGGACTTGCCAAGGGCGGGCAGGAGGCCGGCCGCGCCGACGATGGAGCCCTTCGCCTCGCCGAAAATCACGCCGAATTTCTTGAGCCGCTCGCGCAGTGCGTCGTTCGACGCCACGCCGAATATCTTGCGCTGCTCGGCGATCTTGCCTGTGCTGTATCCGCCGACCGTGAGTATTTCCGTCACGCCTATCCTCTTGCAGTAGTCGAGGACCGCTCCCGCGACCTCGTATTGGCCGACCGAGCTCATGGCCTGGATGTCTCCGAGGAGGATAACGACGTCCCGGGTTTTCCCCCGGTAGTGGTAGAAACTGTTCTTTATTATCCTCAGGCCCCCTTTCTTCGTCATGAAGACCTGGTGGGGGAAATGCGGCGAGATGAGGTTCGCTATTTTAACCGCCTTGAGCTCCTCGACCAGGTAGCGGCCTACGACCTGCCCTATGAGCCCTATCCCGGGGAGGCCCGTGACGAGGATTCCCTTCCTGAGCTTCTTCAGGGCCTTTTTCTCGATAATGAGCGTTTCCTTCATAGCTACCCCGTGCCTTTTGCCTTCCTGCGGTATTCCCCGTAAGGGTCGCCGGGATTGAACCTCGCCGGATGGGCGGAGCGCGTCATCGAGCCGCAGTGTGTCTCTGCGAGCGTGTATCCGCCGCAGCCGAGGCAGACGCGCATGCGCTTCATGGCGATCACTTGTCCCGGTCGGACCTGAAATCGCAGTTGTTCTTCTGAGCGTAGGTTTTTATATGTTCCAACACCGAGAGGAGCTTTTTCTCCGCGCTCTTGTAGTCCGAAGCAGTTATCGAGAGCTTGTAGCGCGGCGCGCCGAGGTAGTGGACGTCGACCGAGTCGCCTACGTCCATCGCCTTCTTTATGTCTTCGAGGCCGTCGCTGTCGTAGCAGACCAGCGTGACTATCGAGTCGACAGTGACCACCGGCTTCTTTATGCTCTTCTGGGCGATCTCGACGATTTTCGCCTTTATGCCCTTCGGGATGTCGACCTTCTTGAGCGCGTCCTCGCCCTTGAGGCTGGCTTCCTTGAAGCACGAGTAAACGTCGTCGAAATGCCCCTCGATCTCCTTCCGGACGGAGGCGAGCTCGCCGGGCGCCTTCGCCGCCTCCAGCGCGAGCTCGAGGAGCTTCGCCCCTCTCTTCTCGTTCTGGACCATCTCCAGCTTGCGCTTGCGCTCCTCCTCGCTCACCCTCTTTATGGAGATGTCGACCTGGTTCTTCTCCTTGTCGACATGGTGGACCTTCACCACGACGCGCTGGCCCTCGGATATGAACTCGTGGATGTTCTTTATCCAGCGCGGGGCCACTTCGGAAACATGGAGGAAGGCTTCGAGGTTGCCGTATTCCGTAAGCTGGCAGAACGCGCCGTAGGGCATTATCTTCTTGATGATTGCGATTACAAGCTCGCCCTCATCGGGCAGTTCGACTATTCAAATCACCTTCAGCCAAGCTCCGCGACTATCTTCCCGTGCACGACCGCCGTGCCGCCGCTCGGGTGCGCGAGGGGCTCCTTGCAGCCCCCGCATTTCACTACCGAGGTGACGTGGCTGAAAACCACCTGCTCGTTGCCGCACTTGCATTGGACCTTGAGATATTTGCCTGCCATATACCCACCTCATGCCTTGAACTCGATTTTCTTCGTCGTTCGCCCGCCCACGATGCGCTCCTGCTTCTTCTTGCAGTTGTTGCACTGGAGGACGACCTTCTGCCTCTTGCCCTGCTTCTTGACCGTCTTCTCGCCCGCCCTCTTGCTTCCGTGCCCCGTCAGGCTGCGCTGGTGGGCCCGGTTGCCCTCCGCCATGGTCCTCGGCCTTCCCTTGCTCGCGGCCTTGACCTTGTGAAGCTCATGCTTCTTGCAGAATGGACAATAGGCGTTTATCTCTTTCGGGAACTTCATCGTTTCACCTTTTTAGGCCATCTCGGCCATGCCGGCTTTGAGGAGCCATTCCGCCTCGGCTTTCGGGAGCGACTGCTCCGAGCCCTGCCTGAACGGACCGTACACGGCGTTGTCGAGCCCGCGGTACTGCGACACATCCTTAAGCATTTTGACCCTGCTCGAATCTCCTGGAAGCGGCTCCTCGCTCCCCCAGACGCTCTTCACAGTGTCCCGCGATTTCCTGACTATCGAAGTCAACTCTTTTAACATTTCCTTTTCCTCTGCCGTGAGCCCCGCGCCCTCGCGCTCTCCCCGGACGGCCATGAGGACGATTTTCTCCTCCCTCTTCCCCTGTATGGCCATCACTATCTTCTTGATGTTCTCGTATTCCTTGATGGCGAGCAGGGACTTGGACTCCACCGCCTCGGCATTCTTCTTCGAGAGAAGGTCCGAAACGGAGCGGTAGAAGTCATCGGGGAGGCCCACTATCGCCGAGGATTCCATTTCCTTCCTCTGGATTTCGCGAAGTTCGGCGTAGCTCAGCATCCCTCTCCCTCTCCCAATAAGATATCACGCACTCTTTTTATTTTTTCTTCTTTTTTTCCCCCTCGCCTTGCGCTTGCCCTCTTCCGTGGCTTCCCGATCGAGCGCCATCGCGATGCCGAGCGCAGTGTCCGCGGCCATCCCCGCCTGCTCTTCCGGCGTCTGGGGAGTCGTCCTTGCCGGAGTCGCGTCCTTTTTTGCAGCCTCGGCCTTTTTCGCAGGCTCGGGCGCTTTGGCCTGCCCCTGCCCGCCCGCCGATTCGGGCTTTCTCGCGGGCACCGCCTTTTCCTTTATCAGGCCCTCGGTCTGCGGTATTTTTTCGGTCCGCTTTATCGCTCCCTCCGTCATGGGCTTCGCGTGCCGGATGGGCATTTTTTCGGGATAGACGACGACCTCCATCTTCCGGGGCTTCTTCCGTATTCCGGTGACATGGAGGAACTCAGAAATCAGCGACTCGATGAGGGACGTCCTCTTCTTGCGCTCAGGGGTCCCGATTATGATTTTCTGCGGCGAGCCCATGGGCCCCCCGCCGACTATGCCCCATTTCTCCTGCTCGTCGCCGAGGCAGCTGCGGCATAGGCGCTTGCCGTTCCAGATATACGTCCTCCCTTCGAGGTCCCTGCCGCACCGCTCGCACGTCTCCGGGTAGGCGATGACGTCGAGGTGCGGCTTCTTCTCCCGCGCGCTCTCCGCCCTGCTCGCCTCCGAGCGCAGGTCCTGGATGCAGTATGGGCAGGTCCACTGGCCCTGGTACTGCTGGAGCTCGATTGCGGGAAGGTACATCCTGCACCGCCAGCACTGGCGGTTCAGGCCGTAGAATGCGCAGTTGGAGCAGTAGGCGAGTCCGTCCGGGCCGTATTCCACAATGCCCGACGCGCCGCACCGCACGCAGATTCCGGTGCTCATCGAAGGAGTAGCATCGACGATGATTATAATTGTTTTGGCAAATTTGCGTAAAAACCGGCCAAAAAATGAACAAAAAACAAAAAATCGCCCGTGCGTCTGCCGGATATATCCGGTCTCGAAATATTTATCGGGTTGTTTGTGTGTTTTTTGGTCAGGGAAGCGCGGGAAGTCCTATATTGCTCAGTGCGAATCGATATACTCGATGATGTCCGTCCTTTTCATTGATGAAAGCGTGTCCCTTATTCCCGCCTTGAAGCCCGGCAGGTTGGACGTAAGCCGCACGGCGCCCCCGCGCTGCTCCGGCATGGCGCTTATCTGGAGGCGCGCAATACGCACGATTTCGCCGTAAGTCTCGGAGATTTTGCTGTTCCCGAGCTGGCTGAGGGTGACGCTGACCTTGAAATAAACTGTGCTTCCGACCTGGAAGTTCATCGGTATCTCGATTTCCTGCCCGCTTATGTCGTTTGCGGAAGAGCGGTTCTTTCTCAGCCGGACTGCGAATGGCGAACCCTTGGAGCCGTCGCCGCCGGCAATCTCGTCGGAAGCGTATCGCGCCGCCTGCCCGGATGTTTTCGCGGGCGCCGCGGACGGGGAGGCAGTTGCGCCCTGGAAAGTGTCCGTGAGCGGGGCGCAGTCGAACGACGCCCTCCCTGCGGAGCCGACTTTCGCAAGCGCGAGCTGAACATTGCGCTGGATGACTTCGGCAACGAACGGCCGCTGCTCGGATGCAGGCTTCGCTTTTGCCGCGCCTGCGACTTTTTCGACATATGAATCCGGCACGACGAGCGCGAGGTGCTTCCCCCTCTCAAGAAGCGGGGAGTATATCGTCCTCGAGCCTTTTCCCTTGCTGGTGAGCGAGGGCATCGCCCCGCGCTGGACGCTTGCGCTGCATGCTTCGGCCGTCTGCGCCTTGCCAGCCGCCGGAATCCCCGCGACGCTGAGCCCCATCATGGCTGCCGCGGCAACACTGGCCTTCCACCTGCCCGACACCTCCCCTATTGACATAATAATCCATATCTTACGATATGGAGAGGGGGTTATAAATGAGAACTATTTCTCACGGAAGCACATAGCGCCCCACGGCGGCGTTGCCGGACGCCTCGCGTATCCTTCCGGATATCGGCCTATAAAGCGAAGATTCGTTCGGGGAAACGTCGGGAAGCTGCTGCCTGATGCGCCTGCGGACAAGGCTCATCACCGCGCGCGTCAGGGGTTCGAGCCTCGTGGACTGGGGCTCCTCAGCCGGCACGGGCTCGGACACCGTGAACCTCAGCCGGAAGTACACGCGGTCGGAGCCGATGACATAGAAGAAATTCTGGGTGGTGATCTCGCTCCCGCGCTCCCCGCCCCTCGAAATCACGGGTATGTTCACGACGAACGGGCTCCGCTCGGTCCCGCTCCCCCCTCCGAGCGTCGGGGGTATGGGCTGCCGTGTCGGCGTCTCCTGCTGCGCGCCCCTCCTCCGCATCTGCCCGACGGGTGCCGGCTCTTCGGCTCTCACGGGGCCCGGAACAGGGGTCGGCTCCCTTGCCCGATCCTCGGCCCTCTGCTCGGCCTGCACGAATACCGAGACGCTTGCATGCCTCGGGGCAGGGGTGGTGTGATAGCATGCGAGATAGAGATAGCGCCTTCCGTTGTATTCCTCGATGCGGCCATCGCCCATGGGCATCTGACCGCGCCTGTTGCGCGGCTGGAGCTCGTTCGCCCTTGTCCGGACTTCCTGCGGAAGCTCGTTGGCCCTCGGCGCGCGCCATCCCTGCGGCGCGCGGTCACGGCCGTCGTCGTAGTAGTGCCTCTGCTCGACCAGCCTGTGCGGGGACTCTTCCCTTCTCGGCACCGTTTCCCGTGCAGGAGGCCTTTGCTCGTCCACCCTCCTCGGCGTCGATGAGAGAATCGGCGGCTGTGCCTGTATCGGGACCACGTCGTAGCGGAACCTCCTCTCCGAGCCGCCGCTGCGAACATACTGGTCGAGAACGGCCTGCTGGTTCCTCATTATCCATTCGACCGTGAATTCGCGGCGCTGGTCCTGCGGAAGCGTCCCGAGGTGGCTCATCAGCGCACGGACGGATTCGTCCGGAAGCCGGACGACGAGGTAGCTGTTCCTGTCTGACAAAAGCGGTATCGTGAGCGTGATGGACTGGACCTCGCCCCTGCGGAGCGTGACGGGGTTGCTGAGCGCCCTCTGGGCTTGTGCAGAAGTAAGCGTCTGACGTTCGACCGGTGCCTGCAGAGAGGATGGTTGTGCCATGGAGAAGATATGGAACGAATATTTAAAAAGGTTTGAAGCCGCTTTCGCGCAAAACGCCCTGCTCGTGCAATGAAACTATAGAGCAACGGGAGCCATGGGTTATCCTCAAGACTTGGTTAAAATAAGAAAAATAGGAAAATAAAAAGAAAAAATTCAGGTCTTCTGGACCTGGGACACGAAGTCCTGGGCTGCTTCGAGAGTGTCCGCGGCATCGCGGCCAGCGACCACTATCTTCGAGCCCTGGACGACTTCGCGCACGACCTTCCTCTCTGCGGTCCAGTCGACTGCCGAACCCTGCAGGAGGCTTGCGGTCACGCTGTTGACGACATCACCACCGACGGAAACCAGGGTGTTGACACCGACCGCGTCGGAGTCAAGGATGACCAGGTTGCCGTAGTTGCCCGTGTAGGGCATGGCGACGGTCACAGACGGGGCGTTGTTCGGCATTATGACAGCCGAGACACCGCTCATGTCCGCAGTGCACGAAACCGCACCGCCGGCCGAGCTGCATGCGCCAACATCCTCGGTTATCTCGAGGACCTTGACGGTCACGCCGCTGACGGTCGTCGATTCGCCCTCGCCGAGGGTGACGATGGTCTTCTCAGCGTCCGCAGCCGAGGTCGTGGCCGGAGCCAGGAACCACTGCGCGTGCGCGAGCTGGTGCGCCATGTCGAACTCGACAGAGTCGTCGTCGATGCTGCTGAACTGCGAGCCCCTCTCAGAGACGTAGCCCTCCTCGACAAGCTCGAGTCCGTGGTCCACCGGACCGGACAGGTCGATGGCTCCCGTCGTGAAGTCGTAGTACTCATCCACGCCGGTCGTTCCGGAGTCGGCTGCCTGCGGAGTCGCGTGCCCGTAGAGGACTTCCTCGTCGTCGGAAGCTATGCCCTGGGCGGTGTTCGTCGTCGCATCGAAGTCGAACGTCGATTCGCCTGGGGTTGTTCCGTCCGTCGCGTCCACGCCGAAGATCCAGTAGTTGACGAACTCGCTGGACGAGCCCTCGCCGGCCTTCTCCGCAATCGTGAAGAAGAAGTCGCCAGCTGAAAGGCTGTCCTGGTCGCCGGTGTAGGCCGACTCGATCATGTTGCCGAGCCTGTCCTCCCCGTCGCTCGTTTCGTCGAGACCCTCGGTCACGTCGTCGTCGGTGAAGTCCGTAGCGATGTGCGACTCGATGTGGATTACGCCTCCCGCAGGGGGCTCGAACCCATCATCGCCGTCCGCGATTTCATCGTACTTGACCTCAAGGCCGTCGGGCGTAACGGAGCTGTCGTATTCAGCAACGCCGTACCTGTCCGAAGAGGGCGACACCCTCATGAACACCGAGCCTGCCGGGTGGTAGAAGTCGCCGTCGTCGACGATTCCGCTGCCGTCATCGTCGCAGACCGCGCCGACACCCGTGTTGCCGATGTTCGTGTCGAACTCCTGCGGGCTTGCGTCGTCGTCGTCGAGCACGTCGTTCCTGTCCGCCGTGTTCACCGCAATGATGAACTCGTCGTCAGACAGTTCGCCGTCGCCGAAGCCGGACGTTATGCTGAACACCGAACCGGTGTCACCAGACTTCACCTCGATGTACGGGGCGAAGATGATGCACGCGCTCGTTGCAGAGCCGACGATGGTCGGGCCGTCGTCCTCATTGAGCTTCTTGTCCGAACCCGTCTTGAGCTCGAACTTCAGGCTCGCCATGTCCTCGTCCGTGAGGTCGAGTCCCTTGTACGAGAGCTTCCACACCTCGGGGTCCTGAACGATTGAGAGGTACTCGCCCTCCTCAAGGTCCTCCTCGCCGTTGCTGGAGATTTCCTCGATGTCGTCAGAGTAGACGATAATCGTCCTCAGGGTGTCCGGGTCGTCCGGCTCTGGGTCGACATCGTCACCGTCGTCGGAGTCCGAATCCATGTTCTTCCATCCGAGAGCGACCGTGTAGCCGGGGTTCGAGTCATCGTCCTGGTCGAGCTCCTGCCCGTCGACGAGCTCAAGCTCCTCGGAGTAGATGGCCACGTCGGCCCACTTCGCGCCGAAGGTGTAACCGGGTGCCACCTTGTACACGTGGAACCTGTACACCTTGCCCTGGACGTTGAACTCCTTCGTCTGTCCCGGGGAGACCTTGTCCTTCTGGAGGATGTTGCCGTTCGCGTCCAGAATCGACAGGATGGCCGAAACTCCGGTGTCACCGTGGGCTTCGAGGTCATCGAGCTGGAACTTCAGGTTGTCCACCGGAAGGTGCTCGCCCTGGTTGATGATGCCGCCGATAGCTTCCTTCGCCAGCTTCACCATGCCGCCGTTGACGATTTCGTTCTCGTTCTCGAGCTCGTCGCCGGTGTCCGTGTCAGGGGCCTCCATCTCGGAGATTATCCACTGCTCGCCCATGAACCATATCTTCACGCGGTGCGTCTCGGTCGCGTCGTCGATGTCGGTGTCGCCCGCATCCACGCTCTTGCACATCGCGAAGTCGTTCTGCTCGGCATCGGTGCACTCGGGGATACCGAATTCGTCTCCGCCGGGGCCGTCGAACTTCAGGGAGTACGCAAGGAATTCAACCCTGCCCACGACGTCCTCGGTGTCCGGGTCGACGTGGTTGTCACCCTTAATCCACAGGTCCTGCTTCTCGACGTAGGTGTTTCCCGCGTCCTCATCGGTGATGGTCTGGTCCTGGAAGACCGAGAACTGCCCGCCATCGACCCTGTAGAGGAAGACCTCGGAAACGCCGATGTCGCCGCCGGTCCCCGTGCCGTCCGTGAACGGGTTCGCCGTGTCGGAGGTATCGGAGGTCGTCAGCTGGTACTCGGAGTCCGTGTCGCCGACCGTGTTCGGCTCCCTGTCGAAGAGCTCCCTGTTCAGGAAGTCGCCGATAAGGTTCTCGCCGGTCCAGGTTCCCGCAGCAAGCGCGCCGGGGACGGTAATCTCCAGCCTCGCCTTCTCGTTGCTGATGGAACAGGTGCCGCTCGCGTTTCCGGCTCCGCCGGGCACGCAAGTCGCCGTTCCGGAGACCTGGGCGGTGAGAGTCTGGCTCTTGTAGGCCTCGCTCACCATCTTGCCGGCGATCAAAGCGCCAGCAACACCATCGCTTGGCTGTGCGTTGCTTCCAACGACAACTTTCGCCACAGGGGCGCCGTTGTCGTCAACCAGCGTCGTCGAACCGAACATAAGTCCGGCAAACGCCGCCGAGCTGGCCAAAATCGTCGCGCCTGCGACGATCGCGCCAATTTTCTTCAGATTCACTTTCATTTCTTCACCTCAGTTCTTTTCACCGCCTCTTCCTCATCTCATGGGCCGTCAAAAACAATTACCGGCGGTGATTTTCCTTATTCACGGCCCAAAAACCCCGAGAGATAGTTTCCCTCGGCTTTGGATAGGGTATCCCCTACCCGGATTGAGATAGACTCATGCAAAATATTTATAAAGATTATCCCCTCACCTAAAGTCCAGTTTATAAATTCAAGTTTTAACTTAGTCATCTATCGTAGTGACCATACGATTCTAAGCGTAATAACGGGTGAAACCCGCCCAGGAATGCTTTGCCTCCTACGTATTATATATCTATGGAAAGCCCATCGGAAGCGGCATCCGTCATCGGGAAAACCGCCCGCGCCTGCTCGAGCAGGATGGCGGGGTCGGAATAGCGGGGGCTGATGTGCGTAAGAATTAGACGTTTGACGTTCCCGGCCTTCGCGACGCGTGCCGCATCTTCCGCAGTGCTGTGCTGCCTTTCCAAAGCTTCGTCTTTCATCGAAGTGTCGAAAGTGGACTCGTGAATCAGGAGGTCCGCCCCCTTCGCGGCCTCGATGGTCCGCTCGTCCGGAGTGCAGTCCCCTGTATACACGACTTTCCTTCCGGGTTTCCTCCACGTGACCTCTTCGAGCGTGACTTCGCCTGAAGGCGTCTTCACCTTCCCCTTCTGCTGGATTTCACGGAACATGCGTCCGCTGAGGCCCATCGAGTGGGCTTTTTCCTCGTGGAACTTTATCTTCTCGTCCTCCTCGAAAACGAACCCGTGCGCCCCCCGGCAATGTTTTACCGCAAACGCAGAGATGCGGAAGACTCCGCTGCCGGTTTTCCCCCGGTAGAGCTCGCCCTCCTTGATTTTTTCCATTGAGGCGAATGGGTAGCCCTCGGCGTCAAGCCCGCGCGGAAGGAAAAGCCGGAGCGGCCGGGGCGAGGGCGACGAAAGCTTCAGGGTTTCGAGCAGGCCGAAGAGGCCGAGGTAGTGGTCGAGGTGCGGATGCGAGATGAAGATGGCGTCCGTGCTGCCGAACCCGACCTTGTATTTCATCATCTGGCGCTGCGTCCCCTCGCCGCAGTCGAAAAGCATCAGCTCGCTTTCGTATTTGAGGGCTATGCCCGGCATCCCGCGCTCGACCGTCGGGGCGCTCGCGGAGGTGCCGAGGAAAGTGATTCGGAGCATGGGTGATTAAGGCGGCGGCGTATTTTTAAGCGGAAGGTAATTGGCTCACTCGCCGGTCCCAAAACTCGAAACAAACCGCCCCTTCATCTCTTCCGTCCACTCCGAATCCGCGGAGAAAATCCTAGCCGCATATGCGGCCTTGTCCTCCGCATCGTAGATTTCCAGCGCGTAGCCGTGCATCGTGACGTTTTTCCCGCTGCTCGTCTCGGAAACGAGCCAGAACTCCCGCTCGGCGAGCGGCAGGCCGTTCGGGGACACGTATGAAGAAATTTCACCCTTCGCCTGCGCCTGGCCGCTTATGTCGCCCGGGTCGTTGCCGTCATCTTCGAGAACCCTCGCCGCTTCATCGAGCGGGTCGGGGAGGACGGGCGGGAACTCCGAGACGTTGAAGAAAGCAACTATTATCGCGCCTTCAGAGACGTTCTTCCCCTGCAGGGTAATGGAAGCCGAGCGCGGGTGGTTCTGAAGCTGCTCGGTCATGCTCATGTTTTCCGGGTAATCGAATGTTATGCCGATATTCGAGTATGTTTTCCATCCCGATTCGTTCGCCGCCGGCGTTTCCCCTGAAACAGGCTTCCCGGTGCCGGGAGCGGGTTGCTGCGCGCCGGTTTCGTCCGCCGGGAGTACAGGCGCTTCGGGCTGAGACTCCGGCGGGGATGGCTGCGGATTCTGGGTGCAGCCGACTACGAGCAGGAAAAACAGTCCGATTGCGAAAAACGCGAGCCTCATGGCACAAGTCAGCCGAACGCACCTTTTTAATGTTTGTTTTCTCGGTATTGTCATGCCTCAGAACTTCTTCGTCATCGGGGAACCGAAAGCGGGAAAGACCACGCTCCTTAAGGAAGTGATAGCGGAACTGAAGAAAAAAGGCCTGAAAGTCGGCGGTTTCATCTCGCCCGAAGAGCGCCACCACGGCACGCGGACCGCGTTCTACGTGATGGATGTCGACACCGGCAAGAAGGCCGAGCTCGCGAACGTGAAAGGCGACGGGCCGAAAGTCAGCAAATACCACGTCAATGTAAAGTCGTTCGAGGGCATCGCCCTTCCATGCATGGAGAAGGCGGATTCATACGACGTGTTCGTCATCGACGAGATAGGCATCATGGAGCTCAAAAGCGCGAAATTCGCAGACAAGCTCGACGAGCTGATAGACTCGCACGTTCCGCTCGTCGCGGCGCTCCACAAGGACTTCGTGAAATGGTACGGCCCTGCCGGAGAACTGATGGAGCTGAGCGTCTCCAGCAGGCAGGCCGTCGCGACGAGGCTGCTCCGAAAGGCGAAGGAGAGCTTCGGGAAGAGGGAGAAGACGGCTCCCAAAAAACCTGCGGTGAAAAAACCCGCGAAGGCCGAGGCGAAGCCCGCTAAGAAGCCGGAAAAA
>JBFLVW010000065.1:0-20174 GCA_040758235.1 Microcaldota archaeon
GAAAAGAAAGGTCCACTTGGCGACCCAGACGTCCGCGTCGCTCCGGGCGGTCTGCGGCTCAAGCGGGCCGTCGTAAATGACCTCGCACCCGCTCCGCGAGAGCGCTTCCGACAGCCTCCGCCCCATTATCTCCGGAGTGTCATAGATTGCCACGCGGGCCGCTTTGCGCGGGGGATTCTCGCGGGCCGGAGATACAACCATAAATGTCTATTTTTTATAATAGAATTTATAAATCCTATAGATTTGACCTGCGGTGAGGGCAAAAAGGGCACTGCCGGTGCGCCCGGAGCTGCATTTTTGGTGAATTTGCACATTTTTTCGCGCTATTTTCGCTGATTTCACAGGGCGCTTCCCCGGCAGGCTTACGTATATTTATATTACTTTCCAAACATGGTAAGAGCTGATTTCTATTCGGTAATCCTAATCTTACCGAGCTTAAGGTGTGACTAATGGCACGAAAGGAGTTTGTCGTTGAAGAAGTCCAGAAGCTGATGGACAAGATCGAGAATGTCCGCAATGTCGCGATTATCGCGCACGTCGACCACGGGAAGACGACGCTCACCGACTCGCTGGTCGCCCGGGCCGGCCTGATAAGCAAGGAGCTCGCCGGCCAGCAGAGGGTCATGGACTTCGACGAGCAGGAGGCCGCAAGAGGCATCACCATCAAGTCCGCGAACATCTCGCTGGGGTTCAGCTACGAGGGCAGCGACTACCTCATCAACCTCATCGACACGCCGGGCCACGTCGACTTCGGCTTCCACGTGGTGCGGGCGATGAGGGCTGTGGACGGCGTCTGCCTCGTCGTCGATGCCGTAGAGGGCGTGATGCCCCAGACCGAAACCAACCTCCGCCAGGCACTGAAGGAGCGGGCCAAGCCGGTGCTTTTCATCAACAAGATAGACCGGCTGATAAACGAGCTGAAGTTCGACGCCGCGCAGATGCAGCAGAGATTCGTGAAAATCATCACCCAGGTCAACAAGATTATCGAGACTAACGCCCCGGAGGACAAGAAGGAGGCGTGGCTGATAAAGGTGGACAGGGGGAACGTCGCCTTCGGTACCGCCTACAACAAATGGGCCCTGTCCTATTCGTCCATGAAGAAGTTCAACATCGGGTTCAAGGACATCTACGACAAGTGCACGCAGGAGGACCACAAGTGGCTCGTCGAGAGGAGCCCCCTCGACGAAGTCATGCTTGAGATGATTGTCAAGCACCTCCCCAACCCCAAGACCGCCCAGCCCTACCGCATTCCGGTCCTCTGGAAGAACGGCGACCTCAACAGCGAGGCGGGCAAAAACATGCTGGCGTGCGACGCATCCGCGAAGCCGGTAGGCGTGTGCTTCGGAGTCGCATACGACGAGCACGCGGGCGAAGTGGCGGTCGTCAGGCTGTTCTCGGGAACCGTCGAGAAGAGCGTGAACCTTTACCTGCATTCCAAGAAGGAGTACGCGCGCGTCCAGCAGGTGGGCATCTACATGGGCCCGGACCGCGTTGCTGCGAACAAGGTCATCGCCGGGAACATCGGCGCCTTCGTCGGCCTCAAGGACGTCTATGTCGGCGAGACCATCTGCGCCGAACCGATAGAGCCCTTCGAGCAGATAAAGCACTATTCCGAGCCGGTCATCACGAAGTCGCTCGAAGTGAAGGAGCAGAAGGACCTCCCCAAGCTTATCGATGCCCTCAGGGCGATTTCCAAGGAGGACCCGACGATAAAGATACACCTCAACCAGGACACCGGCGAGCACCTTGTCAGCGGGAACGGGGAACTGCACCTCGAAATCATCGAGTACAAGATACAGGTGGAGAGGAAGATACCGATAATCACGTCACCGCCCATCGTCGTGTACCGCGAGGCCCTCATGGGCAAGTCGCCGGTCGTGGAGGGCAAGTCCCCGAACAAGCACAACAGGCTGAAAGTCACGGTCGAGCCGCTCGAACCTGAGATAATAAAGGCGATAGAGGATGGCGTGATTAAGGAGGGGAGGCCCAAGGGCAGGGAGGTCTGGGAGAAGCTCGTCGAGCTCGGCATGGACCGCGAGGACGCGAGGAGCATCTACGACATCCACAATTCCAGCGTATTTATCAACGGCACCAAGGGCATCCAGAACCTGAACGAGTGCGAGGAGCTTCTCGTGCAGGGATTCGAGGAGGCCCTCGACCAGGGCCCGATGGCGAAGGAGAAGATGAGCGGCGTGAAGGTCAGGCTCGTCGACGCGACTCTCCACGAGGACAACATCCACCGCGGGCCGGCCCAGATGATACCGGCGATAAAGAGGCCGATTTACGCGGCGATGCTCATTGCCGGCGTGACGCTGCTCGAACCCAAGCAGAAGGTGCTCATAAACACCCTGCAGGACTATGCGGGCAATGTCATCACCATGACGAACGGCCGCAGGGGGACGCTCCAGAACATGGAGCAGGAGGGCGAGAACGCCGCCATAACCACTCTTCTGCCGGTCGCCGAGATGTTCGGCTTCGCGAACGAGCTCCGCGGCGCGACGCAGGGCAGGGCCATTTGGTACCAGGAATACGCCGGATACAGCCAGATGCCGAAAGAGCTGGTTTCCAAGGTCGTGCGCCAGATAAGGGAGAGGAAGGGCGAGAAGCCGGACCCGCCGACGCCGGAGTTCTTCATGGAGTAAAGGGAACCAAGGTTCCCTTTCACCCTCCTTTTAATTTGATTTTTCGGTTCCTTTTTAACCTCCCGCTTATTTGACGGTTTCTTTTTAACTTCCCTAAAAAGAACCTACGGTTCTTTTTCAATCTCCCTTTTCTTTTAGTTTCTCTTCCAGCCAGCCCCGCGCCTCTTCCAGCGAAAGAGGCTCTGCGAGGTTTCCGGGGAGGGGCGCGCCGTTCCTGAAAAAGACGTAGGTGGGGTATCGCTCTACGCCGTACTTGTCCGCTATGGATTCGAACTCTTCCGCATCCATCCTGAAGAATGCGACGCGGCCCGAAAACTCCCTGCTGAGCTTTTTCTCGAATTCGAGCGAGCGCACGCAGTCGCCGCACCAGGGGGCGTAGAAGACGACCGCGCAGTCGCCATTTCCCGCAGAGGCCGGGTCGGAGCGGAGTTCCCTGATGTCCATCATGCAAAACGCGCACGCAACATATTTAACCCGCAACTCCGGTTCCTTTCCATGCTCCGGCTGTACGATACGCTTAGCCGGCGGAAGCGGCCTTTCCGCCCCCTGAAGGGCAAAACAGTCCGCATCTACACATGCGGCCCATCAGTCTATGAATACTCGCACATAGGCAATTTCAGGACTTACCTCTTCGAGGATGTGCTCGTGAGATACCTTAAGTTCAAGGGCTACAGCATTTTTAGGGTAATGAATGTCACCGACGTCGAGGACAAGGCGGTGGAGGCGGCAAGGAGGCAGGGCGTTTCGATTGAAAAGCTCGTGAAGGAAAAATGCAGGACTTTCTTCTCGGACTTCGGCAGGCTGGGCATGCTCAGGCCGGACATCATAGCTAAAGCTTCGGATTACGTCCCGCAGATGATTTCGCTTATTTCGAGGATTTGCATGCGGGGGTATTGCATCCCGCGCAAAGACGGGCTGTATTTCAACTCCCGCAAATTCGGTAGATATGGGGAGCTGAGGGGCCTCAAAAGCAGGAGATTTTTGGGGGCGGCTCACAAGGACGACTATGCGCGCGAGGGGGTATGGGATTTCAGGCTGTGGAAGAAATGGACGAGGGGTGACGGGGATGTCGCATGGGAAAGCCCGTGGGGAAGGGGAAGGCCGGGCTGGCACATAGAGTGCAGCGCGATATCGATGCATCATCTGGGCGAGTCGTTCGACATCCACTGCGGCGGAGTGGACAACATATTCCCCCACCACGAGAACGAGAGGGCGCAGTGCGAGGCCGCGACGGGAAGAAGGTTCGTCAATTTCTGGCTGCATTGCAGGCACCTCACGATAGGCAAGAGGAAGATGTCGAAGAGAACGGGGAACGTCCTTTATGTCCGGGAGCTTGAGGGAATGGGCGTGCCGCCGGAATTCCTGAGGTTCTACCTTATTTCGGAAAGGCACCAAAACCCGCTGGATTTCACGATGGAGCGCTTCCGGGACAGGGTGTGCGCCTGCGACGGAGCGAAGGACACGCTGAAGAGGCTGCGGACGCTGCGCGCCGGAGGGGACGGGAAGGCAGGAGCGCGCATCGCCGCCGGGCTTCTCGCCGGGTTCGAGCGGGCGATGGACGATGACTTGAACACGAAGCTGGCATTGAAAAGGCTTTTTGCGGTGATGGGCAGGGTGAAGGAGCTTTTGAGGAGAGGGAGGCTCGGCGGGGAGGATGCGAAGCGCATCGTGAGGGCGGCGGAAAGGGTGGATGCCGTGCTTGGCATATTATGATTTCATCCCAGCCGCGCGAGCTTTCCCGCCTTGCGCGCGCTCTCGAACATGCGCCCGTTGAAGACGTAGGCTATCCCCACCCATGCCGCGGTCGTCGCGGCGAGGAGGAACATGTCCGGGCGGCCGAGGCCGATGATGGACTTCATCAGCTCGAAGGCCTGCGTGCTGGGAAGCAGGCGGATTATCGGGACAAGCCATTCCGGATAGACCGCCTCGACCGAGAAATACACGCCCGAGAGCAGGACGATGACGTCGGGCCAGATGAATGCTATGTTGAATGCCTCCTCCTTCATGTAATAGCCGAGGCCGAGGGTTATCAGCCCCATTGAGAAGCCTATGAGGGCGAAGAAAAAGAGGGCGAGGAGGAATGAGGGCCAGTCCGGGACGGTAAACCCGTACAGGACGTTCGTCGCGACGAGGTATGTCGCGATGACGAAGAGCGCCTTGAGCATGCCGCTCGCGGCCGTCCCGAGGGCGAACTCCAGCCTGCTTATCGGGGACATCATCAGGTGGGCGAGGGACTTCGACCAGTATTCCTCCACGAAAGAGCTGACCATCTCAAGGTTGAGGAAATATATCATCCTCCATCCCATCATGCCCATGATTATCATGTTGATGTAGACCTGGTCCGAGCCGAGGTAGGTCACGAAGAACGTGAGCGTGAAAAGGAAAATCATGGGCCAGAGGACCACGTCCGCGAGGCGGAAGGTGTTCCTCCCGAGCGACTTGGCGCTCCGGTAGAGGAGGGCATAAATGCGCGTGAGGCTTTCAATCATTTTTTACCGCCCCCGCGCCTTCGCCCCTTTGTCCCCTTGTGGTTCATTATTTCCAGGTAGGTCTCCTCGAGCGTCGGCTCCAGCGCGTTCACGCTGTATATCTCGCCGCCGGAGCGCGCGAGGGATGCCATGATGTCCTTCATCCGCCGGTAGCTGTCGACGGCGACGTGGACGATTCGCGGGGAGTGGAGATGGGCCTTCACGCCCGCATTCCCCACGAGCGATGAGAGCACCGCGTCCGAATCCGAGCAGTTGACCTCCACCACCCGCTCCCCGATTATCCTTTCCTTGAGCTCGGCGACCGTCCCCGTGTCGATTATCCTTCCCTTGTTGATGAAGGCGACGCGGCCGCACAGCTCCTCGGCCTCGAACATGTTGTGCGTAGTGAGGAGAAGCGTCCTCCCTTCCGAATGCAGCTTTTTTATCATGCCCCGGATGCTTATCGCCGATTCGACGTCCAGCCCGACCGTCGGCTCGTCGAGGATTAAGACCTTCGGCTCGCTGAGAAGCGCTTTTGCCACCTGGAACCTCTGCTTCATCCCGGATGAGAAATCCTCCACTTCGAGCTTCCGGGCGCTTTCGAGGTCCGTCTGCCGGATGACTTCCTCGATTTTCCTGCGCGGGTCCTTGACGTTGTATAGGAGCGCGTAGTACATCAGGGCCTCCTCGCAGGACAGCGAGAACAGGACGCCGGTGAATCCGGAAACAACGTTTATCTTCTTTTGGGCTCTCTTGGTGTAGCGGATGCAGTCGATGCCCAGGATTTCCGCGCTCCCCGAATCCGGGGCGAGGATGCCCGAAAGGATGCTGATTATGCTCGTCTTCCCCGCGCCGTTAGGGCCGAGCAGGCCGAAAATCTCCCCCTCCCGGACCGAAAAGCTGACAGAATCGAGGGCCCGGACGGTTTCGGCTCCGCTGCGGTAGGTCTTGGAGACGCTCCGGACGGCTATCGCATCCATGCGAAGGATTTCTGTTGGGTTCCTTATAATGCTTTCCGGGTTTATTCCCTGCCCTTGGCGGCGGCCCTGCGCTCCAGAAGCCGCACGGCGTCGTTGCGGTATTCCTTGATGGACTCCGGGTCCCTCGCCCCGAAGCCTATTCCGCGGAGCTCATCCAGCTCCGAGCAGAAGAAGAGTATCTGGATGCACCCCCGCCTGACGTCCTCGTATTGCGACGTGCTCACCGAGCTCGCAAGAAGCCTGGCGACGGGGCGGGGAATCCGGCCGAGTTCCCCTTTTACGGAGATGCAGATATCGCCGAGCCGGAATATCGCCATGCGCCTCGCTTCGCGCTCAGGAGAAAAAAAAGAGTCGAAAAGTGCGGGGGCGCTCTCCTTCAGCATTCCGGACGGCGAAACGTCCTCTTTTGCCGCGGGCTCGGCTCCGATGAGCGAGAGCACAGCCGCCGCGTTCCGCCTCGCGTCGGAGTGGGAGGAGTTGGCGCTCGTTTCGAAAAGGTATGCGACGACCGGTTCCGGCACACTGCCGGTGGATTCGAGCGACTGGAGGCAGATGCGGGCGATTCCGCGTATCGCCTTCGCCCTTGTCTTCTCAGAGGGGCTTTCAGCGCCGGTGAATAGCCTGTCCGCTTCAGCGAGATATTTTTCAAGCGCCTTCGCTCTCGGGGCGATTTCATGGCCCCGCCCCCTCTTTTTCTGCCCTGGACCCATGCATTAGGATGTATTTGTTATAATTTATAATGAGATATGTTTTTGTTGTTATGGGAGCTCCCTTCTCGCGTTTTTTGGGGTGGATGATGCGATCCTGCCGTTGCGCGGCCTACCTGCTCCCGAGAATCCCCTTAAGCCGGGGCACGTATCTCAGCTCCCTGAAACCGGCCGCTTCCATCCTTTCCGATACTTCGCGGTCTATGCGCCTCCCCTTTCCTTTTCCCACGGCCCCGACGTAGTGGAAGACGCGGGCCCCGTCCCTGCACACGCGGCGCAATTCCCCGTAGAATGCCGCGGAATACAGCTCGGGGGCGTGGGTGAGCCTCGGGGGGTCGTGAATGGCGAAATCGAACATTTTCGGGGCGAAATTCCGCATGTGCTCCGAGATGTCGCCCTTCAGGAGGGTTATCCTGCCGCCCTTCTCGAAGACCGGGTCGCTGAAGGGGTTCCACCGCGCGAGCTGGATGACGGCTTCGGAGACTTCGCATGTCACGACCATGCTGACAGACGGAACGGAGGCCGCGGCTATCGCGGTGTAGCCGAGGCCCATGCAGGTATCCAGCACCGTGAAACTGCCGCTCCGGGGGATGCCGAGCGCCTTCACGACCTCCTTCGAGTAGTCGAGAGGAGTCCTGAAGTCGCGGACGAGCTGCATGCGCAGGCCGTCTATCTCCAGGACCGGCACCCCGTTGTAAGGCCTCAGTTTGTAGTAGCGGCCCGAAAACAGGTCCAGCCGGACCTCCGCGCCGTCCTTCTCGGCGTAGATGAAGCGGCCGTCGGTCGTGTATCTTATCGAGCCGTCGCGGCTGCTCATCAGATGGACCGGGGCCCTCTTTGTCATGGCATGACTTATAAGGGCTTTCGTTTTTATCTGGAAATGGTGCGGTTCCCGAAAGGGCTGGTGCGGAACCGCAGGCGGCTGGCCTGCCGTCTTAAAATAGGGTTTAAATAGTTTTGGTAATAAGTTATAAAGTATGGAAAACGAGGCGGAATGCGGGGGGGAAATTCCGATGGTTAGTTCCCTGAAGACAGACGTCGCCAGGATAACTGCTCTTGACTACGAACTTTGGGACGTTACGAGAGGCATGTCGATAAAGCTGGGAAGCATACTGAGGCTTCCTTCATCGGCGTATGCGAACTGGGGCATCGGCATAACCGATGAGAACCGGGCCGAGCTGGAGCGAATGTCGAAGGGATACTTCGCGAAGGATTTCCAGGAGGACATGACCAGGCAGCAGGGGCCTTACAAGGAGGACCTGATTAGAACGCCCCAGCGCATCGCGGCCGAGAAGAAGATGGCCGTGGTCATTGGCGACGCGGTCGGGGAGATGATATCCCAGCTGGACGACGGCAAGCGCGAGTTCGCGATAGCCGACGTCTCCGCAAGGAACCCCCTGGTCGCGAGGCAGATAGTTTCAGCGCTCTACCAGCTCGCCCAGCAGAAGATGCTTTCGGAGGACATTCTCCAGAGGATTACCTTCGACCTTGCGTACCCGCTCGGCGCGAAGCTGTCGCTTGCAAAGGCCGGTGTGGAGCACCCCAACTCCGGCTCCATCAGGAACCATGCGTTCATGATGGACGCCGACGAGTACCTCTCGATGAGGGGCGGCAGGCTTGATTTCATCGTTTCCACAGCCTATTTCCACAGGTATTCCTTTCCCGGCTACCTCGAAAAGGTCCATGACGCGCTGGTGCCAGGCGGAGTGTTCCTGTCCGGCGACTTCCACGGCTCCCCGTTCCACTACCCCCTGCAGGTCTACGAGATGCTCGCCAGGCTGAACTTCGACAGCAGGAGGCTCGACAGGTTCAGGGAGGTCGTAGGCGTCGGCCTGTTCAATGCAGTCACCAACCCCATGCACGAGGAGGAACAGAACGCGAACGAGGCCCATTTGCGGGACATAAACGATGCAAAGGCGCTCATGAGGAGGACTCAGAGCCTCGGCAACCAGAGGCTGTACGTGCTCAACGCTTACGAGCCGCTGACGGACAGGCTGAACAGGATGGAGAATGCGGGGCTGAACACGGACATCTCCGGAGCCTTCCCATTCGCAAAGGAAGGGCGGAGGAGGCCGAACGTCCTCAGGGAGATTCCGGCGAGGGTCCAGCGGTCCTCGGATTACGCAATCGTAACTGGAGGGATGAGGGCCAGGTGATGGTATGAGGACGGTCACGGCGATTTCGGAGCTGCGCGCAATCGACGAGGCAGTCGGCGAAATCTGCAGCGGCCTGCCTATCTACCCGGGGAGCATTTTCAGGATAGCGTCCCAGTACCTTCCCAACTACGGCATCGCGGTGACCGGCGAGAACAGGGCATTCATAGAAAGCGAATCAAGCGTCAGCTATGCGCTCGAGTGGGCCCCCGGCGACGATGCCACCAACAAGGCAATCGAGCGGGCGATAGGGGCCGCCGCGGTCGCAGTGGGGAACGTCGATATGAACAGGTATGTCGCCGACACCGCGCGCGATTTGATTGTGGCCCTCTCCAAAAAGGGCCGGACGCTGAACATACTCGATGTCGGGGCCGGCAGCGGGGACACGACCTGCGCCCTTCTCGACGCCCTCGAGGACGGGCCGGAGGCGCGCGAAGCCGCAAAGTCATGCTATTTCTTCATGCTCGAGCCATCGATTTACCGGCTCGAGTGCGCAGTCACCGAGGCGGAGAAGAAGGGCATCAACAAGGCGGTTTTCGACGGGAGGATTGCCGGAAGGCTGAGGAAGCTCCACCGGTCGCTGGAGGAGTTCCTGGATGGCAGGGGAAGGAACAAGTTCGACGTGGTCATATCCAGCGCCGCGCTGCACCATTTCTCCTTCGGCACGCACTACCAGAAGCTCTACGACATGATGGCGGACGACGGCGTCCTGGTCATCGGCGACTGGCACAACAACCTGCTTGCGCACCCGGCGAACGTCGCCAGGCTGATACGGGACCTCGGCGCCTCGCAGGAACAGGTCCGCAGGTTCGAGCTCCTTTTCGACATCAGGACGGACGACGTGCACGAATTCGAGATGAAGCTCAGCGACACCCAGAGAAAAGCCAACCGGGACTTCAGGAACTTCGTGGTCGCGATGGCGAACGAGATGAGGTGCTTCGACGACAGCGGGAAGCTGTTCTTCCTGGAGGCCCTCGAGCTCATCGACGAGAGGGTGGAAAAGATAAGGAGCGCCGGCTTCGAGACGGACATAGACCAGCTCAGGAAGGAGCACCATGCCTTCGCGAACGTATACCGCACGAGAAGGAGGATAGTCCCCCACAACGACGTTGCTTATGTCGTCACGGCGGGGAAAGTGCCGAAGCAATAAGGTCAGAGCGCTATCGAGTCCTTCCCCATGAAGTCGTGGAGGACTTTCGGCAGCGCAATCGCCTTCCTGTCCTCCTGGAAGTTCTCAAGTACCGCTATCATAGTCCTTCCGACCGCGAGGCCGCTTCCGTTCAGGGTGTGGACGAATTCGAGCCCTGATTTCCCCCTGAACCGTATCCCCGCCCGGCGCGCCTGGAAATCCGTGCAGTTCGAGCACGAGGATATCTCGCGGTAGCAGCCCTGGGACGGAATCCACACTTCTATGTCGTAGGTCTTCGCGCTCGCGAAGCCGAGGTCCCCCTTGCAGAGCTCGATTACGCGGTATGGCAGGCCGAGAAGCGACAGGATGTTCTCCGCGTCGCGGGTAAGGGATTCCAGCTCCCTGAAGCTTTGCTCCGGATGGGAGAATTTAACCAGCTCGACCTTGTTGAACTGGTGCTGGCGTATGAGCCCCTTTATGTCCTTCCCGTACGCGCCCGCCTCCCTCCTGAAGCACGGCGTGTAGGCCGTCATTTTTTGGGGCAGGTCCTTTTCTTCGAGGACCTCTCCCGAATAGAGGTTGGTAAGGGGCACCTCGGCCGTGGGGATGAGCCAGAGGTCGTCGTCTTTGCACCGGTAGAGCTCCTCCTTGAACTTGGGGAGCTGGCCGGTACCGGTCATCGTCGCCGTGTTGACGAGATATGGGGGTGCGACTTCGCAGTAGCCTTTCGAAACGTGCACCGAAAGCATGAAGTCGACGAGCGCGCGCTCGAGCTTCGCGAGGTCGCCCTTGAGGACGCTGAACCTGTGGTGCGCGAGCTTCACGCCCCTCTCGAAATCAATCATCCCGCTCGCCTGGCCGGCTTCGAAATGGGGCGACACGTCCGCGGGCCCCTTGGCCGGCTTCCCCACAGTGCGGACTACGGGGTTGTGCGACGAGTCCTTTCCCTCAGGGACCGAGGCGTCGGGGGTGTTCGGGAGCATCATCAGGTGGACGCTTATCTGCTCCTCGAGCGTCGTCGTCTCGAGCGAGATCTCCTTGACCCTTTTCGCTATTTCCCCTGAGCGCGAGATGTCGCCTGAAGGGTCCTCCCCGGCTTTCTTCTTCGCGTTGATGGACTGGCTCAGCCTGTTCCGCTCGGCGCGCAGGTCCTCTTCCTCCTTCTTTATTTTGCGCCATTCGGAGTCCAGCTCGCGTATCTTCGAAAGCGCGGCGTGCGCGTCTTCCGGATAGTGCCGCTCGCGGAGCGCCGATTCGACCTTCGTCGGATTCTCCCTCACAAGCCGGATGTCAATCATAATACCATATCCCAGACGATGTTTATATTTAACGCTCACTTGAGCAGCGACTGGAATTTCGCGACGGTCTCCTCGAGCTTCCCCTGGTCGTTGTACAGGACGACCGCCGGGGCGCCGGAGAAGGCCGAGTACGCGGCCAGGAACGACTTGTTCATCTCGTCGTGGAGGGCGATGTCGTCAACGTCGCGGACGCGCGACGGGTCGTTCGCGCGCCTTTTTGCTATGTCGTCCGGATGCGCCGTGACGTAGACGAGCGCCTCGACTTTCCACATTTTCAGGAACTCGAAGGGAAGGCCGGGGTAGTAGCCCGAGGGCGTCGCGACCGAGCAGTGGGTGTCGAGGATGACCTTGCCTCCCATCTTCGAGAGGGCCTCGGCCACAAGCTTCTGCGCGAGCTTCTGCTTCTCTATCGGCAGCTTGCGCATCTCGTCGCGGTCCTTAATGCCGAATTCCTTCTTTTCTATCTCAAGCATCAGGTCGCCGTAGTTCACTATTTTGTAATCCGTCTTGAGGGATTTCAGGACGGTCGTCTTCCCTGCACCAGGAACTCCAAGCGCGATAATCATGCACAAAACACCCCGTAATAATCAAATTTCGCAGAACAGCGAGCCGTGGTTCGCGCCAATCACCATGACTTCCGCGAACTCGCCGGGCTTCCCCCGGAAACCCCTGACGACGGCCTGGTTGTAATTGATATCCCTGCCCTTAAATTCCTTTGCGCCCTTGCCCGGCTCGGTCATGAGAACGCGCAGCGTCCTGCCGATGAAGCGCTTCCTCCGCTCCGCCCCGATTTCCCGGATGAGCGCGGCGGCCTCCGCGCTCCTGCGCTTTATCTCGGCCTGGGGGAGCTGTTCCATCTCCTTCGCCCGGGTTCCAGGCCTCGGGCTGAAGCGCGAGAGGTTGGCGATTTCCGGCTTCGTTTCGCGCAGGAGGCGGAGAGTCTCGCGGAAATCTTGCTCCGTCTCGGTAGGGTATCCGACGATTATGTCGGTCGCTATCGTGGCGTCCGGAAGAGAGGAGCGGACCGCCGAGACGATGTCCGAGAAGTCGCGGACCGTGTGGTCGCGATTCATCTCCCGGCATACCTTTTCGCTCCCGCTCTGGACCGGAACATGGAGGAACTTGTAGAATTTCGGGCCGTTCAGGGCGCCTATGATGCCCGGAAGCATCCTTTTCGCGTGGTCGGGGTTTATCATCCCGAGGCGGATGAGGAAATCCCCCCTGGCTCGCGAATCGCTGTCGTCGCCGGCGATATTTTCAAGCAGGCGGACAAGGTCGGTCTTTATGTCCACCCCGTAGGCCCCGGAGTCCATGCTGGTCAGCTGGATTTCGCGCGCGCCTCCCCCTACAGCGTCGTTGACCCATTTCACGACGGTCTTAGGAGAGTAGCTGCGTAGGTATGGCCGGGCGAGCTTTGTCTGGCAGAAATGGCAGGAAGAAAGGCAGCCGTCGTTTATGGGAATCCTGCAGATGGGGGCGGTCAGGAGCTTCGGGAGGCCGTCCTTGCTGTCGAAGACCTTTATCGTCGATGCCTTCCCCCCGAGTGCGTCGCGAACAGCATCCGCAGAGTATTTGAGCGACGAGGTCCCGAGGATGGGCGCAAGCGGCGCGAGCTTGCGGAGCTTCCCCTCATTCGCGCTCATGCAGCCGGCTATCACGAGCTTCCGGCCTCCGGCAGCCAGTCTCCGGATGCGCTCGGAAATCTTGTTCTCCGTCGCGCCCTTGACGGTGCAGGTGTTGAGGATGATGACGTCGCAGTCCTCCTCCCTCTCCACGAGCTCGTGCCTGCCCTTGAGCATCGCACGCATTATGTCGCTGTCGGCCTGGTTGAGCGTGCAACCGTAAGTCTCGATATAGACTTTGGCCATGTCTATCCTTCGCCGAACAGCTTGTTGAAGCTCGGGTACATGTCGAAGGTCCGCATCTGCTCGAGCTGCTCGTACATCTTGTGCAGGATGCCGACCGTAAGGAGAATGCCGGTCCCGGTGCCGAGAGCGCCTGTGAGGTCGGCGAAGCCCGCGAGCAGGCCGACCGAGAGCGAGCCCATCACCGTAAGCGGGAAAATGTGCTTGTTGAGTATCGTCTCGAGCATGCGCGGGTCGCGCCTGAATCCGGGTATCTGGATGCCGGATTCCGTGAGCTGGCCGGCGACGCTCTTCGCGTCCATGTTGGCGGTCTCCACCCAGAAAAGGCCGAACACGACTGAAACCCCTGCGAGCAGGAGTATGTAGACAATCGCGTGCACCCATTCGGGGATGCCCAGGAAGGGCGTGCTGCTGTTAAGGTATGCCCAGTGCTGCTCGGTGCTGAGGCCGAGTGCCTGTATTGGCGTGAAGAGGTAGAGGAGCCCGTCGGTCATCCTGCGGTCGCTGCTGACGACTCCCAGAATGGGAATCAGGCCGTCGCGGTCGTAGCTGTATTCCCCGGTGTCGAAGATGCCCTGGCCGAGGGGAGTCGCCTGCCCCGCAGGGTCCCAGTACTGGCCGAGGAGCAGGCCGCCGGCGAACAGCTGCATGTTTATTATGAGCGCGCTGCCGAAGATGACCGGAATGTTGGAAACGTAGAAGAACTTGAGCGGAAGCTTTGGCACCATGCCGCGGACGCGCTCGAATGCTATCGGTATCTCGACCTTGATTCCCTCTGCGTACACGACCACCATGAAGACAAGCACGGTGAATGCGAATGGCATCAGGTGGAGGAGCGCCTTTGGTATCGCCTCCGCCCCCCCCTCGCCCATGACTGTGATTACGCCGCCGTCGGCGAACACGAGGCCGAAGAGCTGGGTGAAGATGGCAAATGACACTCCGGCCGCGATGAAGAGGCTGATGCCGCTCCCGATGCCATACTTGGAGACAAGCTCGTCCAGGAAGAGTACGAGTATGGACCCTATGGTTATCTGAAAAATCACGAGCCCCACGACGAGGTCGTGGCTGAGGCCGGCGACCGGGGCGACCGGGACTATGCCGGTGAATATGACGAATATCGAGCCCTCGACGACGGCGAGGAGTATCGCGAGGATTTTCTGCGCCTCGAGGAACTTCGCCCTCTCCGCCTTGTTCTTCATGTCGAGCTTGATGAGGCCTGCGCCGACGAAGAGCTGGAGGAATATGCTCGCGAGGACGATGGGCCCGATGCCCGTCGTGAGGAGGCTTCCCAGCCTGGCGGCGGTTATCGTCTGAAGGAAGTCTATGCCGGTAGTGAGGTGCGGGACGCCGAACACTGTCGTCTCGTACATCATGAAGTAGAGGACGAGCGCGAGCGCGGTCCACATCAGCCGCTCCTTGGTCGCGGGCGGCTTCTCGGGGGCCTTTATTTCCGGCAGGTATCCTGCCAGCTTGTGCAGTATGTCTATGACTCCCATTAGAAGAACCTCAGCCTATCTGGCCCTGCTAATTTTAAAAGCCTTTAGGCGCCTCTCACGCCGGTGCGGCGTTCTCCAGCTTGGAGATGGAGCCGCCGGCCTCCCCGACTTTCTTCTCCACGTTCCTGCTCCAGGCCGCCGCGCGTATGACAACGGGCTGCGAGAGCGTGCCTGTCGCGAGTATCTTGCCCTTGAAATCCAGGTGGAACTTGCCGCCCTTCTTCTCGAGCTTGTTCGCTACCGCCTTCTGGTCTATCTCGTAGAGGTGCATCAGCGGCAGCGGGGCGGGCTTGTTCGGCCGCACGAAGCCGTGCTTGCCGAAATAGACCGAGTGCTCCTTCGGGTTCTTCACCGCCCAGCTCCACTTGTGCTTGTCGACGCCGGCCATTCCGCGGCCTCCGCGGTTGCCACTGCCCCTCCGGTTCTTCACGTTGCCGCGGCCGTGGCTCCTGTGGCCGAGATACCCCTTTTTCTGCCTTTCCTTCCGTCTTGCCATAAGAATCACATCATCCTTCGGAGGAGGGGGCCCATGTCCTCCCTTCTCCCGAGCTCCCCGCGCGGGTAGCTCACCTTGAGGTCCCGGTATCCCCTCGATGGGGGGTTGAGCCTGAATACGGGGTCTGCGAACTCGTCCGTCCTTTTTCCGGCGGATATCTCCTTGGCCATCTTTTTGGTGTCCGCCTTCAGCTCGCGGAGCGTGGCGCTTCCCTTCGTCCCCCGCTTCTCGAGAAGCGAGCAGATGGTCTTCTCATCCACCGGCCCGTATGTGACGTAGTCCTTCGCATGCTCGAGCATGCCGACGTACTGCGGCGTGTCGTCCACGAGGACGCAGTGGTTCGGCTTCTCTAGCCGCAGGAGCTCGAGCGTCCTTTTTATCCTGGGAGCGACCTTCCGGGCCCCCCTCACGCGCAAAACTGCGTATTTCATAAGCATCCTCCCCTTATTCCGCCCTCGGCTTGCGGAGGTTGAGGCCGTCGAGCGCCTTCATCGTCGCGACGGCCATGTTGTACACATTCGCCCCTCCCTGCGCCTGGCTCCACACGTCCTTCACGCCGGCCATCTGGAGGACCTTCTTGACGACGTCGTTCGCGGCGAGCCCCAGGCCCCTCGGCGCGGGCTTGAGCGTCACGACCGTGCTCCCTTCCTTGCCGACGGTTTTGGAGACGACCGAATGGTGGAGCGAGCACTTGCACTCCCAGGAGCCGCATCCGGTCTTTATCGCTATCATGTGCTTTTTGGCGTCCCGTATGGCATAGTCCATGGCTGGCTTCAGCTCGTCGCTTTTGCCGACGCCGAGGCCGACGTGGCCCTTCCTGTCGCCGATGACGGTCACGACGCGGAACTTTATCCTCTTGCCCGAGTCGGTCACCCTCTGCGTCGTCTTTATCTGGAGGTTCTCGGACTCCATGTCCGGAAGCAGGGCGTCCACGAGCTCAGGCTCGAGCACCGGCTTGCCGGATTCGAGGACCTCTTCGAGCGTCGTCACTTCGCCGCTCTTGACCTTGATTCCGAGCGACGTCTTAGGCTCCCATGCTCCCTTGTCTATCGTCCTGATTTTTTCTGGCATAAGCATATCACCCTGCTGAAATCTTTCCCTTCACATCCTCGAAGATGCCCTTGTACTTCTCGGGCGGGGATGCGAGCTTCGCATCCGGGGACTTCTCCTTGTCTAGGGAAGTCGCCAGGCCGGAGTCCGCCGCGCCCTTCTGCGCCGCGAACATTATCGAGCCCTTGGACGGGACGTACATCCCCATGTCGAGCACGAATTCCTTCACGCCCTTCTTCTTCGCCATCCTTCCCGCCATCATGCCTGCGAGGTATGCGGTCCAGACGTTCCTCTTCGATGGCCACTTGTAGAGCTTCGCGAGGTGCGCGCCCGTGACCGTGAGGAGAGTCTTGTCCCCTTTGGGGTCGAAGTCCACGAACTGGATGACTATGCTCTTGTTGCTCCTGCGGACGACCATCCTCGTCTTGCCGCTCTTTATGAGGGCCAGCCTCTTGGCGAAGTTGGTCTTGCCTTCCCGCCTCCTCCTGAAGTATATCCTGAAGCTCGGGCCTTTCGCTTTCGTCATCTTGATTCACCTTTCTTGTGCTCCTTGCCCGGCTTCTCCGCCGGCTTCGGGACGCTGACCCCGGGCGCAGCGTGAGCCGCCTTCTTCTCCGCGGGGGCTTTTGCAGCCTTTTCCTTCCTCTTCCATTCCGGCTTTTTGGGCTCGTAGTCGGCGGCCACGAGTCCGTTGTCCTTGAGGTAGAGCATCATGGCCCTTTTGTTCCTGAAGATGCCGCTCTTCACCTTCCAGTAGATTTCCCTCTTGGACTCCTTCTTCAGGGCGCCGGAAGCGACCAGCATCCTGAGGAAAGCGCGCTGGGAACGCACCTTCTCCATCCAGGCGGTCTTTGAGTCGATGGCGGTTCCCCTGCGCCTTCCCCTGCCCCTCCGGCCGCCTTTTGACGTGCTGGCCCTTCCCTGGGGCTTCGCCTTCGTGATTATGCCCTTGCCGATGAGGCCGGAAACGTCCGCCCTCGTGAGCGCGCCCTCGGCCTCCTTCAGGCCGTCCGGGCTTATCCTGACCTTGTTCTGGCCCACGCCGAAAATGTCGGCCGCGAGCCTCCTGACCGTCGATATCGTCATAAGCAAACACCTATGTCCTTCCGGCAGCCTTGGCTTCGGGAGACTTTTCCGCCGGCCCGGCCTTGCCGTTCGTCTTCATGTTCACGATGACGAGCTTCATCGCCTTGGCGATTTCCGCCATCGCCTTCCTTTTCTTCTTGCCCACCGCGGAGGCTATCCGGACGACCACCTTCTGGCCCTTGAGGGCCTCCAGCTCGGCAGGGTTCGCCACAAGCGCCTCCCTGTGTCCGCTGGGGTGCAGCCCGCGGGCTGCCGGCTGGTTCCGATACCCCACGCGGGGCGACGCGCCGGCCCACTTCGCCTTCATGCGCTTCTTGTTGTGCGTCCCCCTCGGCTTCCTCCAGCGCGGCTTGACGCTTCCGAAGAAGCCCAGGTTCGGCACATTGAAGCGCGGCTTCTTTTTCTTCCTGGCTGTTTGTTCCATGATCATGCACCCTCATTCAGCATCGTAAAGCCCGTCCTGGAATATCCTTCCGTCCTTGTCGCGTATGCGCATCGCGGAACGGATGTTCGCGACGGTCTGGCCGACGGCCTCCTTGTCCGGGCCCGAGACTGTCACCGCCTGGCCCTTCGCGACTACCTTGGTGTTGCCTATCAGCTTCGTCTTCCGGGGCTGCTTCTCCCCGAGGAAGTTCTTTATCGTGATGTCGTTCCCCTTCACCTCGATGGTTATCGGGAAGTGCGCGTGCAGGAGCTTGAGGTTCTTCGTGTAGCCGCCCGCCGCCCCGGCCACCATGTTCCTTATGACGGCTTCCGTAGTGCCGCGGACCGCCTTGTCGGCGCATTCCACTTCGACGCCTCCGGCGCCCACCTTCACCGAGACGCCCTTCCCGAGCTGCCTGCTGACCTCGCCCTGGGGGCCTTTGACCACTACAACCGAGCCATCGACCCGGACCGTGATTCCCTGCGGTATTTCCATCAGCATCATCCTCAGTATACGTAGGCGAGCAGCCTTCCGCCCACCTGCCTCTTCTCGGCGTCCGAGTTCGTCATTATCCCGCCGGGGGTGGTGACGATGAGCAGGCCGACCCCGAAGCCCGGGATGAACTCCTGCTCCTTTCTCGCCCATTCGTTCCGCTTGACCGGCATCCTGGGCTTTATCACGCCGCAGTCGTTTATCCTCCCGTCAAGCTGCACCTCGAACCATCCGCCCCTCCCGTCTTCGAGGGAAGTGAAGTCCTTGAGGTACTTGTGCTTCTTGAGGACGGAGAGCACTTCGGCGATGAGTTTCGTCTTCTTCACCGTGCATTTGCTCTGCCCCACTATCTCGTGCGTTTTTATCGTGTTGAGCGCGTCGGCAAGGTAATCAGTCATGCAATCAACCTCCGTATTTGCGGAAACCTATGCTTTCGGCCATCTCCCTGAAGCATCTCCTGCACACCCTGAGCTTGTACTTCCTTATCAGGGCCCTGGAGTTGCCGCAGTTCCGGCAGACGCGTTTCCCTTTTCCCTTGTATCTTTCAGGTATTGTCAGTGCCATAATCATCACTCCAGCTTGACCCCGAATGAGGCCTTCGCGAAATCCATCGCCTCTTCCCTGGTGATGCGGTGCCCCTTCCCGATAGGAGCCTCGCGGAGCTTCCTGAGGGACACCCTCCTCCCCCTCCTAGAAAGGGAGACGCAGATGTCGAACCCGAACATCGCGATGGATGGGTCGTACTTCGCGCCCGGGAAGTCTATGTACTCGTGCACGCCGAAGGCGAAGTTGCCCTGCTTGTCGAAGTTGGATTCCTTGAGCGTCTTCCTTTTCGCGATGAGCGCCTTTTCGAGGAACGACTTCGCCTCCGCCCCGCGGAGCGTGACCTTCGCGCCTATCGGGAGCCCCTTCCTCAGCTTGAACACCGGGTCCCTCCGCCGGGCGTGGGTCTCGACCGGCTTCCTGCCATCGGCGAGGCGCTCCAGCAGGGATTTGGCCTGCTCGAGCTTGTCGCCGGGCTGGCCGACGCCGATGTTGACCGTCACTTTCTCAATCAGTATGCCGCGCATGGGATTAGTCATCTTCCCTCACCCTTTGAACCCCTCATCGACAACGAAGAGGTACTTGGCCACGGTGATGAACTCCTCGTCCTTGCCCTGCACCACGGCCTCGTTGGGCTTCCCGCCCTTCCGCGCTATTATCTCCTTGAGCTTGACTATGCTGCCGGCGTGCTTGCCTTCGACGATGAGGCAGCGCGAGCCCTTCTCCCTCTTCAGGTGCGTCTTCAGCTTCGCGTCCGGAAGCGTTACGAGCACGCTGTCACCCACCTTCAGGTGGTTGTCCGCCAGCATGTTCCTTCCGTCGTGGAAAGTAACCCCCAGCTTGCCGCCGGGAAGAGTGCGCTTCCCGACAATCCGGACCAGCTTCTGGGAGGCCTCGCCCTTCTCCACTTCGAGCGGCGCGAGCCTCCCCTTGGCGTCAATCATTATCCGGAAGTTCTTCCCGCTCCTGGGGAAGGAGACGACGTCCATCAGACCTACCGGGAACTTCTCGTTCGTCCTCGGCTTCCCGTCCACGAGAAGCATCCTCTGCGACAGTATTTTTCGCGCTTCCTTCAGGCTTGCGGCGAGCCCCAGGACGTCGCGCAGCAGCACGCCGAGCGGGATGCAGCGCTTTTTGGGGTGCGGACCGGGCGAGGGCCGCTTCATCCAGGTCCTTTCCTTCTTGTCCGTGAGCGGAATCGCCTTCGGGGCGGCGAGCCTCTTTACGTGTTTTGTTCCTCCTCTCTTTGCCATAAGTGTATCACCTTATTTGTGAGCGTGTGCCTTGTGCTCGCTAGCCCTCTCATGCTTGTGCGCGGCAGCGGCCTCGTGGGCCTTGTGTTCTT
>JBFLVW010000066.1:0-19425 GCA_040758235.1 Microcaldota archaeon
TCCTTGTTGCGGTCCGGGTGGAACATGAGCGCCAGCCTGCGGTATGCCCTCCTTATCTCCTCTGCGCTCGCCCCGCGGCGCACCCCGAGCACCTTGTGGTAATTCACCTGTGCGCCACCCATACCAGCTCCTCGCCGTTCTTTGTGTACGGCCTCCGGTCGAAGCCCCCGTAAAGCTCCCATTTCCTGAAACCGCACAATTCGAGCATGTTCATGAACTCGCGGGGGAATATGTAGCATAGGCTCAGGTCGAGCTTTTGGTCCCTGCCCGCGCCCTTCATCCGGTAGTGCGCCGAAATTCTCTGTTCCGGAATATCATAATGCGAACGGGACTCATACCGGACCATCCTCCCCGTTTCGGGGTCCAGCGCATGGCCGGTCCTCTGGAGCACGTCGATTTTGGCGATGATGTCCAGCTTCGGGTCGAAGAAATTGAGGATGAGCCGGCCGCCCTTCTTCAGATGGCGGCGGACGTTCATCAGGCATGCCTTCTGGTCCTCCCTCGCCTCCATATGGAGGAAAGCCCTGTAGGGGATTATGACCAGGTCGAACCGGAAGGGATAGCGGAAGCTGCGCATGTCGGCTTTTTTCACCCTGCCGGAGATATCCAGTTTGCTCTCCGCCGCCTTCCTCTCAAGGACGCCGAGCATGTCCGGGGAGAGGTCGAATCCATAAGCGTCCGTCCCCTGCGCGAGCAGCTTCAGGAATATCCTCCCGCTTCCGCATGCCGCCTCGAGAACCTTCCCCTTCGGTTTCCGCGCTTCGGCGGAATAGAAAGCCACGTCTCCCGGGACGCCGGCTCCGCTCAGGGCGTCGTACCATGGAGCCCCGCCTTCGTAATACTTCATTTCTTGTCATCCACCTTCTCGTATTCCCCCTCGACCACGTTGTCGTCTTTCTTCTTGCCCTTCTTTATATGCTCGTATCCCTTTTCCCCGCCTCCGGCGCCCGGTTCCCCGTTTCCGGTTCCTCCGCCCATTCCCGGCCCTCCGGTTTCCGGACCGCCGCCATGCTGGTACATCGAGCCCCCGACGTCCTGGAGCGCCTTCTTGAGCTCGTCGGTCAGGCTCCGGATCCTGCCGACGTCCTCGCCCTTCATCGCTTCCTCGAGCTTTTTTTGGGCATCACTGATTCTGTCATACTGTTCTTTGCTCATCTTGTCCTTGAGGTCCTCTATAGTCTTTTTCGCGACGTACACCATCGATTCGGCCTCGTTGCGGGCAGTCGCGAGCTCGAAATCTTTCCTGTCCTGCTCGGCGAACCTGTCGGCTTCGGACATCTTCTCCTTTATCTCCTCGTCCCGCATCTTCAGCGGGGCGGTAACCCTCATCTTCTGCTCCTTGCCCGTCGCGAGGTCCTTCGCCCCGACGTGGAGTATGCCGTTCGCGTCGATGTCGAAAGTGACCTCGACCTGCGGAACGCCCCTCGGCGCGGGCGGTATCCCCATAAGGGTGAATTTTCCCAGCTCCACGTTGTCCTTCGCCATCGGGCGCTCGCCCTGCAGGATGTGGATGTCGACGGCCGTCTGCATGTCGCTCGCTGTGGAGAAAACCTGCGTCTTCTTGGTGGGTATCGTTGTGTTGCGGTCGATGAGCTTCGTCATCACCCCGCCGAGCGTCTCGAGGCCGAGCGACAGGGGCGTCACGTCCAGAAGGAGGATATCCTTCACCTCGCCCGAAAGCACCCCGCCCTGCACGGCGGCGCCCATCGCGACGCATTCCATGGGGTCTATGCCCCGCTCCACCTTCTTTCCGACCGTATCCTCGACGAACTTCTGGACGATGGGCATGCGTGTCGGCCCGCCGACCAGGATTACCCTGTCAATCTGCTGGGGTGTGAGCTTCGCGTCCTTGAGGGCCTGCTCGACCGGCCCCCTGCACCTCTCTATCACCGGGCGGACGAGGTCCTCGAGCTTCGCCCTGCTCAGCCTGTGGACGAAGTGCTTGGGCTGGTTGCCGGCTGAAGCAAGGAAGGGGAGGTTCACCTCGCTCTCGAGCGCGGTCGAAAGCTCGATTTTCGCCTTCTCGGCCGCCTCCAGTATGCGCATCTGCGCCTGGTGGTCCTTCGTGATATCGAGGCCGCTCTCCTTCCTGAACTGGTCGGTAAGGTATTCCGCGACTATCCTGTCCATGTCCGTCCCGCCGAGCTGGGTGTCGCCACTCGTCGCCTTCACCTCGAACACTCCTCCCCCGAAGTCCATGATGGTAACATCAAGCGTGCCGCCGCCGAGGTCGAAAACCAGTATCTTCATATCCTTGCCGGCCTTGTCAAGGCCGTAGGCGAGGCATGCCGCAGTCGGCTCGTTGACGAGGCGCACCACCTCGAGGCCGGCTATCTCGCCGGCGTCCTTCGTCGCCTGGCGCTGGTTGTCGTTGAAATACGCCGGGACGGTTATCACCGCCTTGTCGACTTTCTCCCCCAAAAACTCCTCCGCGTCCTTCTTTACCTTCTGGAGCAGGAACGCCGACAGCTCCTGCGGGCGGTACTGCTTCCCGAAAATCTCATACCTGTGGTCCGTCCCCATCTTCCTCTTGAACGCGGTCAGCGTCCCCTCCGGGTTCGTGACAGCCTGCCTGCGCGCAGGCTCGCCTATTATCCTCTGGCCATCGCGCGTGAACGCAACGTAGCTCGGAAACGCCTTGCCATACTGCGTTATCCCCTCCGAGCTGGGTATTATCTTAGGCCTGCCTCCTTCGAGGAATGCCGCCGCCGAGTTCGAAGTTCCCAAATCTATGCCTATTATCTTCACCAAAACCACCTCATGCCGCGATGCCGATTGGCACCTGCATTCTCTGCCCCCTCCGGGCAAGTATCATCATCTCTGCCTTCTCCTTCCTCTCTTCATCCGCTTCCATGCTTTCCCTCCTTTCCAACAACTACTTTCGCGTGCCTGAGCACCTTTCCTTTGAACAGGTATCCCTTGAGCACGACGTCCACGACCTTCCCTTCCTCCCCGTCGCCCTGCCGCAGGGCCTCGTGCCTGTAAGGGTCGAAGCTCTCGCCCTCCGCCTTCATCTCCTCGACGCCCTCCTTCTTCAGGAGGTCCCTCAGCTTGGCGTATATCAGCTCCACACCGTGCCTGAACTCCTTTGCGTGCGCATGCTCCATGTGTGACACCGCTATCTCGAACTCGTCCACTATGGGGAGGAGCTTTAAGAGCATCCCCGCCTCCGTCCGTTCGCGGGCGGCCATGCTCTCGCGCTCGGAGCGCTTCTTGTAGTTCTCGAACTCGGCCTGGAGCCTCATCAGGCGCTCGCGCAGTTCTTTCGCCTCGGCACCGGAATCGGCGAGGGCCGTCTGCTCCCCATGGCCAAGCTCCTTTTTGTGTTCGGGGTGAGGAAGCTCCTCTTTTTTCTCCGCCCCGATTTCCTTTTTTTCTATTTACTCACCTTGCCTTCACTTTCTTGTTCATGGCTTTTTTCACAGGAATTATATTTCCTTTCGCATCAACCGGCTCCCCAAAACGATCCAGCTCGCGCGCAAGGCGCTCAGCCTCCCTTAGCGGCCTGTAGGCCGAATCCGGCATCAACTGCATTCAACCACCCTCATCAATTTTTAACAAATTGTTTAATATTACAAAAGATTTTTAAACTTTTATGCGGAATTTTAATCATGGTCCAACGGCGATACTACCGCCAGATAGTCATCCGCTACGTCGCAACTGTTCCGCGGGAGGAAAGCGCCGACGACGACCTCGACTATATCTACCAGTGCCTTGGCCTCGGCGACGAGCGCGACACTCTCGGCCGCGCGGTCTTCAGGGCGATAGTGAAGGCGAGCGTCAGGGGCGAAGGAATCTCCTCGAGGGACCTGATGCAGCTATCGGAAGTGAGCCAGGCGGCGGTGATATACCACCTGAACCTTTTCCAGCGGACCGGCCTCGTCGTCAAGGAGGGGCGTAACTACTACCTGCGCGCCCCGACCCTCTCGCTCACGCTGGAGGAGATGCAGAACGACATAGAGCGCCGCTTCGGGCTTTTGAAAGAAAAAGCGAGAAAAATAGAAGAAAAAATCAGCTCGCAGCCTGGACGATGATGCTGTACGAGCGGTCGTAGGAAAGCGGCTGCCATGACGTTTCCGAGGCCTCGCCGGTAACCTGGTCCGTCGTGAGCCTCATCTCCATCGTGTACTCGTTCCCGGGGGCCTGCTTGTCGAGCGCGACATAGTGGACGTTTATTATGTCGCTAGCGAGCTTCACGTCCTTGGTCTGGGCCACCCTCATCACTACCCAGTACCTCCCCTCGCTGAGCGCGGGCTTGTCCTGGAAGTCGAAGTTAATCCAGTTCTCGCTGAGGGTCGTGACGTTCATTGGCCTCTCGACCGAAGAGACGACGCTCCCCGGCTTCCCTGCGGAGTCCTCGCGCACCTCGACGACAATCTTGGTTCCCTCCTGCGTCCTGAAGTCGAATCTCTTCATGAAAACCCTGATTCGCCCAAGCTCGAAAGGTCCGCCGACGTCAATGGCCTGCGCCCTCCACTCCTTGTAAGAAACGGCGTCGTTCTCGGTGCCCTTCGTCTCGGGGTTTCCGAGCGGCTTCACGACCCAGTCCCTCGAATAGACGGTCTCGCCGTCAATTTCAACGGTAAGCTTAAGCGTCCCGTCTTTAGCCGGTGCGAATTCCAGCTTCACCGGCTGGTCGGCGTCCGTCTCGGGCATCATGCTCGCGACGGTTTCCCCATCCAGCTTCACCTCGATGGTCTTGTTCGCCGCGCAGGTCACCGTCCCGACGACGCCAGCCTGCTGGGCAAGCGTCCCTTCGGCCGGGTCGGAGAACGACTGCGAGAGCGTGCACTCCTCCGCCGGCGTGCCTGGAACGCCCGGAACCTGGGGCGTCCCGCCGGTCCCCGGCTGCTGTGCCGGAGGCGCGCCTGCGCATCCGAAGACCAGCAAGGCGGCCAATACGAATAAAGCGATATACCTCATAGGATTACCTCCCTCAAGGTATATATCCTGTTATTTTAAAAAATATGGGAAAATCTGGCAAACCGGCTCCGAATGAGAGCCCTTCAGTATCTTTTCACAATCTCCCGAACGCCGTCTATCCAGCCGCGCAGGTAGGAATTCCACACGAGGGGAGTCTCGGCGTGCAATATCTTGTAGTGGTCCCCTTCCCTTCCAGGAAGGATGAGGTCCTCGAACTCGTCCGCCCTCGACTCGCTCCACTCCTTCATCTCGAAAAAATCAGCGTAATCCTCGGCCCAGATTCTCCCCCTCTCGAGTCCGATAAGGTACGATTTGGCTTCGCTGCAATCCTTGTTGCGGAGCAGTTTTTCCAGCACCACGGACATCTGAGTAACCCCCTCCCATTTCCTTGCTCATTTTTTCTTTAAAAATATTATGCCGGGAACTGTTTAAAAACATATGCAAAACAGCATTTTCTAACACATTTACCCCTCTCCCGCCCCTCTTACGGCGCCGCTACCACGTTTGGTGTTGAATGGTTTTATAATATGTTTTTGGGAATACCTTCCCATGAACCCCCTGCTCCTCGCTTCGGGGGCGAGCCCCAGGTTCGCCCTCCGGAGGCTTTCCAGGAAGCTGAATCCCGCCCCAAAACTGGACACGCTCATCGTGGACGTGGACAGGACGCTGACCACCGAGGATTCGCCCAAGGCAGCGCTCGAGAGGCTATGCGGTAAAAGCGAGGCCAAAAAGCTGATGGACGGCTTCATCCGGGCGGCGATAAAGGGAGACATCCCCCTGGACGGCCTTCATGGCGAAGTTTTCAGGGCCCTCTATGAGCGCGGTTTCAAGCCTTCCGACTGGGGCGCCCTCATGGAGGAATTCGGCCGCTCCGGAGCCTTCCGGACGGACCTTGTCGATACCATACACCAGATTGCCGAGCGCGAGCGCCTCCGTGTCGTAGTCGCTACGCGCTCCTCCCTCACAGGAGCGCAGTGGATAGCCTCCAGATTCGGCTTCGGGCACGCTGTCGGCAGCGTGGAATACCCCCACAACGGGGGCTTCAGCGGCTTCAGGACGGTCATCGGCGTCAGGGACAATGCCGTGAACGGCACTAGGTTCATGACGAAGATGAGCGCGACGGCGGAGCTTCTTTCCCAGGCCGGAATCCCCTTCAGTCCCTCCAGAGCCGCGGTGATTTCGAACGACCTTCTCGATGCCTTGGAAATGCTCGATTCGGCCCTGGGCGTCCTGGTCGTGCCCCGGGAAAGGAACACGCTGGAAAAGATTACGCTCGCGTTGAGGCTTTACGATGTGAAAATTCCGGTGGAGGATGCGAGATACGCCCTGCCGGCGGTTTTTGGCATTGAGAACTAGTTCCTGCCAATGGGCAAAAACGCCTTTGCGCGAACGGCGTTCCGTTCGCGGCAGGCAAAAATTCCTGAGGTCTTTCCTAAGCATGTATCTGCACACTTAGGAATTTTCGCCTTGGCCGGGATTCGAACCCGGGTCGCGAGAGTGACAGTCTCGTATGCTAGACCATTATGTTCTGGCATTTGAGCCAAAAACTACACTACCAAGGCATAATGAGTAACAAGGTTCTACTGACTTAGTTTTAAAAAAGAATCGTTGATAGCCAGCCGTGATAGACCTCCACACCCACACGACCGCGAGCGACGGCACCCTCGCTTTGGATGAGCTCGTCCGCGAAGCGGAGCGCGCGGGCCTCGGGGCAATCGCCATCACCGACCACGACAACATCAGAAGCGCGGCGAGGATTGCCGGTACGATTAGCACAGTCCGCCTCATTCCAGGAATCGAGCTTACAGTATATGACGAGGGCCTCAAATACAGCGACATCCATGTTTTGGGGCTCTTCATAGACGCAAAAAACAAAAACCTGAACGAAAAGCTCGAGGCGCTCGGGCGCGAGAGGGAGGAGCAGAAAATCGCGACTGTCGAAAAGCTGCGGGAACTTGGCTACGATATCACCTTCGACGAAGTGAAGAAAGAGGCGAAAGGGGTGGTGGGGAGGCCTCATATCGCCAAAGTCCTGCTCAGGAAGCATCCGGACGAGTTCGATTCCATTTCCGCGGTCTTCGTCAAGCTCTTGGGCCGGGGAAAAAAGGCCTATCTGGAAAGAAAGGACAAGCTGTGCCTGAAAGACGCAGTCTCCCTGATTCACGGGGCAGGAGGGGTCGCGGTGCTCGCGCATCCGGATGTCTATGGGTATCCCCCCGAAAAGCTCCTTGCGGATTTCAAGGCTGCCGGGGGGGACGGTGTCGAGGTTTATTACGACTACCTACGAAACCGCCCCGAAGTGAAAATCACCGAAGCAGAAAACAAGAAAATAATCGAAAAATACCAAAAACTGGCTGCCGAAACAGGGCTGCTGGAATCCGGGGGCTCGGACTTCCACGGTGAAACGAAAGGGCAGAGGCTCGGCGAGTTCGGCGCTCCGGACGAAATCCTCAAAAAGCTGGAGGCCGCCCGAAGAAAACCTTTATAATTGGGAAAACTCATACAAGTTAACTGTTTTTGTTCAATTGAGGGAGCGCCAAGAACCAGCACGGCCGCCCCCTCGACCCCCATCGAGGCAGGAGGAAAGTTCCATGAAAATCCGCCGGGCACTTATCAGCGTTCACGACAAGGATGGCGTCGTAGAGCTTGCCCGCGCCCTGTCCGCCCTCGGCGTGGAAATCATTTCCAGCGGGGGGACCGCGAAGCTCCTTTCCGAAAATGGCGTGAAAGTGGTCGAAGTCTCGAAATACACCGGCTCCCCGGAGATGATGGACGGGCGGGTGAAGACGATGCACCCGAAGATACACGGCGCCATTCTCGCGGACAGGGACAACAAAAAGCATATGGAGGAGGCGAAAAAGCACGGCATAGGGCTGATAGACCTCGTCGTCGTGAACCTCTATCCATTCGAGGAAACGGCCCAGCGTGGCTCCTCGATGAAGGAAATCGTCGAGAACATCGACATCGGCGGTCCGGCCCTCCTTCGCGCCGCGGCCAAGAACTACCGGCACGTGGCGGTGATATGCAACCCGAAGCGCTACGGGGAGTTCCTCGACGAACTGAAAAAAGGAAACGGCTGGCTCCCAGAGAAAACCCTCGAACGCCTTGCGATGGACACCTGGGAGCACGTCGCGCATTACGACGTCTTCATCGAGCAGTATTTCCGCAGGGCATTCGGCTTCCAGGACGAGTTCCCGGAATACCTGAACCTGACTTTCAGGAAGAAGCAGGATTTGCGCTACGGCGAGAACCCCCACCAGCGGGCCGCGGTCTACCGCGACGTTTTATACAAAAACCCCTCCTTCCTCAACGCCCGGCAGCTTCAGGGGAAGGAGATGTCCTACAACAACTTCCTCGACTGCAATGCGGCATTCAAGCTCATCCGGGAGTTCGACGAGCCGACCGGGGTGATAGTCAAGCACAACAACCCATGCGGTGTCGCCTCTGCAAAAACTATCCTGGAGGCGTTCACGCTCGCGAAATCCGTCGACCCGGAGGCCTCTTTCGGCGGAGTCGTCGCCCTCAACCGGAAGGTGGACGAGGCGCTCGCAAGGGAAATCACCAGCAAGTTCGTGGACATCGTCATCGCGCCCGGATTCGACCAGAAGGCCCTCGAGGTCCTCAGGGCCAAGAAGAACATGCGCGTGATGGAGCAGCCCGAAGTAACGCACAAGCGGCTCCCCTACCGCAAATACCGCTCCCTCCTCGGCGGCCTGCTCGCGCAGGACGCGAACGTCAAGCTGATGGACCAGCTGAGGGTCGTCACCAAACGCCAGCCCACCGAGCAGGAGATGAGGGACCTGCTGTACGCCTGGAAAATAGTCAAATATGTCAAGTCCAACGCCATCGTCTATGCGCGCGACAACCGCGCGGTCGGGATAGGCGCGGGCCAGATGAAGCGCGTGGACGCAACGAAGCTCGCGGCCATGATAGCGAAGGACTACGGGGGCGACGTGAAGGGCTGCGCTATGGCGAGCGACGCCTTCTTCCCCTTCAGGGACGGAATCGACTATGCCGCGAAGCTCGGCATCCGGGCGATAATCCAGCCAGGAGGCTCGATACGCGATGCCGATGTCATAAAGGCCGCGGACGAGCACGGGATGGCGATGGTCTTCACTGGAATGAGGCACTTCAGGCACTAATGCGTCAGTTTCTTATGCTCCAGCATGTGGCACATGCCCTGGCTCTCGCAGGAGCAGCCGAAAGGCTCGAACTGAATCGTCGAGTGCGAAATCCCGAACTCCTTCTTCAGCTTCACCTCGATTTTCTGCGAAAGCCCCCTCGCCTCGATAAGCTCGATGTTTTCGGCCTCCACATGCATCATCGCAAAGACGAACTCCGAGCACGTCCTCCAGATGTGGATGTCGTGCACCCCCTTCACGCCCTTCACCGACAACACCGCGGCCCTCACCTTATCCGTCCCAGCCTCATAAGGCGCGGACTCGAGGAGTATCGAGAGCGAGCTCCGGAGGACGCCGTAGGCGCTGAAAGTCAGGATGCCCGCGACAAGCACGCTGACGGCTACGTCGATGGCGTACTGCCCCGTAATAATTATCAGGATTGCGCCCACGATGACGCCGACCGAAGAAAGCGCGTCCCCGGCCGCATGGATGAACGCGCTCCGGACATTAAGGTTCTCCTCGTGCTGGAGGTGGTATGCGACATAGACGTTGCCGGCAAGCCCGATGAGCGAAGTAAGGAGCATGGGAAGTCCCTGCACGGGATGGCCTGTGCCAAGCCTCTGAAATGCCTCAAAAACGATCAGGCCGGCCATAACCACGAGAAGGACGCCGTTGAAGAGCGCCGCGAAAACCTCGCTCCGATGGAACCCGAACGTCCTCCTGTCGCTCGGCGCGCGGAGCGCGAGCCACATGGCCGAAAGGGAGGCTCCGATGGCCAGAATGTCGGAAAAGACGTGCGCGCTGTCCCCGAGGAGGGCAAGGCTGTCCGAGTAGTAAAATCCCGCAAGCTGGACAATCAGGACCCCGAAACTTACGAGGAACGCCCGCGAGAGCTCCCTTATGCCATCCATATTCACACCATCGTCTTGGAGTATTTCTCCGCAAGGAGGACGTACCTTTCCATCCTCATCCGCACCTCGTTCGAGGGATTCTGCGACCACTCTATCGCGGCTATCTTCGCCCGCACGTTCGCCCTGTAGCATTTGTAGAACGGCAGGAGGGTCTCCAGTTCCCCGTCTCCGGTTTCCCGCACATACCGGTCAACGAAGGCTTCCGCGAGGTCCTCCCTCCCGGCGAAATCCAGGTCCATCGCCAAAAAAGCGGCGTCGCTCGCGACGTCTATGCACCTGAACTCGCTGCTGAACTCGATGCAGTCGATTATTTTTATCCCGTCCTGCATGAAGATGTTCCCGGAATGGAGGTCCCCGTGGCAGTCCCTGACCATCCCCTCGCGCATCCTTTTTTTGAGGAGCACGTCGTTCTTTTTTATGAAAAGGGCGGATTTGGAGAGTATCCTGTCCACCCACTCCCCGAACCCCGAGGCATTTTCGATGGCGCCCCTCTGGCTTCCAAGGTCCGCTATCTGGCCGCCTATCATTTTTGGGGAGTTGAACTCCCCCCCGGGAACTTCAGCATTTTTGTGGAACGAGGCCACGATTCGGGCAATCTCCCTGACTTCCGCCTCTCCGACCGCCCCTCTGGCGAGCAGGGAATCCATCTTTGACGATTCGTCGAGCCTTTTCATCCGGACCGCCGCATCCACCGCTTCGCCGCCGTTGTCGAAAGCGTGCCCCCCGCTTCCGGAGCAGACATCGGAAACGCCGAGATAGACGTCCGGGGAGAGGCGGCGGTTGAGCCTCACCTCCTCGCCGCAGAAGAACCTCCTGCGCTCCGGGGTGGAGAAGTCGAGGAACGAGAATTTCAGGGGCTTCTTTATCTTGAAAACCTCGTCTTTGCCCAAAAGGAGCCAGGAGATGTGGGTCTCCCTGAGCTCGAAACGCCCCGCCATCCGCAATATGTCCTGCGCCTCCATCCTATCGCCCTATATGAGCCATCGCTTCCGCGACCTGCCTTCGGAGCGGCGTGGAAGTGTCCAATGCCAGATGCGGCGTTTCCAGCCGCTCCCATTCGCCTCTCATCTTCAGGTACACGCCGAAATCCGCGTCGCTCGGCCCCCCTCTTTTTCTTCTTGCCAGGCGCTCCTCCACATTCCCCTCCGGCAAAATGCAGAGTATCGTGAAAACCTTCGCGTCCATCGCCAAAAACCGCTCGCGAACCGCCTTCTTGTGGAAAGTGGCGTCCACTATCACGTCCCTGCCCTCCCGGAGGGCCTTTTCGCACTCGGATGCCATCTCCCCGTACACCCTCGCCTTCTCGTCCTCGCTGTAGGCCGGCTTCGGGAACAGCCTTTTTCTCGTCAGGTCGCTGCTCACATGCACCCCGCCGAGATTCCGGGCGAGCGCCCTCGCAAGCGTCGTCTTGCCGCTCCCCGGTAGACCGCATACGATTATAAGCATGACTATCAATACCTTTTTTGCTCCAGAACGACTTTTAATGGTGATATGATGGTTGAAGAATATGACGTTATAGTATTAGGCGGGGGGCCGGGCGGCTCTTCGACAGCCTCATTCCTCGCGAAGGCGGGAAAGAAAGTCATCCTCCTCGACCGGGCGAAATTCCCCCGGGACAAGACCTGCGGCGACGGCATAAGCGGCCGCTCGGTCGGCGTGCTGAATGAACTCGGCGTCCTCAAGGACTTCGAGGCTGCCGAGCACCAGGACATGTTCGGCGTGGCTTTCTCCTCGCCGAATGGCACGTTCGTTCCCATCTCCTCCCGGAAGGAGGGCGTCACAGCCCCGCCCGGCTTCGTGTGCAGGAGGGAAGTCTTCGACAACGTCCTCTTCCAGTTCGCAAAGAAAAAAGTCGCGAAATGCCTCGAGGGCTTCTTCGCGACCGACCTCGTGATGGAGGATAAGCGCGTCGTGGGCGTCAAAGGAAAATACGAGGGCAAGGAGATGGAATTCCGCGCTAAGATGCTCGTCGGCGCCGACGGCGCAGGGGGCATAACCGCCCGCAAGCTCGGGGCCTACAACGACGACGAGGGACACCAGTGCGCGGCGATAAGGTGCTACTACGACAACGTCGAGGGCATGATAGACCAGATAGAGCTCCACTTCATCGACGGCGTGCTCCCCGGATACTTCTGGATATTCCCCCTCCCGAACAAGAGGGCGAACGTCGGAATAGGCATGCTCGTAAAGGACATGAAGAAGAAGAAGGTCAACCTCAACAAGCTGATGTTCGACGCAATAGAGAAGCACCCGGCCTTCAAGGGGCGCTTCGGCAAGGCCAAGCGCTCATCCGACGTGAAGAGCTGGATACTTCCCCTCGCGTCGAAACGGATGAAAATTTACGGCAACGGCTACGTCCTCGTGGGCGACGCCGCGTCGCTCATCGACCCGTTCTCCGGGGAGGGCATCGGCAACGCCCTCACAAGCGGGAAATACGCCTCCCAGACGATTCTCAAGGCGTTCGAGAAGAACGACTTCTCGGAAGCGGTTCTCTCGGAATACCCCCAGCTCCTCTGGGACAACATCGGGAACGAGATAGACACCAACTACCGGATGCAGAAGATGGCTAACAGCAAGTTCATGCTGAACCTCATGATAGGGAAAGCGAACCGGAGCGCGGAGATAAGAGGCGCGATAAGCGACGCCCTCATCAACCCGCACAACCATAAGAAGCTCATCGACCCCTTCTTCATCCTGAGGGCCATGCTGGCTTGAAAGGGGCTAGCCGTACATACTTCGGCGTCCAATTGGACGGCTACCGTCCAATGGACCATTGGAGCTTCGCTCCAATCGGTCCCCTTTCACACCCCCACCTGAGCCCTTACTACCCTTTTTTATTCCTCTCCTGTTTTTTCCCCACATGCAGAAATTCGACCTTATCGTTATAGGCGCAGGCTCCGGGCTGGACGTCGCCGTCGCTGCGGCATCCCGGGGGATGAAGGTTGCAATCATCGAGGAAGGGCCGATGGGCGGCACCTGCCTCAACCGCGGCTGCATCCCCTCCAAGATACTGATACACAGCGCGGACGTCATGCAGACGATAAAGAGTGCGCACAAGTTCGGGATTTCCGTCGGGAAAGTCTCGGTGGACTTCAAAAAAGTGATGGCCCGCGCCCGGACCGTGGACGCGGAAGCCGCGGAAATAGAGGCGAACCTCAGGAAGGCCAAGAACATCACGCTGTTCCGGGAAAGGGCGAAATTCACGGGCCCGAAAACGGTAAAAGTGAAAAGCGGCGAAATCAGCGCGGAAAAAATACTCATCGCGGCAGGCACGCGTCCCTCGGTCCCTCCGATAGAGGGCCTGGACAAGGTCCCTTTCTGGACCAGCGACGAGGCCCTTTCAGCAAAGGAGCTGCCCAAAAAGCTAATCATAATCGGAGGCGGCTACATCGCCTGCGAGCTCGCCCATTTTTTCGGGTCCATGGGCTCGGAAGTAACAATCCTCCAGCGCAACATCCGCCTCCTTCCGGACGAGGACGAGGAAATCGGCAGGAAATTCACCGAGCTGTTCTCGAAGCAATACGACGTGCGGCTGAAATTCGCTGTGAAGCGCGTAGAGACGAAGGACGGAAAAATCGCCGTATATGACGCGGACGGAAACTCCGTCGAAGGCACGAACCTCCTCGTCGCGACCGGCAGGACACCCAACAGCGACATCCTCGATGTCGGGAAGACGGGCGTGAAAACCACCAAAAGCGGCTATATAGAAACGAACGAGTTCATGGAAACGAACGTTTCCGGAATCTTCTCGCTCGGCGACATCGCAGGCAAATACCTTTTCAAGCATTCGGCGAACCTTGAGGCCGAATACGTCTCCATCGCCCTGCTCACACCGGAGCATAAGCACCCTGTCGATTACACCGCCATGCCCCACGCGGTCTTTTCGCATCCCCAGGTCGCAGGTGTCGGGGCCACAGAGCAGGAGCTGAAGGAGAAAAATATCGACTATCTCGTCGGAAAATACGAGTACAAGAACACCGGCATGGGCGAGGCGCTTGCGGAAGAGGACGGTTTCGTGAAATTTTTGACGGACTACGAGGGCAAAATCCTGGGCTGCCACATCATCGGGCCTGAGGCATCCACCCTGCTCCATGAGGTCCTCGTGTCCATGAAGGCGGGGAGGGGCCATGTGAACGACATAATAAACACGGTCCACATCCACCCCGCCCTCAGCGAAGTCGTCCAGCGGGGCGCGGGCTCGGTCTAGCTTGCGGGCCTTTCGACGATTGGCCCGCCAGCCGAGAAGAAATTGCCGCCCGCCATGGCAGTCGCGACGAAGGGGGCTATCACGTTCTCGTGCTGGAAGATGACCTTCAGCCTCGGGTTCAGGATGTTCTTGTAGGTTTCGACATCCAGCCTCAAATCGAGCGTCGTAGTGTATCCTTCCGTGCCTGAACTCATGTTCTTCAGGGAGAATGTCACGAAAGAGGGGAGGTCGTTGCAGATGACCCTGAGGCGGACCCACTCGGAGGACTGCACACGCGTGAAGGTTCCGAGGTCCAGCTTCAGCATGAGCTTGTCGAACGGCTCGTCGGGCCTTTTCTTTCCGGTTTCCGGGGCTTCCTTCATCTTAGGGAGCATTGCCTCGCCTCGCTTATCCCCGCGAGAAGCGCCTTTTTATGGGTTTCCCGGAAAATCCCGAAAAATTTTTCCAGATAGGTCGTTTCCGGAAATAAATTCCATTCCGGCCCTATCGCGGCGGTTTAATAATTTCGCCTGCTTTTACGCATCATGAGAAGGAAAGCACCGCATCTCGTCGCGCTCGCCGTCATGCTCGTCCTCTCGGTTTTGGTGGTGTTTTTCGTGCTCTCAGGAGGACTGCCCCAGACTCCCGCCAACAATACCACCCCGCCCGCCAACGCGACAAATATCACCCCTCCCCTCATAAACTCGACAACCCCGCCAACCGGCAACAACACGTCCCCGCCCGCGACAAACACCACCCAGTCCCCGCAACCATACAACACAATCCGCATCGCGAATTTCAACATCCAGGTTTTTGGTGAATCCAAGCGCTCGAAGCCCGAAGTAATGGAAGTCCTTGCGAAAACCGCGAGGAATTTCGACCTGATGGCCGTCCAGGAGCTCCGGGACGACACCGAAACGACGCTCCCCATCTACCTCGAAAAAATCAACTCGCTCCCCGGTCCGGAATACGCCGCAATCTCAAGCCCGCGTCTCGGCCGCACCTCCAGCAAGGAAAACTACGCTTTCGTCTATGATACCTCGGCAATCCGCCTCGTTCCCGGCTCCAATTACACGTTCGCAGACCCCCCTCCGGGAACGGAAACGGACCTTTTCCAGCGCGAACCTTTTTTGGCCCGTTTTGAGGCAGTTACGGGCGATTTCGACTTCGTCCTCATAACTATACACACGGACCCGGACGAAACCCCCCAGGAGCTCTCCGACATGGCGCTCGTGGTTGAGGATGCCAAAACACACTTCCCGGACGAAAAAGACTTCATCATTCTCGGCGACCTTAACGCGGACTGCACCTATCTCTCGGCAGCCAAGGCATCCGCGCTCGAAATCCGCAATTCCACCTTCACCTGGGCCGTCCCTGATGAAGCGGACACAACCACCAAAACCACAAATTGCGCGTACGACCGCATCATTTTTGGCGCAGACACGCAGGAGAATTACGCAGGGGAATGGGGCGTCTTCCGCTTCGACCAGGAATACACCCTGAACCAGACCTTCACCGAGCAGGTTTCGGACCACTACCCGGTCTTTGCGGATTTCAAGGTGTCTGGAGACTCAGACTAATCAGTTTTTGTCCGGAATTATCGCTTCTACCATCAGCCCGTCTTCGGAGAAAATGATGTCCCTCCCAGACCCATAAAAGGTGCACGCCACCCTGCCCTTTTTTGAGATGAATACCAGCTTCGCGCCAGGCTCGAGCAGGTCCTTTACCTTATCCCAAGTGGAAGCGATTGTAATCTGGGGGAAAGACGTCTGGTCCGGTTCCCTGGTTTCGGAATTCCTGACCACGACGTTCATGGAGCACCTCTTGTCAGGGCAGAGTATCCTCACTACCGTAAGCTCGCTCTTCCGGATTCCCTCCACGAGCGATGGGTGGACCTCCAGCTCCTGCGTTTTTGGTGCATCGCTCCTGCTTTTCCCGGTCTTCCTTCTCCTCATCAGGCCCACCAGCTAATCCTTCATAGCGCCTTCCGTTAGCGTTCCCACCGAGGAAAACATCGGCCTTCCCGCCACCGCGGCCGCGTGGAATTCGGCCGAATAGCTCTCGCCCTCGAAGACGACCTTCATAGTCGGGCTGACGAGGCCGACAAGCGTCTCGAGGTCCGCCTCGATATGCACCGAATCCATCGTCCGTTTCCCCCTGACCGGGTTCCGGTTGTCCAGCAGCACCTCGAAACTCCGTGCATGCTCGATGCAGTTTGCGCGGAGGCGGACCTGCCTGCTTTTAACAAGCTCGCCGAGCATCCTGTCGTCTACTGAGATTGTGAGTTTTTTGAATGTCGCTGGCATGGGGCCGACTATGATGGGGTGGAACTCTTTTGCCATGAAATAGTATTGTCTGACACTTTTTTTATAACTATCAGAAAATATTCCCGTCGGCCTGACTTGAACAAGCAACCTTCCCGTATCCACTCGCAAAAATCGAGCAAACCAAACTACAGCGGGACGCTCTGCCATTGCGCGCCATGCGTGCAAATCATGAACTAGCACGTTCATGGCTTTGAGCTACGACGGGGTATCTGAGCATTTGGAAATGCCAGATAGTATTATTGACTCTGGGAAGTCCTTATAATTCTATCCGCGACGCGCAGGCGTTGAGCGCGGACGCGAACTTCTCCGACGCGCCCCTCGTCCCGGCGACGTCCTCCAAAAGCGCAAGGAAGCCACGCTCGAAACCCATCTCCTCGAAAACAAGCTCTTCCTTCCTGTTTTCGTGCGAGAAGCCGCTATAGAGGAGGGAGTACATCGCCTTGATGACATCCGTTTCGGAGAGGGACGCGCCAGTGCCCGATGTCATCTTCTTGACTATCCTCGCCGTGAACCCAGGCTGAGGCTCCTCAGAACTCTCTACCGCAAAGCCAGAAGATGCGAGAATGCCTGAAAGCGCGCCGTGCGTGGAGCCGAACCTCCCGAAAACCCGCGCCCCGTCTGCCAATTCCGGAAAGAATGAAGGAAGCTCTATTGGCAGCCTTCCAAAACCCTCGGCAATCCCCGCGTTCCTCGCCCGTATGTACTTTTCCGTTGCGGCGATGTAATCCTGCGTTTTCGCAATCGCATCCTGGATGCGATAGCACGATATGGCGAACCGGAAAATATCGTCAATATGCGCGTCCCTCGCCTCCCTCAGCCCCTCGATCTCCATAAGCCGCCCCGGGCCGTAGCCCTCAACAAGGTAATACCTCATGCCCCGGATTGGAAGCATGGCTTCTATGAGAATATCATTGTAAGCGTCCCCGAAAGCCGGCATGACGAATCCGCGGCCCATCATCCTGCGGACCCGCTTCATCCCTTCGTTGATGGATTTCACCCTCTCCACCCTTTCGGAATCAGGAAGGCAGGAATCGTCCACGAAAACGCAGTGCCCCGAAAGCCGCTTCCTGAGGTCGGGGATGTCGGCCCTCGAATGGTGCCTGCCGAAGTTGAGCGTAACCCTTAGCTCCATAATGTATTCTCGGCAGAACTGCTTATAAAGTTATATTTTATATAAAGAAATGTCAACCCCACTGGCATTTCCCGGCGACGCACCCGCACCCGACGCCGTAAATCGTGTTGTCGTAGCATTCCCTGAACTCGCAGGTCGTGATTGCCGGCTCCTCGCTCCTGGCCTGGCATACCTGCCCTGAGCATCCGCCTGTGATGCAGTCGGCATCCGTAAAGCAGCTCCCGTTCGTGGACCAGCCGCAGAATCCTGCTTCGTCGGGATATACCTTCTTCCCGTCGTAATAGATGTCCACGGGCCCGAAGAATCCAGTTATGTTAATCTGCCAGGGGACGTAGCCAAGGCATTTCACGCAAACTTCGGCGTCCGTCGGCGAGGTTGTCAGGTTGAGCGCGTACGACGTCTTCCCGCCTGAAACTGTTTTCTTGACGTTCGCCGAGACCTTGTGGCAGGGATTGGGGGCGCTTATCCTACCCTCGAAAACGAGCCCCTCGGACGTGACGGTCCGTGTCGGCTTCTCTTCGCTGCCGCACTCGCCGTGGCCGGAGAATATCGAAACTTTCTCCTCGGGAGGCGGCGGAGCGACGTTCGCTACCGCGATGCACTTGTTGTCCTCGCACTCGCCATGGGAGAGGGCTATCGGGCACATGCAGGAGGGGCCTTCCGTGCATTCGGGCTGCTGGTTGTAGATGTTCACATACTGTCCGAGCCCGCAGTCGCAGCAGCTGTTGAGCCTCACGCAGTCGCTGTCTTGCCTGCAGTAGTCCTTGACTTCGTAGCCCGGAGGGACTGTTGTCGTGTTGTTCGCCGGCGGCGCCGAAATCGGGACGGCGGTGCATTTGTTGTCCCTGCATTCGCCTTTCGAGGGAATCTGCACGCATTTGCAGACAGGGCCGGTGCAGGTCGTGTTGTTGTAGTTGTATTTGTTGACATACTCGCCCAGGCCGCAGTCGCAGCAGCTCTGCTGGCGCAGGCAGTCGGAATCGGATGTGCAGTAATCGGGGACTTCGTAGCCGGGCGGGATTCCTGTGGTGTTGTTTGTAACGTTGCCCCCGGGAGGCGGAGGCTGCGCGCAGCCTGCAATAAGCAAAACGCCGAGAAGAGCCAAAACGAATGCGAGTCTCATAGGCTTGCGTTTCCGCCTTCCGGTTAATAATGTTTTGGGGGGGGGCCGAAAATAGTCCGGTTTTTGCTTAGAGAAACACAAAAAGGAGCGGGTCACCGGAAACCGTCCACCATTCCCCCTACCCACCAGCGTCAGTCGAGCCCGCGCATGCGGGCGAGAACATGCCCCGCTTCCTTCCTCACCGACTCGTTTCCGTCGGCGAGATGGAGCGTTTCCAGCTCTTTCGCGATGCGCTCGGTTGCAAGACCCTGTCGCGCAAGCTCCCCGAGCCTCCTTATCGCCTTAACCCTCGGGCCGTACCTTTTCGGCCTCCTCGGGTTCGGCCGGGCGGCCTTAATCTGCTCCCTCACCCTGCCGGAAACGTCCTCATACGGGGAGGCGCAGTCGCAGAAAAGGCGAACCTTCTGCCCGTGCTCCTGTATAAGCGCATCCACCAGGTCCCGATACTTCACTGTTATCGAAAGGTGCCTCGACAGTTCGTCCGTTCCGCCTATAGAGACGTCCACGCAACGGTCCCCAAGGCGGCCTGCGCCCCTGTCCGGGTCCTCGAGAATGATCAGCGACACCCTCTCAAGCCCCTCCCTGCTCGCAAGGGGCGTGCAGGTTCCCTCGCACATTCCCGGAAGGATTCGCGGGGCGAGGCGGAGCGTGGAGTAATCGAGCGCCTGCCTGGATACGCCATCGAGGTCTATGGGCCCCCTG
>JBFLVW010000067.1:0-7593 GCA_040758235.1 Microcaldota archaeon
GCGCGAAGCCGCGGAGTCGGGGGCAAGTTCATCGCCGGAATCGAGTCCATGTTCGGCGGTGAAATCACCGCCTTTACCTCCGAGGTCGAGAAGGCGAGGGAGGAAGCGCTCGAGCGGCTGAAGGGACAAGCGAAAGCAATGGGCGCCGACGCGGTCATACGGACGGATTTCGAGACGACGGAAATCTACTATACGACGGTCCTCTTCTCCGCCACTGGAACCGCAGTGAAACTGGAAAAGTGATGGAATGGTCAGGGCCGGCTCTTTAAGGAAGCGCTACATCGTTTTCAGGTATTCAGGGCCGGCCGCTGATGAACCGGCCCTCAAGAAGGCGATTTACGCCGAGGCCCTGAGGTTCTTCGGCGAATACGGCCTTTCGTTCGTAGCCCTGAAGCTTGTCAGCTTCGACAATCAGAAAGGCACGGGAATATTGCGCTGCGAGAGGGCTCACTTGGAAAGCGTCCTCGGTTTCCTTGCGCTCGTCAGTTCGCTCGATGGCTCGGATGCCCGCCTTATCGCCCTCAAGTCCAGCGGCACCCTCAGGAGCCTTGCGAGCGTGTTGGACTCCACCCACTGAAGGTAGCCTTTTTCCCCTCCCTTCACCTCCAGGTATACTATCTCCGGGAGCTGGTGGGGGTGCGTCATCTTAATCTTTGTCTCGAGCTGGGGGTAGGCCTTCATGGTGGTTTTGATGAGCAGGAGGAACTCGGGATGCGCCTCGAGCTTCCCCTTCCACCGGTAGACGGACTCCTCGATTTTTATCACGCTCGCGCAGGCCGCGAGCTCGGATTCCACAAGGTCCACGGCGGTTTTCGAGGCGCTCGTGTGGTCAGGATAAGTCGAAAGGACGATTATCATAAAAACCCTCTACACAGTCTCAGTGGGGTTTTTTATCCCCATCTTCAGCCGGGCTTCTTAAAAACTATTTCTATCACGTCCCGGTGCTTCAGCGGGTGGTCCTTCCCGACCGCCTGCTTGGTTTTGTAGTCTATGGCCTTGATGAAGCCCTTCCCTATGTCGGAATGCAGCTTGAAGGCGAAATCCAGCGCGGTAGTTGTCGGCGGAAGCAGGAAGCAGTCCGGGAGCGTGCGCCCCTGCGCATCGACAAGGTCCCCGCCGCCCGGGAAAATGGCGATATAATGGAGGAAATCGAACACAGCGGCGTTCAGGCACTTCTGGATGCCGGTCCCCCCGTATTTCTCGCAGACGGCTTTCATTATCTCCATCGCCTTCTGCTGGGGCTCGCTCAGCTCGGCCTTCACGCGAAACTCTTTGTCGCCGGGGATGTAGTCTATGAAACCGGCCTTGGCCGCGCCTTTGAGCGTAATCTCGGCTTCGGCCGAGCATGGAATCACGAGATATCCGGGGAACTCCTTCTTCAGCTTCTGGTAGTTTTCCCAGCCCGTGGATAAATCGCACTTGTTCGCGGCGATGATTATGGGCTTGCCTATCTCGCGGATTTTCTTGCAGAGAGCGAGGCGCTCCTCCTCGCTCCAGTCCAGCATGCTTTTTTCCTCGAGCTTCAGCTCCTTGAGGACCTTCCCTATTATGTCCTTTGTCATGCCGAGGCCCGAGAACTGGTCCGTCAGTATGTCCTCGTTCTTTTTCTTGACCAGGCGCGCTTCCCTCTGGAGTTTCTGCCAGTTGTTGTCAAGGATGCCCTTTATCCAGTAGTCCAGCTCCTGTTCCAGGAACCGCACGTCGTTGCAGGGGTCGTAAGCACCTACCGGGACCTTCTCCCCCATCTCGTTCGTCGAGCCGCTCGCATCAACGATATGGACGAGGACGTCCGCCTGCCTCAAATCGTCGAGGAACTTGTTGCCGAGGCCCTTGCCCTCGTGCGCCCCCGGAACGAGGCCTGCCACATCCAGCAGTTCCACGGGCACGAATCGCCTGGAATTCACGCAAAAGCCTGTTCGCGGGTTGCACTGCTTTCCGAATTCCTTGTCCACGCACTCCACTTCGACATAAGCCACTGCCCTGTTCGGCTTTATTGTAGTGAAGGGGCGCGGCGAGCGCTCGACGGGCACGGATGTCGCGGCCATGAAAAAGGTGCTTTTGCCGGTTGAGGGTTTGCCCACTATACCAATTAGCATCGTGGGAAAACTTGCGGATTAGTATTTAAAACGTTAAGGGGAATAGGGATGCAAGGTGGATAAATGATTCCGACCTGAATGGAGGTCATGGAAATGATCCCGAACTGAAAAAAGTGCGTATGATTGGAGGTCGACCGCATGATTCCGCAGTAAATTGTTCCGGGCGTTTGTTCTTGTTCTAGGCATGCGGCAGTGTTTTTTATGGGATTACCATTCTTTCTCAGAGTCCTCGGGCGCCTGAAATCCCTAAAGGACGAGCAGCGGCTTGACCGCGACAGGCTGCTCTCCGTTCAGGAAGCGCGGCTTACGTCCATACTCCGTTCCGCGAAGGCCGCCCCGCACTACCGCTCGCTCGGTCCGTTCCATTCTCTCGCTGAATTCCCGCTCCTTTCAAAGGAGGATATCCGGCGCTCCCCGGACGCATTCCTGGGCGAATCGGGCACGAATCCTTTCGGGCGTACCACGACGTCCGGAACCACCGGCGCTCCGCTGGAGGTGCGCATCTGCGAGAACGCGGCAATCGACGCGCTTGCCTCCCGGCTCTGCTTCCTGACGGATTTCGGCCTCGCCCCCTTCGACAGGTTCGCCGAGATTGTCGCATCGGTGGAGCGTGAGCGCCTGCACAACTACGGCATCGCGAGCAACCTCCGGCTGCCGCTTTTTTCGGACGAGGCGAAGAACCTCGCCCTTCTTCGCAGATACCGGGCGAATGCCCTGAGGGCGACGCCTTCCGTCTCCGAAGTCCTGGCGAGCCTGAATGCGGAGTCTCCCCGGCCGCTAAGGCTGAAGTTCATCAACTGCGGCGGCGAGACGCTCACAGACGGCATGCGCCGGCATATCGAGGAATCGTTCTCGTCGAAAGTGTTCATGACCTACGGACTCACGGAGCTCGGGTTCGTGGCCTGGGAATGCCCGGAGGAGCGCAGGCTCCATGTCAACAGCAGCTCGGCCATCCTCGAGATAGTGGACGAAAAGGGCCGCCCAAAACGGAGCGGCGCCGGGGAAATCGTAGCGACGACGCTCGCCAACCATGCGATGCCCCTGATACGGTACAGGACCGGGGATTACGGGAGCTGGGGCGAATGCGGGTGCGGCCGCGCTTCGCCAGTGATAAAATCGCTTGAAGGCCGCTCCGCGGACATCGTGGAGCTGCCGGGAGGGAAGCTACGCTCGGCGCTTGCGTTCTACTTCCCGCAGAAAATGAAGCACGGCTTTTCCGGAATCAGGCAATACCAGGTGGTGCAGGAGCGTCCGGACCGGTTCGTATTCAGGTACGTTCCTCTCGGAAAGGGGCCGTCGCAGGAATGCCTTGGGGAAATAAAGGAGAAAATCCTCACAGCAGGCAACGGCGAAGTGTCGGTAGAACTCGAAGAAACCGACCGCATCCCCCGTGAAAAGAGCGGCAAGTTCCGGCACATGGTCCCTTACCGGGGGAACTGAGGGCTACGGGGAGGCCGGGGTTCCCGCGCCAGTCCTGCCCATCCTCTCCACAAGCCACCGGAAATGCCTCTCGGACCTTTCGTATGCCCGCTTTAATGCGGGCGACGTCCCGAACCGCCTCCCCGCTTCGGCGCTCAGTGCGAGGCCCTGCTGCGCATGGGCGAGCCTTTGCTGGTTTCGCGGGTCGCTGGCAAGCACATCAAGCGCTCTTAACGCGAAATCATAGCCCTGCCGGATGTCCGGCCGGAGCCTTCTGGCCTCGGCGTATCTGGAGACGGCGTCGGCATACCTCCTCGAAGACGAGAACATCCGTCCGAGCGTCTCATTCGCCCTGTAAATGGCGTCACGGTGGTTGCTCGCAACGGAAGGGACAAGGCTGTGCACCTCGAGCGCGCGCAAATAAAGCCGCTCAGCAGTCCTGTAGTCCCTTCTCAGGTATGCAGATTCGGCTAGGTCGAAATAACGCTTGAACAGCGTGAGCGCGACGTCCCGTCCCATCGCGATGGCAGCAGGATTAGCCGCCCCGCTGCGGACACCCAAGCGGAGGAGCTCAAGCGCCTCATCGAGCCTCGAAGGCGCTACCGCCGCATTCCCGGACGGGCACCGGTATTGGGCCATCTCGAAATAAGCCGATGCGGCCATATCCTGCACCGAGCTCATATCCACCCTGTTCGTGAGCCTTGCCGCACCGCCTGCGAGGCCGAGCGAGGGAGCTAGCTCCGTTCTCATCGTGGCATCCGAGAAATCGCCGACCGCCCGAAAGCGGCCGAGGGAAGGGTCAACTACGAATCTCTGCCCCCCGATAGTCAATGAAAGCGCGCCATGCGGAATGGCGCTCCTTGAATCTGAGAGCGTGAATCGGGACAGCGTCATTGCGGCGTTTATGCCGAGCGCCCTCGCGGCAGCCAAAAAAGTAAAGGCGAACTCGTCGCAGTCGCCCCTGCCTGTTCGCAGCACTTCGTCCGGTCTTCTCGGCTCCCTCCTCCTCTGGGCCTCATAACCGAGGCCGTAGCTTCCGCCGGCGCGCAGGACCTCGAACAGCCGCCTCACGGGCTGCGCCTGAGCCGGGACGGAGGGGTCGAGCCTCACCGCCGCCATCCTCGTTCTTATGTCCGCAAGCCGTCCGGCCTCTATTTCGAAGAAACTGCCAACAGGACTTTGTTGCACGGCCGGAGCCGCCGCCCTCCTCATCGTCTGCGCCATTTCTCCCGTTCACCCCCTCCGCATAACAATGTCCGGATGGGTGTATAATTGTCCCTTTCGGTTCAGATGAACGCGAGCCCGACGGGCGCTAATGCGCGGAAGTCCCTGTCGAAGTCGATTACGCCGCTGTATCTGGAGGCGCTCATCATCCCGCTCTCGAGCTGGAAAAGCACGGTCCGGGCATCGATCGCGATGGGAGATATTTTCCCGTCTTCCTTTTCCAGGCCTAGCACTATGCACCCGATCGGACCGGAGAGGTTCGCGCTTCCGGGAAGGCTTCCGACCAGATTCGGAGGCAAATACACTACCGTCCATCCGCGGGATTCGGCAGCGGCTTCGAGGCTTGCAGCCATCTCTTCCGAGTGTTTCTCCGCTTCCGGACTCAACGCCATTTTTTTGAACTCTTGAGGACCGTCTGCTTCAGCGCATCTGCCGGTCTGCAACATCTCTGTCAGCGTTCCTGCCGCATAGAATGCACGGAATGCCGCCTTCGCGCCTTCCCGCCATTCCATGGGCTTGCCGGCCAGGTCCCTGTTCTTGTATGATTCGAGCTTTGACTTCTGTCCGAGTGACATGAGATTTTTTTATCACATTCCATTTATAAATATTGAATACCACTCACTTCCTCATCACAACGACGCTCTCCCTCGTCCTGACTTTTTGGGGCTTCACATCGGCTATCCTTTCCGCCCCCACAACTATCTCGACATCAGTGAAACCCATCCTCTCCGCCATCTGGCCGAAAATCTCGTCGACAAGGATATGCGTCTCGTGTATCACGGAATTGGAAACGTTCACGTAGGCGGCCCCGCCCGGTGCGAGCACGCGGAACATCTCCGCTATCGCCGCCTCCATGTCCTTGAAATAAGTCCCTGCTATCGGGATGCGGATGCCGACTTCCCCCACCTCGGGCGGCATTTCGGTTTCCGGCCTCCGGTCTCCGGCCCTGATGAAGGAGCGTATCGCCCTCATCCTCACTTCCTCGGCTTCGGCCTTACTCATCGAAAGCAGGCTCAGCTCGAGGCCGTATACTTTCGAGTAGTCGATGTTGTTCAGGTAAGGGGGCGACGTTATCACGATGTCCGCCTCGCCGCTCCCGATGTCGAGCGCGCGGGCGTCTCCAAGGAAAACCTTCGGCACGTGGCCCTGGGGCCTCCCCGAAAGCTCCCGCGCCATCCGCTTCACCTTTCTTTTGAAGATTTCCCGGGCGGGAAGGGCGCGCTTTTTTTTGTCGATTTTGAGGACGCCGCCGTCCTTCATCACTATGCTCGCCTGCGGCAGAATCGAGAGAAGCGCCAGAAGTAGGAGGTTGCGGGCCCGTCCCTCTTCGTTCTCTATCGCCTCGCGGAGGGCGAGTATTTCCGTGTAGTTGCGCCTGGGAAACGCCGCCCTTGTCGAAAACAGCTCGAATGGCCACTCCATCCTTTCCGCCGCACGGTAGTCGGGCTTTTTATTCAGGAATGCGAGCGCTGATTCGATGTCGCTTCCGTCATAGTCGTCCGTTTTGGCTTTCGAGATGAACGCCGCGAGCGTGGACGCATCGACGCCGGCAGAAGCGATGCCCCTCTCCTTGCATGCAAGAAGAGTAGTCCCGACGCCGCAGAAGGGGTCCAGCACCGCCTCCGGCATCCTGCCTCCGGTTTCCAGCTCCCGCTTAAGCGCCCATTCCACAAGCTCCGGCGCATACCCTTCCTTATACCAGAACCAGCCGTGCACCGGCTTCTCCTTGGAAAGCTCGAAGGTCATGAAGCGGCCGAGTTCCGGCGTGTTGCGAAGAATCATCCCCTCCCCTCCGTCCGCCTTCGCCCGAGCGTGGCGGCTTCTTTCGAGAGCTTGTCCGCTTCCTTGTTGTGCTCGCGCGGTATGTGCTCGAAATGGGCCTTGAGTCCCCTGCACAGGTGGAGGACGCGCTCATGGAGGGGCCTCAGGCCTGGGTCCCTCACCTTGTACTCCCCGTTGAGCTGCCGGACAATCAGCTGGCTGTCGCTTTTGATGTGCACTTCGGTTTCGCCCATCGCGTGCGCGGTCTCGAGCGCCTTGACTATGGCAGTGTATTCGGCTATGTTGTTTGTGCCCCGCCCGATGTACTCGCTCAGCTCCTCGACGATGATTCCGTCGCGGTAAATCACGATGCCGATGCCCATCGGGCCGGGATTTCCGAAGGAAGCGCCGTCAGTGTAGGCAACGAGCATGTTAAATGGGTAGGAGCGCAATGATTAAAATCCGCACCAGAGATGGTTGCGCATGAGCGAAACGTTCAATCCCCATCCTATCGTCGCCGTCGTGAAGATATTCCTGATGGCCGCCCTGCTCAGCGTCCTGCTTTTCCTCGCGCAGGACTACCTCGGCGATATTTTCCTGAACGTGCTCCTGCTCATATGGCTTATCGCCATCTTCTACATCTTCGTCGCCTTCATCGCGGCGAGGTTCCACATGGTCTCGATTGACGAAAACGGAATCACCTACAACTCCGGCATCCTTTCGATTAGGAGGATAATCATCCCATACTCCCGCATCACGGAGGCGAGCTATACTCAGGGCCTCGTCCAGCGCCTGTTCGGGGTGGGGACGCTGAACGTGGATTCGGCGGGCGGCTCGAACATGGCAATCCACGTGAACGACATAAAGTTTGAGCACCTCAAGAAAGTGCTCGACATGATAAACAGGAGAAGCGGGAAAGGGGACGGGACATAGCGCATCCGGCCTTCATCTGCTGGAGTGCTTGTGGCCGCAGCCCCATGGTTTCCGGTTGCGGGTTTCGTGTTAAGGGGTTTTGAAATGGAAGACATCGAATTCGGCAAGGATTTCCTCATAATCAGGCAGAAGCCCCTCATACTCAAGCTCCGCAGCCTCG
>JBFLVW010000068.1:0-10613 GCA_040758235.1 Microcaldota archaeon
ACGAGCGCGAGTCGCCTCCCAAAACATTGAGAGGGGGGCTGTCCGGTCTGCTCACTGAAGAAGAGCTCCAAAAACTGACCACCTCGTTCGATATCGTCGGGGACATCGCTATCGTCGAAATCCCCGAAACCCTCGAGGGGAACGAGAAAAAAATCGGGGAAGCCCTGCTTAAAGTCCACAAAAACGTCAGGACCGTCCTAAAGAAGCTCGGCGGGATGGAGGGCGAATACCGCGTGCGGAGATTCGCCTGCATCGCGGGCGATGACAGGACCGAGACCGTTTATATGGAAAGCGGCGTGAAAATGAGACTGGACCTCGCCAAAGTCTACTTCTCCCCACGTCTCGCGCACGAGCGCGGGAGAATCGCGGAAATAGTGAAGGATGGCGAGCGGGTTTTGGTGCTTTTTGCGGGCGTGGGGCCTTTCGCCCTGGTCATCGCGAAGCAAAAGCCGAAATCAAAAGTCGCCGCGGTGGAGCTGAATCCGGACGCCGTCCGCTACATGCGCGAAAACATCGCGTTGAACAAGCTGAAAAACGTCGAGGCGCTCGAAGCGGATGCGGGGGCGCTCGATTTCGGTGCGATCGGGGGGGCGGGCAGTTTCGACCGGGTAATCATGCCCCTCCCCAAAAGCGCGCATGAGTTTTTGGTAATCGCCTTCGCTGCGCTCAGGGACGGGGGCACGGTCCACTTTTACACGATTGTAGGGATGGGCGAGCCGTTTGCAGAGGCGCTCGGGAAAGCGGAAACCGAGGCGAAGAAATGCGGCTTTTCCCTTCAGGTCCTGTCCCAAAGAATCGTCCGGCCGTATTCGCCTTCGCAGGTGCAGGTCGTGCTTGACCTCCGCGTCATCAGGAAAATGTAAATTTTCCATCCCCCTGCAATGGCATAAAAACTTTGATGCCCACAAAATTATCCATGGAAAGAAAGTCAAAGCCCGGGGGCGGCCGGCCTGAGCCGGAGAAGAGAGTCAAGTCAATCCCTCTTCCGCCGGAAACTTCGCCGAATGCCCTTGCAGTCAGGGTAAGCGAGGCTGTCGCCAAGCTCGAAGAACGCCTCGGCAACGGCGCGGACCCGCTAAGGCGGGAACTCCGTGCGTTCATCGAAGGCATGACAGCGGACAAGCCAGGCCCGCTCATGGGCGCGGGCGTGAAATTCGAAGCGCGCGGAAAGCCGTCCATCTCGATAGGGTGGGGCGAGAAGGCCGACAACAAGATATCACTCATTCTTGACAACGTAGTCTCCCTCGCCCAGGAAGACCTCCAGTTCCTGAAAATCGTCAGGGGACGGCTGGAATCGGGAAAGACGCTCAGCGCAGTCGAAACCGAGCGGCTCAGTAAAATGCTCGATGGCAACCTCTACTGGCGCTTCGTGACTCCTACCTAGAGCGTCTTGCCCATCATCAGCTTAATGACAACGACCCTCTCACCGCCTATCGTCTGATTTACGGCAAAACATCTTGCCCTCGCATCCGCCGTGTCCGGTATCTCCCTCTCGAGGACTGCCTGGTCCACGATATCCTCGAAGGTAAGTTCCGCAGGGCTTTTGCCGGTCCTCTCCGCCGCCCTCTTCACCATGGGCGTGCTCTCGTATCCCTCCATCTTCTTTATGTTCGCGATGTCGCGCTGGATGGTCGGGAACTCCGCTCCCTTCGGCTTGCCCATGAGCTTCTGCGCCTCAGGGAATTCCATGAACGGGACTCCGAGCCTGTCTGCTACGCCGGCGACCCTTTCCGAAACTAGGCCGAACATGCCCGGCTTCCCCTTGAAGCCCTCTATCATCCCGTAGACCGCGCTCCTGCCTTCCGTCGAGCCCGGCTCAGCCGCTATCAGGCCGAGCCTCAGGCCGTTGCCCGTCTTGGAAAAAAGCATGAACCCGACAAGCTTCCCGCTGGAATCAAATGCAGCCATCGCCTCCAGCCTTCCTATTAGCTCCTCAGGATTCTTGTAGTCCAGGCCGAGCTTGCCGTAAGTTTCGCCGTATATCCTGAAAATTTCGTCCTGGTACGCGGTTTTTTCCTCAGGCGTAAGAAGGCGCCATGGCTTCCTCTTCGCTGCGGTTCCGGCTGCCGTTATCTCTATGTTCTGGAGCTCCGCTGCATTCTTGGCGGCCACGTCTGCGCCCGAAGGCTTTGGCGCCCCCCCACCGCCTTTTTTCGCCGGCTTGGCGCCCGGTTCGACCGCCGGCGTGGGGGGCGGCGGCCCCTTCTTCTCGTCACCGCCCATCGCGACAGGGCCTTTTTTTGCGCCCCCGGCTGGTTCCCCTATCTTGACCGCCTCGATTTTCGGTTTTGTACCAACTCCCTCGCCAGGGCCTGCGACAGCGACTTTCGCAGGCGGAAGGTCGGTAGGGAGCGTGCTGCCGATAAGGACGGCGGTGTTGCTCAGGGTGGTATTTATCTTCGCGTCCTTCGAGCCGGAGAGGAGGCCTGCCCTGAATGCCTCGTATTCCGGGTCGCTCACCAGCTTTTCAATGTGTTTCGCGGCCTCCGGGTTCTCCTTCTTCAGCCCCTCGAGGGCCGCCCTCGCCGCGCTCCGCGCCACCCGGGCGCGCTTCGCTGCATCCGAGCTCCCGGCAACCTGCGCATCCGTGATGAGCAGGTCCTTCACGAACGCACCCAGCTCGGCCGGGTCCGTCAGCCTCGCGGCATCTGCCATGGCCCTCGAGCCTCCCGGCTTCCTGGGGGCGAGGTAAGGCTCGTAGGCCTTGACTCCGTCAGTGATTTTCTTGATTGCGAGGTCGTTGAGCTTCCCGCTCTCCAGGGCGGCTTTGACCACCCCGCTCTTGTTCGCCCATGACTCGATCGTGGCCTTCACTTCGGGCGGCAGCCTCGCGAGCTGGGCCTCCGCGACGGCCCTGACGGACGCATCCTTGCTCTTGAGCTCCCCCAAAAACCTGAACACGCCCTCAGGCGTCGACAGCTCAGGCGTCGGGATCTCGGTAGGCTTAATCTTGACCTCCCCGCTTTCCGACACCCCCTTGAGCGCCAAATCCAACTGGACCTGCGCTTTAGACCTAGCCTTCGCAGCTGCTATCCCGGAAACGGTCATGTGGGCGAGGGGAAAGAGCGCCATTCCGGCCGAGAGTATCACGTCCCGCCCCTTCACCGTGGTGTTTTTCGGGTCGAAATATGCGTTCGCGACGTTCCATGCCTCGCCTATCATGTATCCGGTCATGAAGCTCCCGATGCCTAGGTTGACGTACGAGAGCCCCTTCGACCATGCAAGAAGTTTCGCCGCCTGCGATGCCTCACCGGCCACGGCGGTGAGGGCGGCGGCCCTGCCAAGCCCGATGGCGGCAGCCCCGAGGCCGACGGTCGCCACGGAAACCCCGAGCATCGCCCACGATTTCGCCGATGCCTCCCCGCTCGTGCTGATTTCGGTAACCACCTGGTCGAATGCTATGGTCGTGAATATCGCGCCGCCGAGAGCCCAGCCTATCCCCGGCACAAGGCTCGCCGCAAGGCCCGTTCCGATGGCCGCTGCGTTGCCCCACCAGGCGTTGTCGGCGGCGCGGCCTGCCATCCCCTCCCATGCCTTCTTCACATCTCCTAGGATGCGCTTGCCTTCGGCGAAATCTCCCTTGCGGTACGCTTCTGATGCGCTCGCGACGAGGTCCCTGATTTTTTTCTGGTCCGGGACGAAATCCGAAAGCACCTGGCTCATGTTGTCGGCGGGTATGCCGAAGACCGAGAGATCGACGTATCTGGCGGCCTCCAGATATCCCTCGATGCGGGAGAGGTCGTCCTTGCTCAGCTTCCCCTTCAGGACCGTTGCGAGAACATCCTCGTGCAGTTTCTGGTATCCTGTGTACTGGGGCGCCGCCCCTCCCGGCTCGACTTTCGGGCCCACGTCCGCGGCCGCTTCGTCGAACGATTTCCCCCCGACGGTGATGTCATAGACGAACTCCGCCCCTTCCTTTATCCCCGTCTTCCAGGAATCCGAACGCCGGAGGGTCAGGGCGTTGGAAGCCTCATATAATGCGAGGCCCTGCCTCCTCTCGTATATGGCCTTCTTGTACTCGGCCATGGCTTTGTCCGTGTCACCTTCCGCGAGAGCGTCGAGGGCCTTTTTCAGGTATTTGTCGGATTCCGCGAGCTTGGATTTCGCGAAACTGGTGAGGGTGCCCCGGCCCCCCGAAACCATCTTCCTGTACTCCTTGTTCATCTCGAGCTGTCCGCCGACGAGAGAATACGCGATGGCAATCCGCTTCTCCTTGTCAAAGCCGGACGCGAGCGCCTCAAGCTCCTTTTTGGGGAAATCGTCCGTCGTATTGTATATGGCGTCGATTTTCGCTATGACCTCCGTTTTCGCCTTCTCGAGGGCATCCAGCCTTTTCTTCACGGCACCCGGGATGGAGGAGCCGTATTGCTTCTTTATCTCGTCGATTCCCTTCCCGAGCTCCCCGACCTTTTTCTTCGCTTCATCCAGGTTCCTCTTCCGGAGCACCCTGCCTGCGACCAGCTCGAAGCGCGCGTTGAACCGCTTCACGGCAGTGTTGTAGGCCTCGACATCCCCCTTTGCGGCCGCGACCCTGCACGCCTTGAGTAGCTCCTTCAGGGTGGGGCCTTTGGCTGTCGCAGCATCTGCCGGGTTGGCGGCCTCGTAATCCCGGACGTCCTTCAGGTTTATGTAATCCGGGTATTTCCCGCCGCTCCTAGTCCCGAGCGGGACCATGTCCTTCGTATCCGGCTCCTTGTCTATGAGGGGTATCTCGCCGTCGAATTTCTGCCGCAACAATGCGGCTTCATTGACAAGCATCTCGGTCGTCGCAATCTTTTTTACGCCGGCGTCCACAAGAAGGGCGGCGGAGCGGTGCTCATCAGGCGTCTTCGCCTTCACCTCTGCCCGTATTCCCTCGAGAAGCTGCTCTTTCCCGCGCGCAAACCCCTCTGCCTTGCTGTTGTGCGGCGCGGTGACAAGGTCGTATCTCCAGCCCTCCTTCCTCCAGCTTCCGGCCGGGCCGAAATAATCCGCAACATATCTGAGCAGTATCTGCGCGCCGGTGAAATCCCCCGCCGCGCTCCTTTTTTTCGCCTCGGCGATCGCGGCATCGACCGTCTCCTTCCCCTCCGGCCTTCCCTCCGCGATGACGGAGAACCTCCCGGCCTCCATTGTTATGAACGTCTGCTGGCTTTCCTTGTAGCTCGCAAGGAAGACGTTCTCGACCGGCCTCCCCCCGCTCATCCCCTCCCCTAGGATTGCCGCCTCAAGGGCCTTCTCCATGCCGCCCATGACCGAGGCGTCCAGGCTGGGGTTGAAGGAATCGAGCTTCCCCTTCTTCTCCTTCGCGAACAAGCCGGTGATTTCAGCGTACATCACGGCCAGCGTGAGAAGCTTCCTTGCCTCCGCGAACTTCCCCTCCTTCGCAAGCTCCTCGGCCTTCCCCAGGGCCTTCCCGAGCAGGGCCTTGGGGCCGGCAAGCCCTTCCCCCCACTTGCCGATTGCAGCCCTGAAGTCCTTTATCGACAGGGCGAACTCATGATGCTGCATCCCCCTCTCGAAAAGCGCTGCGCCGCTACCGCCCGCTAGCTCCGCGTCTATCCCTGCCTCTATCTCCTTCGAGCCAGCCCACTCCTTCCATTTGTAGGACTTGAGCATCCTCAGGTAGGCATCGGCCATGTCGAGGAGCCTCTTCGCGCCCTTTATGTCTCCCGCGAGAATCCGCCGCCTGATTTCGCCGGCCGCCGCCCTGAGCCTCTTGCCCGCGGCCACTTTGTCGGCTGGCCCCTTCGAGGGGGATTCGCTTTCGATGCCGGTGCACCCGGCGAACAGGAAAGCAATCTCTATCTGGGCGGAATATTTGGCGAGCAGTTCGGGCGATACGACCTTCCTCTTTTCTATGGCATCGGAGATTTCCTTGAATAAAGCAGGGGAAAGGTAAGTGATTGCGGCCTTTTTTCCTCCGGCCGCGCGGCAAAGCAGCCCCATCGAAATGGCGAGGGAGGCGATTTCGAAGTTTCCGTCCCTGATGGCGGCGAGGGCATGCTCGCCGAAAAGCTCTGCGGCGCTTGCCGGAGTTTTAGAGCTCCCCCTGATATCCTTTGCGGCCTGGGCCAGCATCTCCCCCTCCTGCTCGAGGGTAAGCGGGCGGGGTATGCCCGTGAGGGAATAGAACCTCTTCCCCAGCTCGTTCACCTCCTCGACGCTCGCCGCCTTGCTCTTCCTCATGCGGTCCAGCGTCTTGGCTATCTCCAAATCGAGGTCCTCGAGCATGTCCTTCGTCGCGAGCGCCGTTCCCGAGCGCAGGAAATCTGAAATGGATTCCCTCCATCCCTCGAGCAGCCATATGTTGCCCTGCGCCACCTGCTCCCTGATGAGCGTGGCATTCGAGGAAAACCGGCCAAGGGCCGCCGAATCCGCGGCCATGCTCTCGGCCGTGTACTCCGCCCCCGCGCGGGCCTCCGCGCCCCTTTCCACCACGAGGTCGAGAAGCGCGTTCCGCTCTTTCCTTACCGCCGCATTTTCCACGTTGTATATGTCGGCGTTGGCAACATACAGCCTCGCGGCCTTGAGTATGGTTTCCGCCCTTCCCCTGTTCGGGCCTTCCCTCTCTTCGATTGTAGTCTCCAGCGCACCGAGTATCTTATCGAGGGCGAGCCGGCCGGGCAGTCCGGCAGGCATCTTCGAAACTATGGCCAGCTCAAGGTCGAGCACTTCGCTCAGGGCCGCAAGCTTCCGGGTCGCTTTCCCGTAAAGCTCGGCCGCCTTCGCCTCGTTGCCCTCATCCAGGGCCCGCCCCGCCTCATCGAGAAGGCCCTTCGCGGCGCTGGCCTGCGCCTTGAACGTTTTTCCAAGGACCGGGGCTTTCTCTGCATCTATGGCTGCCAGGGCGCCCTTTGCGCTGTCTATGCCCTTCCTGAGCTTCTCCCCGCTGGTCGGCGCCGCCGTTTTGCTCTCCCTGACCGTTGCGCTGAGGACCTTGCCGCCTTCCCTCAGCTTGGCGAGTGCATCTGGCGTATCAGTAAGGGGACCGGCTCCGGAGAATCCCGAAGTCCCCTTCTTCTCCAGCATCGCCTCGGCCATCTGCCGCCACCTCCCCAGACCCGACTCACAGCGAATACAGACGTAAAAATAAAAGACTTCCTAATAGAATCCGAGTAAGAACCCCAAAAACAGGCTGGCTATCATCCCGAGCGCTATCGGCGGAAGCGCGGGCAAAACCATCTTGCTCCTGTAAACAAGCACAAGGAAAAGCCCCAGCGACACGACCGCCCCTACGAACACGAACGCGGTCGCGACCGGGCTGAAGGAAAGCGCCGAGACCTCCATCATTATCGGGGCTATCATGTCCCCGGTTCCCAGATCTATGCGCTGCTCCTTCATCCCCTTTTTCGGCGGGGGCGCCTTCGCCGTCACGGTGAATGCCATATCCTTCTTCACGATAAAATCAGCCATCTCGACCATGTGTTTGGTGAAGAAAACGGCCGCGAAATCGTATATCGAGAGGAAGATGAGGAACAGTATGAGGGGGAACAAGCCGAGCGAGATGCCGAAAATCGTCCCGACGCCGGCGGTCGCGAGTATCGCGGCGGCGTTCTTCAAGCCGGGCACGAATGCCCTTATCGCCGAAAACGCGAGGCCGAGGCCAATCGCGATTGCCGTGCTCTCGCCGTATCCAAGCACAGTCCGGAGAACGGCATAAAAAACGACGGAGCTGGAGCTCGAAATCAGCATGAACTCCATGAGGACGAAGATTATCGGGAAAATGTGGAGCTTCCTTATCAGCAGAATCATTATCGCCGCCCCGATAAGGACGTAAAGGATGAATATGCCGGCGTTCGCGGGCTCGTCCGCGTCCGTCGTGACGACGAGTCCGCCCACGTACGGGTTGCGCTCCAGATCGGAAATGATGACAGAGCCGGTGAAAACGCCTATGATCTGGGCCAGGATGAAGAAGCCGAGCATGGCGAGGAGCAAACGCATGGGAATTTCACTCCCCGACTATCTTTATATGCCCATATCCCTTCTCGTAGACGACCCCGCGGCGCAGAAGCTCGGTAATTATCTTCCTTGCGGCCGCGTCGTCTATGTCATAGGATTTCGCGTCCGATATGACCTGCTCGACATCGGCAGTGTCGCTCCTGCGCAGGTGCTCCCTGATGATGTCGAGGATGGTATCGGACTTCTGCATCTTCTCCCGCTCGGACTTGGGCTTTCCGGTCGTCACGACGTCCACGTCGAACGCTCCCGTGACCTTGTCGGTCATTATCTGCTGCATGACATAGTTGAAGAGCGCTATCGCGACTTCCGCGTCCTCCTCCTCGACGGTCTCGCTCAGCCTGATTTTGGCGTTCGCCTCCGCGAGCCTGACGAGGCCTTCGAGATACCTCGGAGTTATCGCGACCGAGCCGGCGTCCTTGCTCTTCCTCCTCAAATCCACGTAAAACTCCTTTATCTTCCCGGATGCGGCCGGAAGAAGCTTGGGGAACACCTTCCTCCTCGCGTACGCGATGTATTTGCGGAGGAGGTCCTTGTCGAAAACCTCCTCGTCCGCGCCCTGGTTCTTCCCCATGTGCGTCGAGAGTATGTGCTCGGCGAGCTTCGCGTCCTTTTCCTCGTCAAGGACGTCCACTATGGGGAAAATGAGGTCGAACCGCGAGAGCAGCGTCGGTGGGACGTCGAACTGGTCGGCCAGGTTCTTGGTCTGGTCGAACCGGCCGTATTTGGGGTTCGCCGCGGCGAGGATTGCGGTTTTGGTGCGGAACTTCGCCACGATGCCGGCCTTCGCGACGCTTATCGTCTGCGTTTCCATCGCTTCATGGAGCGCGGCCCTGTCCTCCTCCTCGATTTTGTCGAACTCGTCTACCTGCGCGGTCCCGCCGCTCGCAAGGACAAGGGCGCCCGCTTTCAGCGTCCATCCGCCTTCCCCCAGCTCGTCCTTCTCTGCCGCTACCGTGAGGCCGGCGCCGGAGACGGATTTGCCGCTCACGTAGATGCTTTTGGGAGCTATCTCGGAAACGCTCTGGAGGAACCGCGATTTCGCGATGCCGGGGTCTCCGATGAGGAGGACATGTATGTCGTCCCTTATGGGCGCCCCGCCCTTCATCGTCTTCCCTCTCGTTCCCCCAAAGAGCTGGAGGGCGAGGGCGCGCTTCACCTCGTTGTGCCCGTAAATCGAGGGCGCGATGGATTTTGTGATTATCTCGTTGATGAGCGGGTTCCTGGACAGCTCCCTCAGCCTTCGCTCGTCCTCTTTCGTTATCTCTATCTCCTCGAAATCCCTCTTGAGGCTCCTTGAGCTGTTGACCTCGATGTACCTCCCGTATATCATGTCCTGCTTCTGCCTCATCTTCATCGGGGGTTTCAGCCTGAGCATGCCCATTATCTCGATGTTGTCCCCTGGGGCGACCTTGTTCACGAGGTCGTCCTCGAGCAGAAGCTCGATGTGCGCGGCAGGCGCGCCGCCCCTGACGCGCTCGAGCAGCTCCTGCACCTCGGCGCGCTGGATGTCGGTGAACGTGCTCTCCTCGTCCACCTGCCGCAGGGCGAACTTCTTGCAGCTTTCGCACCTTTTGGGGGGCTGGAAGTTCTTCCCCACGAAGAGCTTCATCTCGGCGTCGCACAGGGTGCACTTGTACATCGCGACCTTCACCCTGTGCATCACTTCCGCCCGCTTGGTGACGACGCACTTGAAGGCGACGAGCTCGTCTATGTTGTGCGAGCCTATATGCTCGATAAGGGTGTCCTCGCAAGGGACGTCCGTGAACCGGACGTGCGGCGCGAAGCTCTTGCCGGCAGGAACGGACAGGTTCAGCCCCCTTATCGCCTCCTCCGCCGCCTTGATTATGAGGTCCGGGCTGTGGTGGAGGGCGTCCGCCATGTCCGGGTCGAATTTCTCGAGGTCGGTGTAATCCACGAAAAGGCTCTTCTGGGTGGGATACACCCCCAGGAGGGCATCTATCTTCGGCCTGTAAATAGTGGTGAAAAAATCGCTGAACACCGCTATCTGCGAAGACAGGTCTACCTCCATGCGAACCCCCTATAGGAATAGTGGAAGTCTATATGTGACACCGAAGTTAATAAACCTGCTGGGGGCGCCTTTCCGCGGATGCCTGCCGGCAGTCAGATATTTTAATTTAGCCTCGTTTAGCCATCCATGAAAAAAGCGATACTGCTCATCCTGGACGGCCTTGGCGACCTTCCGACCCCTAAAACCCCGCTACAGGCCGCGAAGAAGCCCAACCTCGACCGCCTTGCCCGGGACGGGATAACCGGCATGATGAGCCCGGTCGCGAAATACGTCGTCCCCGGAAGCGACGTCGCGCACCTCAACATCCTCGGATACGACCCGGCCGTTTTCTACCGGGGCCGCGGGCCGCTCGAGGCGCTCGGCCTCGGCATCAGGCTGCAGGACGGCGACGTCGCATTCAGGGCGAATTTCGCCACCCAGAAAGACGGGAAAATCGCTGACCGGAGGGCGGGCAGGATAGCCACGGCTGACGCAGCCGCCCTTTCAAAATACCTGTCGATGAAAATCGGCGACACAGAGGCAATCTTCAGGAGCTCCACCGAGCACCGCGGGGCGCTGGTCCTGAGGGGGAAGGGCCTCTCAGCGCACGTCAACTCCACGGACGCCCACGAAGGCGAGGAAATTCCGGAGTGCCACCCCTCTG
>JBFLVW010000069.1:0-5178 GCA_040758235.1 Microcaldota archaeon
GCGCCTCGCGCAGATAAAAAGCAGGCACACAGATGCCGAAATTAACACGACCATAACCGCCCTTCAGGGGGCCGATTCCGCGCTTTCTAAAAAGGAAGTCGTGGTGAAGCGCCTCCTCACCCGCTCGAGGGTCCAGAAAACAATCGAAATGCTGGAGCAGGCGAAGGGCCTCTCCGGCAACAAGAGGGACTTCCAGGTCTCCCGCGCCTGCGCGGTTTTCACTTCCGCAAGGAACCGCCTGAGCGTATGGAGGGACAAGCAGGTCGCGGGCCTCATGGAGCACAACCTCCGGAAAGAATGCGCGCTCCGCGCCGAGCGCGACCGGTGGCTGCACTCCCAGCTCGCCCGCTTCGCCGAGATACCGGAAAAGGTGCACGCATGGGAGCAGGAGGATTCGGCCAAGCTGGCCGTTCTCGATGAGATAGAATCGCTTCTCAAAACGAGGAAGCCTGACTGGGATTCGCTCCTTGCGAAAATCGCTGAGCGCAGCGCGCTTTTCAGGGTCGGGAACCGCGAGCGGAGACAGGCGGAGGAAAAAATACGGCTGATGGAGGAGGGCATCCCTCCTTCGGAGCACGGCAAGACCGATTATCAGATAGGGCATTACGCCTGGCTCTACCGGTTCGCAGCGGCGAAGGAAAAGAAAAAAGCGCTGGAGAAAGTCGAGTACCTGAGGCTTTTCGTAAAGGGCAACAAGCCCGGCTTCATCCTCGACGAGCTTTCCCAGTCGCCCGACCTTTACCACGGGCCGCTCCTCGAGAGCCTGGACCGGGCGGTCGCCGCTTACGACTCGAAAAATTTCGCAGCAGCCGCGGGGCACTTCGCTTCCGCGAGGGAAGCGATAAGGAAACATTGCATTCCGGGATGATGCGATGAAGACGAAGACGGAATACATAACCATGAAAACCGAGAAGAAAATCCAGGTCGTCCGCATCACGGACAAGGTGGAGCAGGTAATCAGGGAAAGCGGGGTGAGGGAGGGACTTGTACTGGTGAATCCGATGCACATCACCGCCGCGGTCGTGGTGAACGACAACGAGTCCGGCCTCCACAGCGACTACCTGCGGATTCTCGAGAAGCTCGTCCCCTACGGGGCGGATTACCGGCATAATGATACTGGGGAGGACAATGCCGCAGCGCACATCTGGCGGCAGATGATGGGCCACCAGGCCGTCATGGCGGTTACCGGCGGGCGCCTCGACCTAGGGACCTGGGAGCAGATATTCTATTTCGAGTTCGACGGGCAGAGGAACAAGAGGATACTTGTGAAAGTAATCGGGGAATGAAATCACACGGACGCATGGATCCTGTCAGCCAGTTCCAAAAGCTCTTCCAGCTCCCTGCGCTTTCGTTCGAATTCTTTCATCATTTTTCCCATTTTGCCTATTGCGTTTTCTTCAAGTTTTGAAACCAATCTCTCTTCTCTGAGCTCCACGCCATCGAAATCATCGCCCGATACAAGCGGCCAGTTCTCCACGTCTATGCCACGGTAGTAACAAACAACGCCACTGCCTCCACGAGTGAGAATTCCCCGCCATCTCTCCCTGTCTTCATTTGCCGCATGCGCCATCTGAGCCGCTGTTTCCAGCTGTATGCCCTCAGCTTTCAAAGCCGCAATCACATACCCGATGTTCCTTTTTATCGACTCAAACTGTTTTTGCGGGTACTCCTTCATCCCCATCAGTTCTCTCTCTATTGCAGGTTTTATGTGATAGCGATCAAGTTGAGTCAATACCGCCTCATTATCGAGTTTGTACTGGCGGGCAAGCACTTCGGCATCACTTCCTTCGGGCCTTTCCTTTATTCCAGGGGCTAAAAATTTATCCAGGAAAAGTAACTCGAGATTCGGTATCCTGATAGGAATCCCACCGAAATCCACTTCTTCGGCACTCCGAATCAGCAAATCGGGCGGCAAACCGCACAAGCCCTTCGTTTTTGTCGGTGGAAAATACTCCTGCGCTCCAAAAACTTCGAGGAATACTTCGGGATAAACATTTTCCCCGCGGATATTGGCCCCGGTTTCGTCTGTTTTATATTCAACTGCGTAAAATTCGAAATCGGAATGGGTGCGGAATGAAAATTCGAGCGGGCTCTTCCTCCTGCCCGCGATGCCCCCCCGCAGCGCTATCTCGACTCCCACCCCCTTCCCCAGCAGATAGGGGGTTCTTTCATCTTCGTATTGCCGCCAGAGGGAAACCGCGAGATATACCTTGCGGTAAAAATCGGTTGCCGTGGGCATTTCCAGGCCCAACCCACCCCCGTCGAATGCCCCACTGGAGGATTTGTGCCATTCTGCAAGTTTTCTGACTAGGCTCGGTCCAAGGTCTCGCGCCACTAAGCCGTCCTGCCCGACTTTAAGGCCAAGGCCCTTGAAATATGCCCTCGCTTCCCGTACACCCTCAGCGGCGCTCGTGCATTTGCCCCCAACTGGCCCTTTAATATACATAAAGAACTATAATTCATAACATTTTATAACCCCGAGTCCATCGTCTCAATAGGGTTCATCGTAAAAGTCGGCAAGCTTCTGCTGGCCGGAAAGGAGCGGCTTCCGGTTTGGTGTTTCTGCGCTTTGGGTTTCGGGTTTTGGGTTTAGTGCGCCAGGCGAAGGGGTCTCTGATTCGGCCATTGTGTCCTGTGTTTCCGGACCGGAAACTGGCGGCTGGATGCTGGAAACCGGATACTTCCAGCCGTTTTCCCTCAGCCACTTCCTTGTTTCCCGATAGTCCGGCGAAGCCCTCTCCACGAGCGCCCAGAACCTCGTCCCGTGGCTTTTGTATTTTGTATGCGCAATCTCATGCACAATGACATAATCAAGAATCTCTTGGGGCATGAAGAGCAGCCTGAAGCTGAGGCTTATCGAACCGTCCGGCGAGCAGCTCCCCCACCTGCTGACCATGTCCTTGAGCGTGACGCCGGCGATGGCAGAGCCGAAATGCCTTTCGTTAAGAATGTCCACGCGCTCACGGACCTCCTGAATGACCGCCGCCGTGAGGACGCTGCGCGCAATATCGGACGCCTTCCTCTCTTTTTCCGGATGCCCTTCGACCACACGGACCTCGACCTTGCGGCCATCGAGCCTCCCGCCGAACCGGGACGACGGGATAAAGCGGACCTCGAACTCTTTGCCGCACACCAAAACCCGCTGGCCGTTGCTGAAAAGGACCTTCCCCGGAGCCTCCGGCCTCCACCTTCCCTTCTCGATGGCCCTCCCGACCCGGCGGAGCAGGTTTCCGGCAACCCTTTCTCTCTCCGAAGACGGCCACCGTACGGGGAGCGATACCACTATCCTGCCATCCCTCATTTTCGCGCTCGCCGTACGGTTTTTGGTGAGGACTCTTTCGACTGCGAACCTCCTGCCGCCTATTTCGAGCTCCATCAAATACAAGAACCCCCCAATCTTTTTAATGCCCGCCTCCCAAACTAATCAGTCATCCCCAGCCAGCGAGCTGGAAGAGACCTCCTATGGAAACCGAAGAGGGAGACCCGGCCAGGATGCAGAGGCTTCTGGCCGTCAACATGCTATATACTTTCATCGCGTCTGCCCTCGCAGTCCTCGTCCCCCTCTATCTTCTCGAGCGGCAGGTGGACATCGCCTGGATAGGCGTCATCCTGTCGGTCGGCCCCCTCTCCTTCATGGTCATCCGCATCCTCCTTGCGAGCATCGCGGACGAAATAGGGACGAAGAAAATCGCGATTCTCTATTCCGCCATGAACGTCGTCTCGATATTGTTCTACATTTTCGTGGCTTCGCCGCTGGGGTTCGCGGCCGCCACGCTGTCCGAAGGCGTGAGGAATTCCGGTTTCTGGGCAATCGCCCGGACCGAGGTGCTTTCAGCGAACGGGAAGGGCGACCCCGGGAAAGCGCTCGTACGCTTCTCGAACATGCGCCAGCTTGCCGACGGGGCGGGGAGGCTCGCGGTGGGCGCGGCGCTCGCCTACCTCGCCTTCAGCGGGGCGTTCGCGGCATTCCTCCTTCTCTCAGTCCTCCTCCTCGGCCTGATTGCGTGGGGGGAGAAGATGCCCTCGGGCGGGATGCGCGTAGACAGGGATACCCTCGCCCGGATATTCAAGAAGCGGCCGAAAACCTTCTGGCACGCCTCCTTCCTCCAGCTCCTCATCTGGCTTGCCTATAACATGCTCATCGGATTTCTCCTCCCGCTTTTCCTGATATCCGGCATCGGTTTGGACTACGGAGCCGCAGGGACCCTACTTGCGCTGCATTCAATCGCCACCTTCATCTTCGCGTTTGCATTTTTGAGGCTCAATCTGCCCAAAAGCACCCTGATACTCGCAAGCTTCGCGAGCGTTCCGGCGCTCGTCGCGCTGCCTTTCGCGCCCGGCCTGCTGCTTCCCCTGCTCGCCATCGTAGCCGCCGGCTATGGGTGCGGATACATCGTCGCCGAGCACATACTCGCCGACCAGGTGTACCGGAGCAAGGACCTCTCGACCGACATCGGCGTGCTGTATGCGCCCCTCAAGGTGTCCGAATTCCTTTTCCTCTCGCTGGGCGGGCTTGTCATCAAGGAGTTCGGCTTCGCGCCGCTATTCGGTCTGCTCGCGCTGTCCCTGGCGCTTTTCGTGGTTTTCGGCAGGACGCTGATGGCCCCCCCTGCGAAAAAGCCGCTTTTCGCGCCCCCCGGCAAGGCATAAATTACTTCCCGGCGGATAAACTCCCATGAGGTGCGAGGAGAAGGTGAAGGACGGCAAGCTCGTCTGCATCGAGATTCGGGCAGAGGGGGGAAAAGCCTTCGGGGTGAGGATAACCGGGGACTTCTTCCTCCATCCGGAGGACGCAATCGAGGATGTCGAGAAGGCGCTTTCGGGAATGAGCCTCGGCTCTACGGAAGGCGAAATCGCTGGGGCGGTGGATGGCGCGCTTTCCAGGCGCGGGGCGCAGCTTATCGGCGCTTCGGCCGCGGACATCGCGAGGATTTTCAAAAGGGCGGTGAGCGGATGACCGGACGCGGGGAGGATGGGGCCGGCGGCTCAGGAGACGAGGGCGGGGAATCCGGGCTTCCGGCCTCCGTTGCCGTGGACAGGATTTCCGATGCCGGGGATGGGGTGTTCAGGGCCGGAAACGGGAAACCGGATGCCGGGAACGGGACTGGTTTAGGTGGTTCGGGCAATGTGGCTCCAGGGCCAAAAACCAGATGGCGCGTCATCGACTTCACCGAGAAC
>JBFLVW010000070.1:0-6457 GCA_040758235.1 Microcaldota archaeon
GTGCCTCTCCCACACTGCCGATGAGGGTTCCCGGCATTCAGCATCGGGTTTCCGGATTCCGGCACCCTGTTCCATGGCCTTGGCGTCTTTGCGCCAGAAAAACAGCCTCATTCACACCGAATTTGCCCGCTCAGGAATTTAAACCCACCATGCAGAATGGAATCCATGCGGTTTTTGGTGCTGGCGTCAATCCTCCTTTTCGGATGCCTGGGCCAGGTGACGTGCAACGCGCCATACATCAAGGTCGGAAATTCCTGCTGCCTCGACTCGGATTCCAACTCCATCTGCGACTCGGACGAAAAGGAAATCAACGAGGCGAACGCCATCGTCGAAGAAGCGAATTCGGACGTGGAAAAAGGCGATTCTGCGATGGATGCCGCCTCCGCAGCTATGGAGGGCGGCCGTTACAACGATGCCCTGAACGGCTATGTCGAGGCGAAATCAAGATACGAGTCGGCACTCTCGGGCTTCCGGCAGGCCTGCCGCATGTCCTCCCTCCACTGCTTCAACGGCACCGAGTCCCTTTCCTCCTGCTACATCCCTCTTGCCGATCTGAATGCCGACCTCGTTTCGCTTTACGTTCTTGCGCAGTACTGCGCAGGGCCGGAGTGCGCCTCCACTCTTTCCGCGGAATGCGAACGCATCGCTTCCCGCGCGCGGGGACTGGATGGCGCGTGCGGCATGGACGTTTCCGGAGATTACGAGACCGCATGCTCCTCCATCCAGGCGCCGGGGGAATACACGGTATTCATCGACTCGCTTCCCGCAGGGGCGAACGAATCCTCAATCGGCGCGCTCCGCGAAGCGTTCGGTTTCTGGGAAGCGGAGGAGAACGTGTCCTTCAGGGAGGTCTCATCTAGAGAGGAAGCCTGGCTCACTATTGGCTGGGTCAAGGAGTTCGGCGGCGAGCCCGTCGGCATCACCACCGGCTCGCGGTTCGTCCAGATAGGCCTCGGCGACAGCCTCTGCCTCGAGAAATGGCGGCCTTACAAAACGGAATCGGTGCTGCTCATCGCCGAGCACGAGCTGGGGCACGTCCTCGGATACGGGCATGACTCCGACCCCGAAAACATCATGCACCCTGTACTTCCTGTGGAATATGAGACGGACCTGAACGAAAGCGGCTTCCTGCCGGACGGGGCGTCGGTCTTCTTCCCGGTCTGCACCAGGAACGACGCCGCGGAATACGCCTTCAAGGTCACATCCGACGTCCCCCTAGACATATACGTCGTCCCATCAATCGATGAGTTCGACGATTTCGTGGACGGGAAGGACTTCAGCTACTATTCAGGGTGCGAATCGGAAGGAACTGAAGATTACGCCAAAAAATGCCCAATCCCACAGGGAAGCGGCATCATCCTGTACAACCCCTCAATCTTCGGAGAGGGCGAGGATGCGCAGTACAAGCTTATTGCGAAAGAGGGCTGAAATGAAAATCACGCCTGTCGCGTTCGATTCCATGGGCGTGCGCTCCCAGGCGACATTCGTGGAGACCGCTGACGTAAAAATCCTCATCGACCCCTCCGCCTCGCTCGGCCCCCTCCGCTTCGGCTACCCCCCGCACAAAAAGGAATGGGAGCGCCTCGAAGAGAGCTGGGAGCGGATACTCTCGTTTGCGAAAAAAGCGGACATCCTCGTCATCGGCCATTACCACTACGACCACCACGAGCCGGAATACCGCATCGATGACGTTTACACCGGTAAAACGGTCTTCGTAAAACACCCAAAAGAAAACATCAACCAGTCCCAGAAGAAGCGCGCCGCCTACTTCCTGCCGAGGATTCAACCCCTTGCCAAAAAAATTGAATTCGCCGACGGCAGGGAATTCGCTTTCGGGAAAACCCGCCTTGAATTCTCGCCGGCGGTCTTCCACGGCACGAATCCGCGCCTCGGCTATGTGGTGGAGACCCTTGTAGATGACGGGACTTATCGCTTCGTCCACACCAACGACGTCGAAGGGCCGGCCGTGGACTCCCAGGCGGAGTTCATTCTCAGGAACAAACCAAACCTCGTAATCGTTGACGGGCCGCTGAGCTACATCATGCTCCGCTATGGCGCGGAAAACATGAAGAAAGCGAACGACAACCTCGCCCGGATTGTCGAAGAGTGCCCCCTCGACGCCCTCATCATCGACCATCATCTCCTGAGGGACATCGGCTGGAGGAAGAGGATTGAGCCGGTTTTCCGGGCCGGGGAAAAGAAGGGCGTGAAAATCCTCACCGCGGCGGAATACGCCGGAAAAGAGGCGGACCAGCTGGAAGCGAACCGCCCCCGGCTGTGGAAAGAGGAGAAGGGGGAAGCGAAGGTCAGAGTTCCCCTGAAGTCCATCGTCATGCGCAAAGAGGAATGATTATAATTTTGCCATCAGAATCGGCTGCATGAGACTTATTGCGATTATTATGATTGCTTCGCTTCTCGCCGCGGGATGCATCTCCGGCGAAGCGAGGCACGACATAAAGGGCGACGGGACCGACAACATGGAGGTCGAACTCTACAAGGAGGGCCTGCTTGCCGGCATGGACTGCTACCAGTTCAAGGACTTTTTGAGAAGCGCCGGGGAGAACCTCACGCAGGACGAAATGCAGAAAATAGAGGACCTCGAATGCACGGAAACCGCCGCGTCGCTCCTTCTGAAGGGGACCGCAAGGCCCGGGGAAGAGGGCTCGCCCGTTTCGATAGTGAAAAAGGACGGCAAGGAATACCTCCGCTACGAGGAGGACGCCACCCTCATACCCGTCGTTGTGAAGATGCCGACACCAGTCACGGGCACCAACGGTCAGAAAATCGACGAGAAGACGGTCCGCTTCGCACCGGTGGGCATGGATGCCTTCGGCAGGGGCGGTGTTCCTGAAAAAAATTACGTGGAATCGGAGAAGCCCCTATGCCCGGTCGGCCTTGCGCTCGCCGCGCTCCTTGGCGGCGTTTTCCTGAAAGTTCAGTGCATGTAGGCCTGCCTGCCTAGGTCGCGGGCGATGCGCTCCAGCGCATCCCTGACCTCCTCGTCCAGGGACATGGTCTCGAGCCCCCTCCGGAGCATCGGGACCGCTTCCACAGCCCCCATCTGCCCCAGGCAGATAGCTATCTCCTCAAGCAAATATCCGTCGCTTTCCTTTACCGCCTGCTCCCCAACTTCCATCAGCTTCGGGGCGAGCTCCTTCAGTTTTTTTGGGTTCGTCTCGAGTATCCTTGCGCACACCCAGACGGCCCAGTAGCCTGCCATTGAGGTGTCGAAATATCCGGCAAGGACCGGTCCCATGGATATGACATCCTCGTTCCCCGGATTCGCCTCGATTATCACCGGAATCGCTTCCCTCGCCTCCAACCCCGGCTCGTCCGAAGAGACCATCTGCCTGATGAGCACGGGAAGGGCCTCGGCATCCCTCCTCCCCTTGGCCTCGAAAATCGCCTTCAGCCTGCTTCCCTCGTCCCCGTAGAGTATCTTCTGCGCCCAGTCCACCGAATCGAGCTTGGGCTCGCCTGGGAAACGCGCCGGCTTCTCCCCCTGCTGTTTTTTCTGCCTCCTTCTCATCGGTTCGTCAGCCCGCCTTGGATTTCTTGTGTTACAGAAAATGGACGTAAGGGTTTAAAAAAACGTCACGCCACACTTGACACCATGCTTATCCGGGAAGAAAAAAGCCTCGAGAGGTTCCGCCGGAGGAATTCCTCCGCCCCTTTCTCGGAAAAGCTGGACAGGAGGCTCGTTCTTCCGCTCACGGAATTCATCCATTATGACCGGTTCGACATCAACGGCCTAATACTTCCGTCGCCGGAAAGCTCCAGGTCTTCCGTGGATTCGCTCCTTCCTGTTTTCCGCAGCGCTGCGGTCCGGGCCTACATGGATTCCGTGCTTTCGCGCTTCGTCCCTCCGGAAGGTTCGCTGAGGGCCGCGGAAAAAGCCCATGAATTCCATATCTCAGGCTCTATGGCCCCGGTGGTCTTCCATTCAGGCAACTCGCGCCCCGGGCGCAAATGCGAGGGGGCGGAAGAGGCCTACGGCCTGCCGGTCTTCTGCTGCATGGTGAAAGCCTCGTCCGGAGCAGAGGGCCAGCCGCTCATCTATCCGGACATGGTCGCCGGAAAGTACGAATCCCGCCTCATCTGGCTTCCGGACCCGGGACGCTTCGATGAACTCGCGATGGAGGCTATCACCCGGAGGGCCGGGCCGGACCTGGCGCATGATGCCGCGGACGAGCTCCTTTTCCACCCCCTCGGCAGGTTCCTCTCATCGCCCCCCGTTATCGCGGAGCTGGAGGCTGAGCTGGCAGTCACCCTCGGCCCGGCGCTCGAGGCGCGGGGGAGGGACCTCAGCAGCTATGTCGGGTTCGCCATGGAATCTTATATCCGCATGAGGCTTGCGGAGTTCTCAGAAGGAAGCGCTTCCTTCTCGCTCTATGGCGCGAGGGCGGGCGCCCTTCCCAATGGCATCACGTTTATCGGCGACGGCATGGGCGGCCTCACTTTTTTTGGAATAAGGGAGGGGAAGGTTAGGAGCCTCGCTGAAATCGATGCGGTCGGCATCTTCTCCTACGAAGAAACAATCCGGCCGGTCATTTTCGAGATAAAAAGCAAGCCGTTTTGCAGGCTCTTCGGGCAGAAGAAGCACAGGATTTTCAAGAAAAACAGCCGGAGGGCGAAGCTTGTAAGCGAGCTTTTTCGCGCGGACCCCTATGTCTGCATAATCTGCCCTGACGAGCGCCTCTCGCTTAAAGCCGGGCTGCGCAGCCGGGTGCTCTCGGTTCCGGGCCTCGAAGAAGTGAAGGACCTCGCCCGGAGGCTATGGGCGGAAAACGAGCTTCCGGAAGGCTAAACCCCATTCACCCCGAATCGACGGGGCTGCATGCTTTGGGCATTTTTTCAGCGAGCCTCCCGGCGACTTCCCGCGTGACATTGCCGCTCGTGATTATGGACGCGACCGCCCTGCAGTCCCGTGGAATCGCACCTGCAAGAACCATCTGCGACCTCTCTGTGATGTCGGCCCGCTCGAGAAGGTCCTGCGCCCTGCCCGCGAGTTCCTGCGCGGCTATCACGCCGGCAAGCGTCTCTTCAGCCTTATGGGAGCGGACCATCCTGCACACCAGAAGGGCATAAGCGTACGTCCCGGCCTTGTGGTCGCTCTCATCCGCAATCTTCGATGCGAGCGCCTCCTGCGCCTTTTCCGATGAGACGTTTCCCCTCAAAAGCGCCCGGAACGACTGGTCGGCATCGCCCTTTTGCGCGACGACCGAGGCCAGCACCTCCTGCGCCGTTTCCGAATCCACCCCGAAATTGAGCAGGAAGGCCGCGCGCTCCGCGTCCTTTATCCTTTTCGCGTACCTGACCTGCAGCCCCTCCTCGAGGCCGCTCGCCATCAGGCCGTCTTTGGCGACTTCGACAAGCCCCTCGCCCCACGGGAGGCCGCGCATGAATGCCTTCGCTCTCGCTTTGAACGTGTAATCCTGGGCAGGGCTGGGAGTTTTCGGTTTTGTGTTTTGGGTTATGGCATCACCTGAATCGTCGCTTACAATTAATTACGCATTACCACTTTATAAGACTTATTACAAGCGAGAGGCTCTCCCGAAACCCTCATTACCGGCGTTTGCGGCAATACATACATCTAAATACAAGTTCTCTCACAACTATATAATGAAAAAACTGTTTCCGACTTTTCCTGAAGCCAATAATTACCGCGGAAAATCCCAGCGCGCGAAGCTCAAGCCCGAAGATTGGGACGTCCTCAGGAAAGATGTGCTCCGGAGGGACAATCACAAATGCCTGTTCTGCGGCTTCAAGGCGGACGAATGGCAGACGATAAACTACCTCGATGGAGACACGGGCAACAACGCTAAAAGCAACCTGGCGACCGTCTGCCCCATGTGCAACCTGATACTGAACGCCCCCCTGGGGTGCAAGGTCGAGGGCATCGTCGAGCTTTACGAATCTTCGAGGTACAACCAGAACGAGATAGTCCGCATAACGCGGCACATGAGGTCCGGGGGGAAGAGCGACGCGGAGATAATCCGGCATCTCGGCCTGAAAGGCCGGGTCCAGTTCAAGATGGACCGCGATTATTTGAAAGGACTTTTCGCGTTCGTGACCTCATGGAAAGGCTCATGGGGCCAGGTCGAGGACGCCCTTGCTTACGGCTACTGCCATTAGCGCCCCCCCGGAAGGATTATGCAGCCGTCCTTCCCCTTGAGTTGCAATGATTCTCCCTTAGAATGACACCAAAGAGTGAATGCGCCTATCGCGGCATCGCTCTCATGGATGTTCCCGGCCTTGCACCGGAAATTTTTCAGGAACCCGTTCACAGCCCCGACATCCTTGCGCTTCAGGCCGAGGACGTCGAGCGACGCTCCGGGGAATATCTCGACTATCTCCGCGCCCGTCCCCTCCATCTCTTCTTTCAGTTTCATCCCCCTTTTGGTGAGCGCCCTCATCGCGCCGATAGTCACCGGGAAGAACCGTATCTTCATCGCCC
>JBFLVW010000071.1:0-19870 GCA_040758235.1 Microcaldota archaeon
TCGGGCCGTGCCTCGACACTTTCATACGCAGTCCTCTGGGGCTAGGCTCCCTCCTGGTTTTCGGCACGCTCGCCGCGGCATCCATATACATGATAATACGGAATGGCAGCATGAGGTCAAGGATACGCTGGTCGTATCCCCTTGTCTTCAGCCTGCTTTTCCTCATCTCATACTTCGCTTTCTCGATGATGTGCCATGACGACCTGCTCCTATGCTCGGAGCACGCCCTCATGTACAGCATACCGGCCGCGGTCATGGGTTCGTTCCTTTTCGGCTACATACTGATGCCGAACATCTACCTCGCCTGGAGCAATGCAGCTCTTTCAGAGGCTCTTTCGGCCAAGCTCCCCTCCAGCGTGCCGGTATACGTCACAGACAAGGGCAAGCCATTCGCCTTCTCCTACGGGGGCTATAAGAGATGGATAGTTGTCTCCCAGGGGATGATAGACATCCTCAGCGGGAAGGAGCTCGAGGCCGTGCTTCTCCACGAATACGGCCACCTGACGAACAATTCCTCATTGTACAAGACCAGCGGATGGTTCTTCTCCAAAGTGCCCCTTCTCCGCGCTTTCTTCGACGCCGGAGTCCTCGAGGACGAGGAGGAGCGCGGGGCGGACGCTTTCGCGGCCCGGCTCCAGGGCACGGGGCGGTTCCTGAACTCGGCAAAGAGGAAAATGGAAAGCTACTACTCTGCCTAGGCCCCGAAAAGGCTCCTTTTTAGTATCCCGAGCACTCCGGAAGCCTCCGGCCCTATCCGTATGAGGGTGGTCTGGCCCCGGACGCCCTTCCCGCTTGGCGTCGTTACGATGAGGCCCAGCATCTCCAAATCGTTCAGGTATTCCTTGTACCATCTGGAGCTTCTCGGCCTCTTGCGCGCCTGCCTGCACGCCCTTTCGTATTCCTCGTACACTTCGCCGGAGAACAGGAACCCGCTTTCGAGCCCCTCCAGCCTCGCATATTTGCTCCCCCCGATGGTCAGGTTCGCGATGGAGTATAAAACGAGCTGGTGCATTTCGGGAAGGGTGTTCATCGTTTCCACGGTCAAATCAAGCTCCACCGCCTTCCGGGCCGCCTCGACGTCCTCGTCGGTGACCTTCCCCTTCCCCGCCTGCATCGCCACTTCCCCGGCCTTGTTGAGGAGCTTGAGGGCGTATCTCGCATCCCCGCTCTCCTGGCTCGTAATCGCGGCGGCGAGGTTTATGGCCGCCGGCTCGATTGCGCCTTCCGCGAAGCCCTCCCCGACGCGCTGGTCGAGGATTTTCTGGAGCTGCTCGGCGGTGTAGGGCTGGAAGACCATCTCCGTCTCGTAAAGGCTGCTCTTGCTCCTCGGGTCGAGCGAGTCCTTGAACGAGAGCTTGTTCGATATCCCGATGATGCTGACGCCGCCCTTGGTTATCTCGTCGTTAGAGCGGGTGAGGGTATAAACGAGGTCGTCGAGGTCCTTGACCATGTCGATTTCGTCGAGCACGATGACGACCTGCTCCCCCCCGGTTGCTATCTCTATGAGCTTCTCATAAAGGAAGGGGAGGCCGAATCCCGCCTTTTCCAGCTCGGGCATGTATCCCTTCAGGACCTTCTGGAGTATCCTGTACCTGGAATTGTATATCCTGCAGTTGACGTAATGGATGCTCGCCCTGTTCTCCTTCACAGACCGGACGAACTCCTCCATCATCCTTTTGGTGGTGCATGTCTTCCCTGTGCCGGTTTTCCCGTAGATGATGAGGTTGCGGGGCTTCTGGCCCCTGAGGGCCGGGGATATGAGCGACATTATCTCGTGGAGCTGCTGCTGCCTGAATGGAAGGTCCTTGGGGACGTAGTGGGGAGAGAGGACTGAGGTATCCTTGAAGATGGATTTCTCTGACAATATCTTCTCAAAAGAAGTCATGGCGGGTTATGCCAGCGAACGTTTATAATAGTGGAAGTGCGGTTCGGCTTCGCTTCCCCTCCCCTCCCTTATCCTTTAAAACTTTCCCTTCCAGAAAAGCCTACTACTTGACAGGAGGCGAACAAATGATTGTCGGAGAAAGGATACTGGAAGTCAGCGGGAACAAAGTGCCCAAAACGAGCATCAAGGGGCTGAACATAAACATACAGCTCGAGGATGTGAAGATGGGCGAGGAGAACCTCGAGATAACCTACGTCTACACCGCGAACTACGAGGAAGCGGTCGGCCAGATAAAGATAAAGGGCGTCCTTCTTGCGAAGGAGGACGGGAAGCTCGCAAAGGACGTCGTCGACACATGGAAGAAGGGCAAGAAAGTGCCCGACGAGTACGCGACGGTCGTCCTCAGCGCGGTAAACTACAGCGGAAGCGCGAACGGGACCCTCATGGCCCGCGTGCTCGGCCTGACGGCCCCCCTCATCCCGCCCAAGATACAGCTCTCGAAGGCAGGGGAGGGCTCAGCACCCCCGGCCTCCGCACCGAAGCCGGCTGGCAAGAAATAATCATCTGAAAGAAGCGCTTCCCTTGAGCACGAAGAACAGCGCCTGCTCCTGGGGAAGCGCCTTCTCCTCCTCTTTTTTGAACGGGCCGGCACCCCCGAAGACGTGCTCCAGCGCGGGCACGTCCTCGAGGAAGCGGACCCTCGTCTCTTTCCCCGGAATCCTCGCATCCTTCCAGGGGTCGAATTTCCCGAAGTCGTCCGTGACTTTTGCGATGAGCCCGGTCTCCCCGTGCACGCTGTCCGGCACCCTTATCAGCTTGCTGAGGTCCTGGGTCACTCCTGCATCCGTGTTCACCGAGCCTATCGGCAGGGAGTCAGCGACGGCCTTCATCCTGCCCACGATGTCGCCGAACTTGAGGGAAGTCCTCATCCAGTTCCCCTCCCTGATGCCGCCGATGAAGAATTCCCTCTCCTTCTCCTTCGCGAAAAGCTTGGTGATGGCGTGGGGGTTCTCGGCGATGAGTTTTATCGCGGCCCTCGCGAACCTGCCCCTGTAGCCCCCCTCGTCCGGTCGCGGTCCGAAAAGCTTTTGGGGCCTCTCGTCAAGTCCGGTGAAGAACCTCGCGTAGTCGAGGCCCTGCCCCATCACGTAATCCACGAGCTCCCGCCGCTCGTCCCCGCCAAGGGGCAGGAATGCGGGGTCCCGGACGTGGACGTGATACCCCCTGTTGCCCGAGAACACTACGGCGACATGCTCCTTCTTCACCCCGAAATCGTTCAGGATGAAGTCGTTGACGAGCCGGGAAAGGTCGTTTTTCACGTCCTCCAGCAACGCATACGCGCCGAACTTCCCCTCCGCATGGATGTCCAGGTCGAAGACTATGTCCGCGCCCTTCCACCCCTTCTTCTGCATGGGGCTCGCCCCCGGGAACTCGTAGTAGGCGGTCGAGTGCGAAACGAAAAGCGGCGTGTTCGAGCAGAGGTATCGCCTGAAGTCCCCGGCGCTCGCGAAATTGAGGTGCCTCGCCTCTATCTTCTTGATGTTGCCAAAACCGAACTCCCTCTGCTCTATTCCGGGGATTCTGAAGTCGGCGCTCTGGTAGTATGAAGCGAAAATCCCCTTCGCGGTCTGGACGTCGGCCTCAGAAACCATTCACTTCCCCTCCCTGATGGCCTTCTTCCTCTCCGGGCTGAGCGAGTGCCAGTTCATGGGGTTCCCTATCCTGCAGACCGCGCAGCAGAGGCCGTAGGTCATTACCGTCGCGCAGGATGGCGCGTTGTAGCCTTTCTTCTTTATGTGGCTTATCTGGTATCTTGTCACTTTCTCGCTGAAATCAGGCAGGTCGGAATACACTTTCGTTATGTCGTCCTCGCTCATGCCGATGGAAAGCAGGTAGGTGGCGAGATACCATCTCGCGTGGTGGGGGAGGTTCTCATGCTTCCGGGCCTCCTCAAGGAGCCTCATCACGCAGGGAGGGTGGTCCCCAGCTTTCACCGCCTCCAGCTTCCGGTTTTCGGTCTTGGGGAGCTCCGAAAGCAGCCTTTCCCCCGCCTTCTTTATCATTTCGGGCGGGTCCTTGACGAGCGGAATGCTCTCGTAATGCTTCTTCGCCGCGCTTTCGACGAGGCGCTTCGTCTCATCCCACGTTATCTCCACTTCCCCGGAAATAAGCCTCCTGTTTATCAGCCTGTAGTGGGGGTCCCTGACTGCGTATTTCAGGTATGTCGGCAGATCGAGCAGCATGCGGTCCCCGTCACTTCTCGGGCGTATGCCGAAAGAGGATGCGACCTGCCCGGCAGTCTTCCCGTCCTCCCGATCGAGGTATCTGCGCACCGCCTTGGATTCCCCGACCGCGAACCTGTTCGTCAGGAAATTATTGCGCAGGAAGCCCAGAATCATCCTCGCCGCGGCGAACGACGCTATCTCGTCGAGCTTGTCGGAATCATGCAGTAGCATCCTGTTCGAGGGCTGGTCCCTGAGCGCCCTCCGTATCCTCTCGACTGCAAGCTCGACGATGCGCTCGTTGAGAATGATTCCGCCGATGAATCCCTTTGCGCTCTCGCTGAAGGGATACCTGACGGCGAAATCGAGGGCCTCGGCCATGATAATTATTTTCCTCGCTTACCCCTAAAATCTTATGGGTTCCCGGCACTCCGCCTCCGGTTCCGCTCATTTCTTCCTTTTACCCGCTAATCCCTTCGAAAGCAGGGCGAAAAGCTCGTAACCCAGGTCGAAGGCCATTATGCCGACGAAAAACTCCCATCTTCCGAAGGGAACCATCGCGAGCCCGGCGAGCTTGAGGAACGGCCTGTAGTCCGAGAGTGGCTTCAGCGCGCCGACATACTCCATCTCGTCCAGGAAAGCCATTATCAGGAAGAAGGCGAACAGCGGGAAGTCTATCGCCGGGAAGCCGAAATACGCGAGCGATAGGATTGAGAGCGCGAAGCCGAGCCTGTGGGCCGCAGTGTCTATTTTCCTTGCGAACACCTGCGCGAAGAGGGCGGCGAGGAACAGGAGCGAGAAGCCCGAAACGCCTATCAGGTACCCTATCGCCACGCCGTAGCCGGCCGCCAAGGCGAACTTCACGGGGTGGGCGCTTTTCCTGACGTCGTCCAGCCAGTCCACGCATTTCACGAGGAGGCCTGCAACAAACGCCAAAACGAACTGCTCGAGCATTTTTTCACCTTAAGAATTTTGCCATCATGAGGGGGAAGGCTATCGTGGCGTCGCAGTCCACGGTCACATGGCGCGCCCCCTCCTTTATCTTCCCCCACGATATGCCCTCGTTCGTCCGGGCCCCGCTCAGCGAGCCGTCCCATGGGGAGGATGTCGTTACATAAACAGCGTAGTCGAATCCGCCCCGCAGGAGGTTCACGCCTATCGCATGGTGCTTCGAAATGCCGCCCCCCAGCACCATCCCCCCCGTCTTCTTCGCATTGAGCGAGAGCTGGGCGAGCTCGTTCATGTCCTTCGTGACGTCAATCGAGAAGTCCTTTTTCCTCTGCCTGAAGAAGTAGGCCTGCAGGCCGATAGCGGAATCTGTGATTCCGGGGCAGAAGACCGGGATTTTGTTTTTCGCGCACCAGAACAGGAAGGAGCCGCTTTTGGTTTTTTGGCCTATTGCCTCGGCGATTTCGGAGGGGGATACGGCCTTCTGCCTCGCGTACAACTCCCCAAAAATGCCCTGCATGAATTTTTCGAGATAGACGTAGCACTCATTGGGAACGAGGATATTGCCGATTCGGTTTGTCCCTTTTTTGTGCAGCTCCGCATCGTCCATCACGAAATCCCCGAGCAGGTATTTTTTTTCGGATTTTATGAGGTCGTGGTCGAGGCTCCCCCCTGCCGTGATAATCGCGTCCACGAACTTTTTTTTGCACATCTCGGCAAAGATTCCCCGGAGTCCGGACGCCACCATGTTGGAGGTGAACGTGAGGAAGACAGTCGCCTGCTCCTCCTTCATCTTTTCGATGATGCCTATCGCCCTGCCGAGGTTCGTGGCCTGGAAGCCTGAATCGGCGTATGCGCCGCAATCAAGCGCCCCAATGTCCTTCGCTGTAATGTCCCGAACATGCATGGCCAATCACTTTGTTCCCGCAAGAGCATCCGCCAGGTCGCTCGCGCAGTAATTGTATCCGAACCTCTTCATCAGCGCGTTCCCTGCCTTACCGTTCATCCTCGCCGCGGCGACTGCGGCCTCGAATGCGTCGTTCTTGCACGCGAGTGCCGCAAGGAGTCCCGCAAGGACGTCCCCCGTCCCGCCTTTTGTCATGCCTGGATTGTGGATTCGGTTGGTTTCGAGTTTTCCGTTTCCGGTCTCCGGCCTCCCGTCCGCGATTATATCCACCGGCCCCTTCTTGAGGATGACGCATCTGTGCTTCTTCGCCATCGCAAGGACGTTTTTCTCGCTCCCTTCCATCCCGAAAAGCGTCCTGAACTCGTTCTCGTGAGGAGTGAGGACTGACCCCTCCGGTATGTTCCCCCTGATGCGCTTCAGCCCGTCGCCGTCAATCACGAGTTTCCAGCCACCGGTTTCCGGTTTCGGGAGGGGGATTTTCGCGTCCGACAGGCCGATGCCGAAGAGTATGCAATCGAGCTTACCGCGTATCGCTCCGCTTTCGTAGCTGTCTACCACAATCACTTCCGGAATGCGCTTGACAGCGTTTATCAAGAAATCGTCCTTCTCGCCGGGAAGGAAATAAAGGAGGTCCACGAACCGCCTCGCCGCAAACAGCGAGAACACGGGCGCGCCGTGGTAGTCCCTGCTGCCGCCGACGATAAGGAGCCTCCCGTTGTCCCCCTTCCTCGAATCCCTTGCCGGGCGATGGAGCATGGCATCCATTCTCTATTACAATTATAAATCCTGATTGGAAACTCAGGAGCGATGGCAAGGGAAGACGCGGCCGAGCCGCCTCGAGCGGCTCTCGCCCTGGGAGTATCGGACGGCAGGGTAGCGGAAATCCCGCTGCGCTACCTCACCCGCCACGGCGTCATCGCCGGGAGCACAGGCACGGGAAAGAGCAGGGCGATGCAGGTCCTTGCGGAACAGCTCGCGGACTCCGGAGTCCACGTCTTCGTTTCGGATGTGAAGGGCGATGCGAGCGGGTTCTGCGTCCCTGCCTTCGAACAGGAGGACGAGCCAACGGAACAGGAGCGGAAATGGAGCGAGCGCAATGCGCTCGCCCCGTTCGAACCCGCATCTTTCGGGGCCAATTACTGGAGCGTCTCTGGCCGGTTCGCGAGGATGCGGTTCTCGGCCAGCAAGGCCGGGAGCGTCCTTTTCTCGCGCCTGCTTTCACTCAACCCCACGCAGGAGAGCCATCTCGCGATAGCGTTCTCCTACGCCAGGAAGACCGGCCTGCCCCTCGACACCCCGGAGCAGCTGCTCGACATCCTCGACCGGCTAGTGCGGACGGAGCAGCGCGGCATAAGCGCCTCCAGCGTCTCCGTAATCCAGCGGAAAATCATCGCCCTGCAGGAGAGCGGCCTCGACCGCATGTTCGGAAAGCCCGACGTGCGGCTCGGGGACCTCGGCGGCCTTAACGTCCTGAACCTGTCGGATGCCAGAAGCGACATGTCGGTTTCCATGGCCCCGGCGTTCCTGCTGAAGAAACTGTTCGACCTGCTGCCTGAAGTGGGCGACCCCGAGCGGCCGAAGTTCGCGGTTTTCTTCGACGAGGCGCACTACCTTTTCAGGGATGCGAACAAGTCGCTGCGCGACCTGATGGTGACCATGCTCAAGCAGATACGCTCGAAGGGCGTCGCGGTCTTTTTCGTGACCCAGGACGTCACCGACCTTCCGGAAGAAATACTGAGCCAGCTTTCGACCAAGATTATCTTCTCCCAGAAAGTGTTCACCGAGAAGGGCGCCAAAAAGCTCCGGGCGCTCGCGAAATCGTTCCCGAACAGCAAACCCGGAACCGCGGACCGGGTGCTGGAAGCGCTCAAGACGATGCCACCCGGCGTCGCCATCCTTTCCACGCTGGACGAATCGGGCAACCAGACCGCGCCGGCGGAAGTGAAAGTCTTCGCCCCCGCGACGACCATGGAGGTGGTGGATGACGCGACGCTGAGGGGCGCCACCGACCCGGAGCTGATACGGAAATATGCGAAGGCCGAGGCAGCTCGTCAAAAACCCGCGCAACCCAAAATAATCGCAAAATCCGCACCAAAAAAAGAATCGCGTCCCGCTCCCGCGGCTTCACCGATTGCAAAACCCGCGTCATCGCCCAAACCGGCAGCATTAAACAAAAAACCAGAAACCCGCCCCGCCCCGATGCCGCGCGAACAGCCGGTCCGGGTGAAGGAAGTCATTATCGAGAAAAAAGTCGTAAAGAAGAGCGGGCCGGGAATCCTCGATTCCATCCTCGGCGGCCTTCTCAAGCTCCTGGATTTCTTTCTTAAGGCGGGCGCGAAGATAGCCACGGCCCTCATCATCAAGCCCGCGGGCTCGCTCATCAAGTACCTCGCCAAAAAGCCCGTCAGGCTCATCTACCTGCTCGCGCTCCTGCTTCTTGCCTATGTCGTCACGGTGAACTGGGCGGCAATCGGGGCTTTTTTGGAATCGCTGAAACTGTCGTGACTAGAAATACTTCCTTATCTCCCGGTTCAGCTTCTCCGCTTCCTTGAGTGCCGCATCAGCCGGGCTCCCCCCCAGCATCTCGTGCGCGTATGCTATAGAGGAGGAGGCGTTTATCCTGTGGATGGGCAGGTTGCCCCTTATCGCCTTCAGGACCATTCCGAGATCCCCGCCCTGCGCACCGATGCCCGGGATAAGAAGGGGGGTTTCCGGTTTCCCGTTTCCGGTCGTGAGCTTCACTATTCTCTTGATAGCGTCGCTCGTCGCGCCCGCGACGAGGCCGCAGTCCCATTCCACGGCTTTTTCCGCGACCATCTCGTAGATGTATTTTTTGCCGCACTTTTTTTCCTGGAAATCCTTTGCGCCATCATTCGATGTCCTGCATAGGAGATACGCCAGCTTGTCCTTCCTCAAAAACGGCTTCACCGAATCGTATCCCATATAGGGGCTTACTGTCACCGCATCCGCACCCCAAAAATCGTAAACCTCGCGCGCATAAGCCTCGCCTGTTTTCCCGATGTCCCCCCGCTTCGCATCGAGGATTACCGGGACGCGGTTCCTGTAGTGCTGGATGATGTCCTCAAGGACGTAAAGGCCGTCGAATCCGTATTGCGCGAAAAAGGCGTAGTTGGGCTTTATCGCGGCTATCGCGTTCTCTGCAATCAGCTTCTCTATTATCCCGTGGAAATATGGCGCTATCGTGTTCTCGATGGTCCGGCCCGTCGAAATCCCGCTCAGCCTCACTATGTCGGGGTCCACCCCGAAGCACAGTATCGTTTTGTTCTCCTGCGCGATTTTGGCGAATCCCGCGAGCGCTTCCATGCTTTTTTCTCGCGGATAAACGTTATATTCCTTATCTGACCTGCTGGTTGTAATAGGGCGTGCTCTTTGCCTCGGCAGGAGGCGAGCCCGAAGTGATGTTCATGCCGATTTGGGAGAATCCCTGGGGCAGGCCCCACGATATGGAGCATCCGGCCCAGTCCTCGTGCGCGAACCTCGTGAACGCCTGCACCGGCCCCCAGCTCACGCTGTAGTCGCATCCCGGTATCCCCAGGCTGTGCGAGGGGTTCCCCACCACTACCGGAATGTGGTTGTCGAGGAGCCTCCCGCAGTTGCGCCTGTCGTATTCGGCGAGCGCGTTGTGCGGCCTTACGTAAGCTCTCGTGAGGACGAGGTCGGTTTCTGCTATAGTGTAAATCAGGGTGACCGGCTCCCAGTCCGTTTTGGGGATGATATGGTCGTTGCTCCAGCGCATCCAGTATGTCATCCTGAACGCGCTTCCGAGCGAATCGAGCTCGAGCCGCGTCTCCTCGGGCGCCGCCGCCCCGTAAAGGAACACGCGCGGAGAAGTTATCTCGTGCATTATGGCGTCCTCGAGAGGCTCGAGGCGCAGCTCGCGTATCCTCCTCCCCAGCGCCTCCCGCTGCTGGTCGTCAATGGCCGGCCTCGGAGCCCCGCCTGCAATGTAATCATGGTGGTTGTACCTGTACTTGAAGCTGGTGCTGCATGTCGCCCCGGTAATCGCGCTTGCCGCCACTATGGCGGCATACATGAGCGGCTTTCTGGCCTTCTTCCAGGCCTTTTTTACCCTCCCCTCCTTCCTCTCCATGATATGTATTCTCTGCAAAAACATATTAAAACACATAAGATAACAACTTCCGCACCGGAAACCGGAGCATTCAGAAACCCATATAAAAGGTTTCAGGCCTATTGGGTTTCGAGATGCGCCCAGTTAGGGTGCTAAGGGGTTATGGCGTAACCTGGTAGCGCGGCAGGCTCCAGATCCCGCCTCTTTGCGAGGCATCAGAGCCGTGAAACCTGTACGTCGGAGTTCAAAGGCTTTTTGACTTATGCTCCTATAAGGGCAAAAACCCTGGAAAAAGCCCTGAGGAAATACCCCTGAGTTTTCCTCTGGCTTTTGGAGAAGCTTTTGCCCTGAGAAAGACAGAAGTCAAAAGGTTGAATTGAATAAATCTCCGTGACCCCATTTTTTTCTCATGAAAAAGGAGGGAGAAAATGAAGACATTCGCGATGGTGATGATTGCGGCCCTGCTCATGCTCGGCTGCACCTGGCAGGCCCCGCAGGCGAACAATACGACTTACACGCCGCCTGTGATGAGCGGGAATGCCAGCTCGCCCCCTGCAAACACCACGGGGACCAATGCCACTGTCCAGAACAACACCACTGTCGCGCCCCAGCCCCTCCCGCCCGACTACGCGGTGCTCATAGGCGATGACGTTTCGGTGATTTATGCACTCTACGTCAACGACACCCTGTACGACACGAACAATGCCACCCTCGCGAACGAATCAGGAATTTACAACCCCGCAAAAACCTACCAGCCCCTGAACTTCACGGTCGCTTTCAACAAAGGCATGATCGAGGGATTCGTCATCGGGGTAATCGGCATGAAGGTCAACTCCACCCAGATATTCACGGTCGACCCCGAGCGGGGATACGGCCCATACGACTTCTCGAAGGTATACACGATACAAAGGTATTACGACAAGAACCTGAGCGAGGTAGTGCCGCGCTCCTACTTCGACGAGAGGGGCCTCAACATCTCGAACGGGACCAGCTTCGGCAGCCCGTACGGAATAGTGTCGGTCCAGGACTTCAATGACGAGAACGTGACGATACTGTACACCGACCTCTTCGCAAAAGGCAACGAATCCGTCTTCAAGGTGAACGGCGTGCCCCAGCGCGTGGCGGCCGTTTACACGAACGTGACCGCGACCATGGAGTACATGCTGGATTACAACAAGAGCTATCTCCTTCCGGATCCGAACACCGGCGCGCTCACGAAATTCCGCGTGACAGACAAGACAGACCAGAACATAACCATCGACTCCAACCACGCCCTCGCGAACGAGACGCTCAAGTTCGAGGTTTTCCTTGTCAACGCCACACTAGGCGAATCCCGCGGCGTGCAGGTGAAATGACGGCAACCTCCTGGCATTCCCTGGGCGAGGAAGAGGTCCTCTCGAAGCTCCGCACCCGGAGCGGGGGGCTGACAACTGCCGAGGCTGAGGCGCGCCTCAGCGAATACGGCAAGAACTCGATAGCGATAGAGAAGAAGATATCCCCCCTAAGAATTTTCATAAACCAGTTCAAGAACCTGCTCGTCCTCCTCCTCCTTCTCGCGGCCTTCGTTTCGCTCGCGCTGAGCTTCATCAATCCGGAGGAATCCGAGGTAATCGACGCGATACTGATTTTCGCCATCGTCATCGCGAACGCCGTGTTCGGCTTCATGCAGGAGTACAAGGCGGAGAGGACGATCGAGGCCCTGACGAAGATGTCCGCCCCCAAGGCGAGGGTTGTTCGGGGCGGAAAGGAAATCGTCATCGACTCCGCCGATGTTGTCCCCGGAGACATCCTGCTCCTGCACGAAGGCGACAAGGTGGCCGCGGATGCGAGGCTCATCGAATGCTTCTCGATGGATGCTGACGAGTCGTCCCTTACCGGGGAGAGCGTTCCGGCGTCCAAGAAGGCCGGCGTGCTCCCGGAGAAGACCGTGCTCGCGGAAATGGACAACATGGTCTTCATGAACACGGTGATAACCCGTGGCAAGGGGCGCGCCGTAGTGGTCCGGACCGGCCTCACGACGGAAGTGGGAAAGATAGCGAAGGAGATTTCCGAGGCTCCGGAAAAAGTCACCCAGTTCCAGATTGAGATAGAAGACGTCGGGAAAAAGGTCTCGCTCATCACGCTCGCGGCGCTCGCCGTGATTATCGTAACCCGGCTCCTGCTCGGAACGACGGACCTCGTCTTCCTCTTCATCACAGCCGTCGCGCTGGGCGTCGCGGCCATCCCGGAGGGCCTTCCCGCAGTCGTGACCCTCGCCCTTTCCATGGCGACGAACCGGATGCTCGCCCAGAACGCCCTGATGAGGCGCCTCTCCACGGTCCAGGACCTCGGCTCGGTGGACATTATTTGCACCGATAAGACGGGGACGCTCACCGAGAACACGATGACCGTGGTCAGGATAATGCTCGACTCGAAATCGTTCGACATAGGGGGGAAGGGCCTCGAAAAAGCCGGCGCTATCGTGCCATCAGGCGGGGGGAAGCCCGGGGACCTGGAACTCATCCTCAGGTGCGGAACCCTCTGCAACGATTCGAGGGAGACCGAGCCCGGGAAGTTCGCCGGCGACCCCACGGAAATCGCGGTCCTTCTGCCTGCGTACAAGGCGGGGATGGATGTCGAAGGCCTGAGAAGCCGCTTCAAAAGGGTTGGCGAGGTGCCCTTCGACTCCGAGCGCAAGATGATGTCCGTCGTTGTAAGCGACGGCAGGGGCTCGCTCGTTTTCACAAAAGGCGCGCACAGCGCTGTGCTCTCCAAATGCTCCCGCATACTCGTGAACGGGAAGGTCAGGAAGCTCGCGAAGGAAGACGACGCCCTCATCACGGCGCACAACGATTCCATGGCGTCAAGCGCCCTGAGGGTGCTGGCATTCGCATACAAGGAGACAGCGAAGTCCGGGGCCGAAAAGGACGTCGAATCCGACCTCATCTTCATCGGGCTGATGGGGATGGTCGACCCGCCCCGCGAAGGAGTGAAGAAGGCGATAGATGACTGCAGGCGGGCCGGGATACGGGTAGTCATGATTACCGGGGACAACCGCTTCACCGCTGAGGCGATAGGGCGGGAGCTCGGGTTCAGCGGAGGCGCGATGACGGGCGACCAGCTTGACGCCCTGGACGGGAAGGGCCTCGCCGAGGCAGTCGAGAGGACGAGCATCTACGCGAGGACCAGCCCCAAGCACAAAGTGATGCTTCTCAAGGCCCTGCAGGCGAACGGCCATGTGGTATGCATGACCGGAGACGGCGTGAACGACGCCGCCGCGATCAAGAACTCGGACGCGGGAATCGCGATGGGCATCCGGGGCACCGAAGTCACGAAACAGGCGAGCGACATCATAATCCTCGATGACAACTTCATCACGATACGGAACGCGGTCGCCGAGGGGCGGGGGACTTACGATAACATAAGGAAGTTCGTCGTCTACCTGCTGGGGGCGAACATAGCGGAAGTGCTCATAGTATTCCTCGCGACCATAGCCTCCCTCGGAATATCGCACAAGCTCGCGGTCCAGCTTCTGTGGATAAACCTCGTCACCGACGGCCTGCCGGCGCTCGCACTGGGGGTCGACCCCCCATCAGGCGGCATAATGGGCCGCAAGCCGCGGAAGAAGGGCGACCGGATGCTGAACATGGACACCCTGTATTTCCTGGTTTCGATAGGCCTGTGCGCCACCGCCGCGGCCCTCGGCGTCTATGCCTACGCTCTTGCATCGTTCGGGGAAGCGGAAGCGCAGTCCATCCTCTTCACCAACTTCGTCATCCTTGAGCTGCTGACGGTCTATGTCGTGCGCTGGCGCTACGGCTCGGGGGGCTTCGAGAACAAGTGGCTGCACATCTCCGTAGCAGCTTCCCTCATCCTCCAGCTGTTCCTCATCTACGGCCCCCTCGGCGGGCTTTTCGGAACCGTGCCGCTCGCTATCGAGCACTGGGAGGACATCGGTGCGGGGCTGGTCGCATATCTGACCCTGCTTTTCTGCGCCCTGAAGCTCGAGCCCCTGATCGTGAAGGAGGACGACCCTACGACGCGCAGGCTGTAGGTTCGCTTTTACATCGCTTTAAAAATATTGGTATAGAGAATAAGCCATAGCTTGTTCTCCCGTGGTAATTATGGATAATGTGAATGACGCAAAAAAAGGGATGCAGACCGGGACCACTACCGTCGGGCTCGTCTGCAAGGATGGCGTCGTCCTCGCGAGCGACCGCAGGGCGACAATGGGCTACCTGATAGCCAGCAAGGACATCGACAAGATATACCCTGTCAGCGACAAGATAGCGATGACGATAGCCGGGGGCGTCGGGGACGCGCAGACGCTCATCCGCTGGATGACCGCGGAACTGAAGCTCTACGAGCTCAAGCACGAGAAGCCGGCTACTGTCGAAGCCGCGGCGACCCTTCTTGCGAACATACTCACCCAGTACAAGTTCTACCCGTTCTTCGTGCAGCTCCTCATCGGAGGAATCGACGAGCGGCCCCGGCTGTTCTCGGTGGACATGCTCGGCGGCATAACCGAGGAGAAGATGACCTCCACGGGGAGCGGCTCGCCGATAGCGTACGGTGTCCTAGAAGAGCTGTTCCAGGCCGAAAAGGACATCACGGTCAACCTCCCGATAGCCGCGAAGGCGGTGAACGCCGCCATGAGGAGGGACGCCGCGAGCGGCGAGCGGGTGGACCTCGTCGTCATAACGAAGTTCGGCTTCAAGAGGATGGACAAAGAGGACGTATCCCGCCTCCTCAATGCCTGAATTTTCCCCCATATTTTCTTTATATAATACCGTCTGAGTTTTTGTTCCCATTGATATTTCTGAGGTGTTTCATTGCACTACAAGGACATAGTCAAGAGAATCTCTGAGATAATGCCGCCGGACTGCGAAGTCACCAAGGTGGAGCCCGAAGGCCTGTCTACCGTCATATACATAAAGAACATCAAGGCGTTCTACGCGAACGACCGTCTCATAAAGGAGCTTGCGAGCGCCCTCAAGAAGAAGGTCACGATAAGGGTGGACCCCTCGGGCCTTAGCGAAGCGGACGCGGCGAAAGCGACCATAGAGTCCCTTGTCCCCAAGGAGGCGGACGTGAAGGGCATCACATTCGTCCCCGAGATGTGCGAGGTCCGCATCGAGGCGATAAAGCCCGGCCTCGTGATAGGCAAGGGCGGCTCGGTCCTCAAGGAAATCATGCTCCGCACCAACTGGGCCCCAGTAGCCCTGCGCGCGCCGACCATGCCCTCGGCCACGCTTGACGGGGTCCGGAAGATAAACGTGATGGAGGCCGCGGAGCGGAAGAAGTTCCTGGTCAACATAGGGAAGAAGATCTGCCAGCCCGCCCCATCCGGCGACTGGATACGGGTGATGGCCCTCGGCGGCTTCAGGGAGGTCGGGCGCTCCTGCCTCCTCGTCCAGACGCCGCACAGCAAGGTCATCATAGACTGCGGCGTGAACCCTGCGACAGGGGATCCGACGAAGGCATACCCCTACCTGAACCTGACCGGCTTCTCGCTCAGCGAGATCGATGCAGTCGTAATCAGCCACGGCCACATGGACCACATGGGCTTCCTGCCCTACCTCTTCGCCTACGGATACGACGGCCCGGTCTACTGCACTCCTCCGACCAGGGACTTCATGATCCTCCTCCAGCAGGACTACATCAACCTGAGCAAGAAGGCGTTCAACGTCGACCCCCCGTACACCAAGAAGGACATCTACAAGGAGCTTCGGAACGTCGTCACGGTCGACTACGAGGAGGTCGTGGACATAACGCCTGAGATAAAGATGACGCTCTACAATGCCGGCCACATGCTCGGAAGCGCGAGCGTGCACCTCCACATCGGGGAAGGAGCCCACAACCTCGTATACTCGGGCGACATCAAGTTCGGTTTCACCCGCCTCTTCGACCCCGCGACGACGCACTTCCCCCGCCTGGAGACGCTGTTCATAGAGAGCACCTACGGAGGCAGGAACGACATCGGCGTAAACCGCTTCGAGAGCGAGAAAAAGCTCTTCAGCGTGATAAAGGAGGTGACGGCGAAGCGCGGCAAGGTGCTCATACCCGTGTTCGCGGTCGGCCGCTCGCAGGAGATGATGCTCGTGCTGGAGGAGATGTTCAGGCGCGAGCCCGATTTCAACATCCCAATCTACATAGACGGCATGATACTCGAGGCCTCGGCGATACACACCGCATACCCCGAATACATGCGGGAGCAGCTGCAGAGGAGGATACTCTCCGACCGCAGCCCCTTCGAGTCGCCGCTGATACGGGTGGCGAGGGGAATGACCAGGGAGGAGATAGTGAACGGCGAGCCGGCGATAATCCTCGCGCCATCAGGCATGCTCACGGGCGGGCCTTCATACGAATACCTGAAGCTGATGGCGGACAACCCCAATAACGCCCTTCTCTTCGTAGGCTACCAGAGCGCGCTCTCCCTCGGGAGCAAGATACAGAGGGGCATGAAGGAGCTGCCCATACTCGGCGACGACGGGAAGATGAAGACGCTGACCATCAACATGCGGGTCGAGACCGTCGAGGGGTTCTCCGGGCACTCGGACCGCTCCCAGCTCATGGCATACCTCAAGAACCTGAGGCCGATGCCGGAGCGCGTCATGACGATGCACGGCGACTGGGGCAAGACCGAGGAGTTCGCCCGCTCGATTGGGATGATGCTGCGCAAGGACTCGCGGGCGCTTGCCGACCTCGAGGCAGTGCGCCTGAAGTAGTAATTAAAACTCCTTCTTTTACTAATTACCACATGCCCAGCCGCATCCATTCAAGCCATGCCCCCTTCCCCCCCAAAAAAGGGGTGGACGCGCAGGTCCTCGTGGACGGATTCTCCCCGGCGCCGGCGAGGGATTCCTTCAGCATGGCGGGCGATTTCGCCCTCGTCGCCAGCTACCTGCTGGAAGGCGGCCGGGGGTTCAGGGGGTTGTCCATCGCCACGCGGGACCCTTTAGTACTTCTATGGAGCGAACCGGAAACCGTTTCCCATTACCGCCTCTCATTCGGCCTCACTCTTCTGCTCGATTCGCTCGAGCTTCAGGGCAGGATGGGAATCAAAGTTCTGGCCGCGGGGCGCTCCGCAGGGCGTTTCGTGCATCCTGAGGACCAGATGTCCTGCATAAAATTCCTCGAGGTGCTGGAGGGCGTGGATTCCCTCGGCGTCAAGTTCCGCTACCGGGACAGCAGGTCGAGTTCGCTTGTGAGCGGGGAGCTCTCACTTTGACTTCATTTCGCGCTCTATCTCGTGGCGCTCCCAGGGGTAGGCTATCCACGCGCTCGTCATATGGACGAAATAGTCCGGCCTGTAGACCGAATTCGGCTTGTAGTGTATAGTTGCGACGCGTATCTCGCCGGCGCCCCTCCTCTTCAGGTAGTCCTTCGCGACAAGAAGGCTCCGCCCGGTGTCGGCCACGTCATCTACGATGAGGACGTCCTTTCCGTCAAGGTCCGTGTTTATTTCCTGGACTATCTGCGGGAAATCGTGCGTCTCGCCCATCTTCTTGTAGAATTTCACGCCGAGAACCATGACCTGGTGGACCCCGAGGACGTCCGACAGAATCCTCGCAGGGACCAGCCCTCCCCTCGAGAGCCCGACGATGACCTGCGGCCTGAAATCGTCGACTTTCCCCGCAAGCTGCTCGCAGTATTCTATGGTGGCCTCCCAGCTGATTCTCAACAGGTCCATGCGACATTTCCCCCTCGTTGGTTTATAAGCGCTGACGTCAGGGGAATATTTAAAAGGCTTTCATAGTTATACCCCTGTCAGACCTCAAGGTGAGTGCAAATGAAACCGCTGAACATTGACGAAGAGGAAGAGTGGGAAGACGAAGACACTGAAGACGAGGAATGGGAAGAGGAGGACGAGGAGGAGTGATTCCTCCGGGGTCGTTCTCTGCCGATGAAGACGAGGAATGGGAAGAGGACGACTTCGAGGACGAGGACTGGGAAGAAGAGGAATGATTCTTTTTTAATTTGACGCGCTAATTTTCATTAAGGGCTCGTAGCTCAGTTGCGCTTTTTGGGAAAAAGCGCCCAAAAACCCGTGGATGAAAACGCTTCGCGTTTTTGGCGCTATCCAAAGAAAAAGCGCAGGGCAGCTTGGATAGAGCGGCAGCCTTCTAAGGAAGCCTTTTTAGAATAGCCGGCATCCCGCCGGTGAAAAAGGCTTTGAGACCCAAAACAGGTTGTTCTTTTTTGGGCGGAAGCGGGCGGAATTCGCCTGTTTTTGATGAAACTTTTTCACCGGAGTTTCCCCGGAGATTGTAAAAAGTTTCAAGGAGGCAGCTGTAGGTCAGGGGTTCAAATCCCCTCGGGCCCGTCCCCTTTTTTTGGAAAAAAGGGGCCAAAAAACCGGTGGTCGGCAAACCCTCCGGGTTTGCGTGAATACTGGGAAAAAGCAGTCGTCTGCCAACCCAATAGGGTTGGCCATCCGACCAAGAAAATGGTTGCTTTAAATTTGTTAGTCCCATATGTAAGGATACGATTCCTTTGCGCGAGATGGTCATATGAACATGAGCCTAGAGCAGATAAGCAGAATGGTCGAAGACCTCGTGAACGATACCACTATCCCTAAGAACATCCGCCGGGCGCTTGCCGAGGCCAAGACGCGGCTGGACGGAAGCGAGGACAAGACGGTGAAGATAAGCGCCGCCATCTACGTCATCGAATCCATCACCGAGGACATCAACATGCCGGCTCACGCGCGGACGCAGATATGGGCGATAATGAGCGCGCTTGAGGCCCTGAACGAGCGTCCCTGAAGTGAGGCCGATGTTCGACGACCTCGCCGCGAGCGGAATTCGCCTTACGGTCGAGGCAGAGGGCATTTTGCGCGAGAACCGCTCGGCGGAGCTTCTCGACCGCATCAAGCTCCTGAAAAAGCCCCTCGTATCGAAAGAGGACCTCGAGGCCATCCTGATGCCCCCGGAACCTGCGGCGGCCGAGGTGTCCCGCCCCTCTTCCTTCGCCCCTCCTGCAAAGGACTATTCCCCAGACATCAAGGTGAACCACACCCTCGACGTCACCGGCAAATCCCGTACCAAGGGCGAAGTGGACAACTTCATCGCGCACTTCAGGAACCGCTACGAGCGCATCGCGAGGATGCTCCGGCGGAGCAACTCCGTCCCGACGATAGAGCTTGCGGACGCAAGGCGGCACGTGGGTGAAAAGGCCCGCATCATAGTTTTCGTTTCGGAGAAGAAGGAGACCAAGAAGGGAAACCTCCTTTTCGAGGTGGAGGACCTGAGCGGGACCTTCAAGGCCATCGTGTCCCAGTCCGGATACAACGAGAAGGCGATGGAGAAGGCCAAGATGGTGCTGACGGACGACGTCGTGGCCATAACCGGCAAGGTCCTCGAGCCCTACATCATCGTAGAAGACATAGAGTGGCCCGACCTGCCCGTCGTCCGCGAGAAGAAGCGCGCGGAAGTTGACGTCGCAATCGCATACCTCTCGGACCTCCATTTCGGCAGCCGCTACTTCCTGGGCAAATACCTCGATTCGTTCAAGGCGTGGCTGCATGGCGAGGGGGAGATGCGCGACCTTGCAGGACGGGTGAAATACATCTGCATAGCGGGGGACATAGCGGACGGGATAGGCGTCTACCCCAACCAGGAGAAGGAGCTTGTCGTGAAGGACATCTACGCGCAGTACAAGATGTTCGACGATTTTGTCGCTTCCCTCCCTGACTATCTGGAAATAATCGTCGCGCCGGGCAACCACGACGCGGTCCGGAGGGGGGAGCCGCAGCCGGCTCTGGGCAAGGACCTCATCCAAGCCGACGTCATCAGCGTGGGCAATCCCTCGAGCGTGGCGATAGAGGGCATAAAGCA
>JBFLVW010000072.1:0-14505 GCA_040758235.1 Microcaldota archaeon
CGAGCACATAGACAAGAGATTCATGGTGAGCGACCTGAGGCGGCTCGTGGAGCGCGCGAGGGCGGGCGAAGACGAGGGATATCTTGGCGCAGTGGCGCTTGCCGGGCAGATACTGAAGGAGCACAGGGGAGATAGCCGCATAATCGCAGAGGCGTTCGGGGTAATCCGGGCGATGCCTATGGAGGACAGGATGCTTCTCGTGAAGCGGGAGTACGAGGCCCGGATGTGCGAGCTTGTTGGCGAGCTTTCAGACAGGGTTTCGGAGCTGGAAGCGAAGCTCAGGCCCTCCAGGATTGGCTTCGGCAACTTCTGAGCGGCCGGCTAGGGTTTTTTAAGCACTTTGTTACTCAAAGTATAGTGTAACAAGTGGAACTTTGTGGTTTGAATGAGTGGAGCTAAAGCAACCGGACCCTTCGGGGGCTACTCGTTTTTCAGCTTTAGCTATCCTGCTCAGGAAAACCGCTATTGAGTTTTCTCTTCGAAGTGGTTTTCCTGATGCATGCGGAGCTTAGTGGTATTGATGTGAAAGGTGGTGTCGCTTATGAAGGATTTGAAACTTGCGGGAAAGAACGGAAGCTCGCGGACCGTCGTGAAGGTCGGGGGCGTCAGTGTGGGGAAGGGGTTCGCGGTAATAGCGGGGCCCTGCGGCGTCGAGAGCGAGGAGCAGACGCTGGAGACCGCGAGGGCGGTCAAGGCGGCCGGGGCGGACATGCTGAGAGGCGGGGCGTTCAAGCCCAGGACATCGCCCTACGCCTTCCAGGGCCTCGGCCTCAAGGGCCTGAAAATCCTTGAGAAGGCCAGGGACGAGACAGGACTTCCCATCGTCACGGAGGTCATAGACACGCGGGACGTGTCGTGGGTGTGCGAATACGCCGACGTCCTCCAGATAGGGGCGAGGAACATGCAGAATTTCTCGCTGCTGAAAGAGGTCGGAAAGGCGAACAAGCCCGTTTTGCTCAAGCGCGGCATGCACTCAACAATCGAGGAATGGCTCAACTGCGCGGAATACGTCCTCAACGAGGGAAACCCGGACGTCATACTGTGCGAGAGGGGGATAAGGACGTTCGAGAAATACACCAGGAACACCCTCGACTTGAGCGCGGTGCCGGCGGTGAAGGAGCTGACGCACCTGCCGATAATCACCGACCCGACGCACGGGACCGGAAGGGTGAGCCTCATAGCGCCGATGAGCCTCGCGTCAGTGGCATGCGGGGCGGACGGCATGATAGTGGAGGTTCACAGGAACCCCGCCGAGGCGCTGAGCGACAAGGAGCAGGCGCTCACCCCGCCCCAGTTCGCCGAGATGCTGGGCAAGGTGCGCACGCTCGCGAAAATGATGGAGGAGGGGGGGCTCAGATGAGGAGGGTGAGGGTTTCCGGCGCAGGCGGGGACTGCGAGATTGCCGTCGGGGAGTCCATTTCTTCCCTGGAAGAATATTGCCGTGGCGCGAGGACGGTGATAGTCACCGACGCGAACGTCAAAAAGCACCAGGGCGCGAAATTCCCGGACTGCGAGGTCCTGGAAGTCGGGACCGGCGAAGGCGCAAAAAAGCTTTCCACGGTCGAGTCGCTTTACAGGAAATTCCTCGATATCGAGCTCGACAAGTCGTGCATGGTAGTCGGGATAGGGGGCGGAGTCGTAAGCGACATCACGGGATTTGCGGCATCCACGTACCTTCGCGGCGTCCCTTTCGGCTTCGTTCCGACGACGCTCCTCGCGCAGGTCGATGCCTCAATCGGCGGAAAGAACGGCGTCAACCTTGAGGGCTACAAAAATATCATAGGGACCATCAGGCAGCCGCGGTTCGTCCTGTGCGACCCCGGGACGCTGTCCACGCTCCCGGAGCGGGAGCTGCGGTGCGGTTTTGCGGAAGTGGTGAAGCACGCCGCCATAGCCGATGCAGGGCTATTCTCCTATCTCGAAAAGAATGCCGGCAGGGCGCTTTCGCTCGAGCCTGAGGCGATGCTGAGGGTGCTTGAGGATTCCGTAGCCGTAAAGGCGAAAATCGTCAGCGTGGACGAAGAGGAGAAAGGCGAGCGGATGAAGCTGAACTTCGGCCACACGATAGGCCATGCGATAGAGAAAACGGCGGGAATGCCGCACGGCGAGGCGGTCGCGGCCGGGATGGTCGCGGAATCCGAAATCGCCGTCCGCATGGGGCTCATGGAGAGGAACCACTCGGAGAGGCTTTCTGCGCTCCTCCTCTCCCTCGGGCTGCCTGCCGCGGTGAAGGCTCCGCGGGAGGGTATCGCTGACGCGATAAGGAAGGACAAGAAGAGGAGGAGCGAAAAAGTGCTGATGCCCGTCCTCAACGGGATTGGAAGCTGCAGGATTGCCGAGGTCGAACTGAAAAAACTCGAAGGTGCGCTTGATGCTGTGTGTTAGCATAGGAGAGAAGAGAGCGGAGGGGTGCATCGCCGCGATGCGCGGGGCGGAGCTTGCGGAAGTCAGGATTGACATGCTCGAGAAGCCGGCCGCAGGGGATGTCCGGGCGATTTTCTCCAGCCACAAAAACCTAATCGCGACGTGCAGGCCGGGCGCGCTTCCCGACCAAAAAAGGAAGGAGCTCCTTATCGCCGCGCTGGAGGCGGGAGCGGCGTACGTGGATATCGAAGTGGAGAGCGCGGACGAATATAAGGGGGAGATAGCGAAAAAGGCGAAGGCGATGGGACGCAGGGTGATTGTTTCCTATCACGATTATGAGCGGACGCCGACGCGGGAGGAGCTTCTGCATATACTGGAATGGTGCTTCGACAGCGGAGCGGACATAGCGAAGATAGCGTGCATGCCCCGGAATGATGCCGACAACGCCCGCCTTCTCGGCCTCTTGGATGGCGGAAAGAGCGTGGTGGTCATCGGCATGGGGGAGAGGGGAAAGATTACGCGCATACTTGCCCCGCTGCTCGGCAGTCCTTTCACTTATGTTTCAACAGGCAGGGGAAAGGAAACCGCGGGGGGGCAGATTGACATGGAAGCCGCCCGGAAGGCGATGGATGCCGTCAGGGAGGCGGTGCAATGACGAAGCTGTTCGGCGTCGCAGGGAAGCCGGTGATGCACAGCATGAGCCCGCAGATGCACAATGCAGCCTTCATGGCGCTCGGCATCGACGCCAGGTATGTGAGGCTCGCCGCGGAGAGCGCGGAGGATGCGCTCGGAACGGCCCGGGAGATGGGCATGAAGGGGCTGAACGTCACTTCCCCCTTCAAGGAGGATATGGCCGCACTCGCCGGAGCGGCGGACGAGGGGGCGCGCAGGCTCGGCGCCGTGAATACGGTGGTTTTGGGGAGCGGGAGGCCGGAGGGGTACAATAGCGACGTGGGCGGAGTCGCGCTTGCACTGAAATCGAACGGGGTGGAAATCAGGGGTAAGAAAGCGGTCGTTCTGGGGGCGGGAGGGGCAGCCAAGGCCGCGGCGCTCGCGTTGATGAACGGAGGCGCATCCGTGGCCGTCGCGAACCGCACGCTGACGAAAGCGGAAAGAATCGCAGGGGAGCTCGGATGCGGGTTTTGTGGGATGGAGGATGTCGGGGAGGCGCTTGGCGATTCTTCCGTGCTTGTTTCCGCCCTGAGCACAGGCGAAAGGGTCGTTCCTCCGGAGGCCCTGCACGAAGGTCTCGCCGTCCTCGACGCGAATTATTCGACCGAAACTTCCCTTTCGCTCGATGCAAAGAGGCGGTGCTGCAAGGTGATTGACGGGCGGGAGTGGCTGCTGTACCAGGGCGCGAGGGCGTTCGAAATTTTCACCGGGAAGGAGGCACCGGCCGGGGAGATGAGGAAGGCCATTTATGGCGGGCAGGATGCCGGCGGGAAGACGCAAAAAAAAGGGAGCGTCGCGCTAATAGGGATGATGGGGAGCGGAAAGGACACGGTCGCGAAGGAACTGGGGGGGAGGACGGGGAAGCCGGTCCGCTCGGTCGATTCGATGGTCGAGAGGTCGGCGGGGAAGGAGATAAGCAGGATATTCGACGAGAAGGGCGAGGAGGGGTTCCGGGAGCTTGAGCGCGCGGAGCTTGACAGGGCGCTTGCGGAAGGAGGGATAATCAATTGCGGCGGCGGGGCTGTCCTGGATGCGCGCAACCGGGAAGCCATCCGGAAGGGGGCTGTCGCGGTATGGCTCTTCGCGGACGCGAAGACGCTGGCATCGCGCGTGCCGCAGGACGGGAAGAGGCCGCTCCTCAAAGGCGAGGACGCGGAAAAAAAACTCGGCGAGGTATTGGCGGCCCGCCTCGGCAAATACGCAGAGGCGTCGGACATCGTTGTCGATACCGGCCGAAGCCAGCCCCAAAAAACAGCGGAGAGGATACTTTATGAGATTCATTAAGCCGGCGGCAGTTTCTGGGAGGCTGGATGCGCCCCCTTCGAAAAGCATGATGCAGAGGGCGGTGATAGCTGCGGCTCTTGCTGATGGCGAATCCGTCCTTTCCAACCCCTCTTTCTGCGACGACGCCCTCGCGGCGATGAAGGTGGTGGAAGTGCTCGGGGCGAAAGCGGAGCGAGAGGAAAGATTAGTGAGGGTGAAGGGAAGCGGGGGGCCGGATGCGGGGGGCGGTCTGCCGGATGCCGGAGGCCGGGTGCTGGACTGCGGCGAATCGGGAACGTGCATGAGGATGATTTCGGCTGTCGCCGCGCTTTTCGGTAAGGAGTTCACGATAACGGGCCGTGGCTCCCTGATGAATCGGCCTGTCGGGATGATTGAGAATCCACTCAGGACGCTGGGTGCCGAATGCAGAACCCAAAACGGGAAACCGCCGATAGTGGTCCGCGGGCCCATCCACGGCGGAAGGGTGGAGGCCGACGGCTCGGAAAGCTCACAGTTCGTGAGCGGCCTGCTCATGGCGCTTCCGCTGTGCAAAGAGAATTCTGAGCTGAACGTGCTCAAACTCAAAAGCGGGGGATATATCGGCATCACATGGGAGGTCCTTGCGCGCTTCGGCGTCAGAATAGACAAGGACGTTCATGCAAGGCCGCGGGAAAGAGTTGACAGGTATTTCGTGAATGGCGGCCAGAGCTACCGGCCAGGAAGGTTTCGTGTTGACGGGGACTGGTCAGGAGCGGCGTTCCTGCTCGTCGCCGGAGCGATAGCCGGCAGCGTGGAGGTCAGGCGGCTCGGATTCGGACAGCCTGACAGCGCCATAATGGATGCTTTATCCGATGCGGGGGCTGATGCAGAGACTGTGGACTGCGATAACGCCCGCGTCCAGGGCGGCCCTCTCAAGGCATTCGAGTTCGACGCCAGCGACTGCCCGGACCTTTTCCCGCCCCTTGCAGTCCTCGCTTGCAATTGCGAAGGCAAAAGCGTGATACGCGGAGCCAGGCGTCTCGCGCACAAGGAAAGCGACCGGGCGGCGGTGCTCGCGCGCGAGCTTGGGCGTCTGGGCGCGGATATAAAGGTTGTCGGCGACAGGATGGAGATAGCCGGGAGGAAGCTTGCGGGCGGGCGGGTGAACCCCCACGGCGACCACAGGATAGCGATGGCCGCCGCAATCGCCGCCCTGAATTCGGAAAAAGGCGTGGAAATCGAGGACGAGGGTTGCGTTTCGAAATCCTATCCCCGATTCTTCGAAGACCTCGAAAAGGTGGTGGAAAAATGAACACTTTCGGAAGGCTGTTTCGTGTGAGCGTGCTCGGGGAGTCGCACGGCGAATGCGTCGGGACCCTGCTGGATGGAGTGCCTGCGGGCCTTCCGCTCGCCCCGGAGGATTTCCTGCATGATTTGGAACGAAGGAAGGGAGGCGGGGCGAAGGGAACGACGCCCAGGAAGGAAACGGACCGGCCGCTCATCAGAAGCGGAGTGTTCGGCGGGAAAACCACCGGTGCGCCTCTGCTCATCCTGTTCGAGAACGCCAACGTCCGGTCGTCCGACTATGAAAAAATAAAGGACACGCCGCGCCCGGGCCATGCCGACCTCGTCGCGAGGATGAAGTTCGGCGGGTTCAGCGATTATCGCGGGGGAGGGCACTTCTCCGGAAGGCTGACCGCTGCGCTCGTGGCTGCTGGCGTCGTAGCGAAAAAACTCATAGCGCCAGCGAAGGCTGAGGCCAAGGTGGTGGAAATCAGCGGACAGGATAGCGCGGGAGGGATGGAGAAGGCGGTCGCGGAAGCGATGGCGGCGGGCGATTCGGTGGGCGGCGTAGTGGAATGCAGGGTCAGCGGCCTTCCTGCCGGGCTCGGCGAGCCGTTTTTCGATTCCGCGGAGTCGGTGCTCAGCCACGCAGTGTTTTCCATACCTGCGATTAAGGGAATCGAATTCGGGGCGGGGTTCGCGTCCGCACGGATGCGGGGGAGCCAGTGCAACGACGAGATACTTGACGAGAGCGGAAGGACGGCCACGAACAACTCCGGGGGCATAAACGGGGGCATAACGAACGGCAACCCGCTCGTCTTCAGGGTTGCGGTGAAGCCCACCTCCAGCATCCCGAAAGAGGGGAGAACGGTAAACATGGAGACAGGAAGCCGGGTGCCGATTGCGGTTTCCGGGAGGCACGATTCGTGCATCGCTTTGCGCGTGCCGGTCGTCCTCGAGGCGGTGACGGCGGCCGTGCTGGCCGACCTGATGATTACGGAGCAGAAAATTCCGAGGGTTTTGAGGTGATGCCATGGAACTGCAGGAGCTTAGGAAACAGATAGACCTGGTGGATTCGGAGATACTGAAGCTGCTGAACAAGAGGATGGAGCTTGCGCTCCAGACAAAAAAGATGAAGAAAGGAGTCGCGGACGAGGGGCGGGAGAAGGAGGTGCTCGAGTCCGTGAAGAAGGGCGCGTCGGGCCTCATCAGGCCGGAGTTCTCCGAAAAGGTTTTCAGGGACATAATCGCCGAAAGCAGGGGCCTCCAGGAAAAGGGCCTCAGGCTCGCCGGCTTTCAGGGGGAGCACGGCGCTTACAGCGACATGGCGGTCCGGCAGTACCGGCCTTCGCTCGTCCCGATACCCTGCCAGGAGTTCGTGGACGTGTTCGAGGGCGTCCGGATGGGCAGGCTCGATTGCGGGGTGGTCCCGGTCGAGAACTCGATAGAGGGGGCGGTCACCCAGGTGAACGACCTCCTGGTCGAGACCGACCTAAAAATCGTCGGCGAGGCGAGGGTCCCGGTGCACCATTGCCTGCTAGCCCTCCCGGACACCGATTACCGAGACATCAAGGTCGCGTATTCGCACCCGCAGGCGCTCGCGCAGTGCAGGGGATTTTTGGCGAGGAACAAGCTGGAGCCGAGGCCGTATTACGACACTGCCGGGGCCGCCAGGATGCTCGCATCCGAAAGGCCGAGGGCGGCGGCGGCCATAGCGGGCAGGCTGTGCGCGGAAATTTACGGCCTTGATGTAGTGAAGGAGAATATTGAGGACCACGAGTCCAACTCGACGCGCTTCCTCGTGCTCGCGCGCGAGCCGGAGCAGGCGGAGGGGAACAAGTGCTCGATAATATTCAGCACCGCCCACAGGGCGGGCGCCCTCCTTTCCGTGCTGAAGGTGTTCAGCGACTCAGGCATAAACCTGACGAGAATCGAATCGAGGCCGATAAGGAAGGACCCGGGCAAGTTCGCATTCCTTCTCGACTTCCAGGGCTCGGACCGCGACGCGAAGGTAGCGAAGGCGCTGGAGCAGGTGAAGAGCGAGGCGCAGGTGTTCAAGTTCCTGGGGTGCTACAAGGAGGCAGCCCAATGAAAATCGCCATAATAGGCGCGGGCAAGATGGGCTCGTGGCTGGCCCGGATGTTGTCATCCGGCAACGAGGTCGCGGTTTATGACAGGGACGCGGCCAGGGCGCAGGTGTGCGCCGGCGCGGGGAAAATCACCGCTCTCCCCGCCCTTTCCGGACTCAGCGGGTTCAGGCCGCAGATGCTCATAAACGCGGCGAGCATCCAGAACACCGTTGCCGCCTTCGGGGAAGCGCGGCCGTTTCTGGGGGACGACTGCATAATCTGCGACGTCGCCTCGATAAAGTCGGGCCTCGAAGAGTATTATTCGGAGTGCGGCCTGAGGTTCGCGTCCGTGCATCCGATGTTCGGGCCGACGTTCGCGGAGATGGACGCCCTCCGCGAGGAGAACGCCATAATAATAAGCTCCTCAGACCCGGAAGGCAAGGCGTTCTTCACGTCCTTCTTCGGCTCTCTCGGCGTGAGGATTTTCGAGTATTCCTTCGCGGAGCACGACCGGATGATGGCGTACTCGCTCACCACACCGTTCGTCGCCTCGCTCGTCTTCGCGGCGTGCATGGACGGGGCGGCGGTCCCGGGCTCCACATTCGCGAGGCACAGGAAGATAGCGAAGGGCCTGCTTTCCGAGGATGACAGCCTGCTCTCGGAGATACTTTTCAACCCGCACTCCCTGTCCCAGCTCGACAAGATAACATCGAGGCTGGAGTTCCTGAAGCACATAATAAAGGCCAGGGATTCCGAGGAAATGACGGACTTTTTGGCGAAGCTGAGGAAGAATATCGGGTGACTGCATGGCCGGATTCTACGAGCTTGCGGAGCGCGCGCTCGAGCTGGAGCGCATGGGGAAGGAGATAATAAGGCTGAACGTGGGGGACACGAACCTTCCCCCGCCTCCGGAGGCGGTCGTGGCCGCGCAGAAGTCGCTCGCAGGGGAGAGGCAGGGGTATTGCTCTTCTTCCGGGCTGATGGAATTCCGGGAAAAGATAGCGGAGCGGGAAGGCTGCTCTCCGGCTGAAGTCGTCGTTGGGCCGGGCTCCAAGCACCTGATTTTCGCCCTGATGAGCATCCTCGGAAAGAGGGGGCGCGTCGTCCTTCCGTCCCCTGCGTGGCCGGCATACGGCCTCCAGTGCGCGCAGCTGGGGCTGAAAGCGGAGTTCATCCCTGCGAAAATGGAAAGCTCGTGGGATTTCGGCCGCTTGGATATGGGGGGCGCCCGGCTCGCCATCATCTGCAACCCCCTGAACCCGACGGGGACAGTTTATCCGGAAAAGAGGGTGAGGGAGGCGCTCGATGATGCGGCCCGCAGCGGGACGGACATTGTCCTGGATGAGGCGTACAAGGACCTCGCGTTTTCCCCAATTCCCCGCTATGAAGGCGCGATCAGGGTGCGCTCGTTCTCCAAGGAATTCAACATGGAAGGGTTCAGGCTGGGGTATGCTGTAGTCCCGAAGGATGTGGCCAAAAAGCTCTCGGAATTCAACCAGATAACCGCCACATGCGTGGCTCCGATGGTCCAGAGGGCCGGAATCGCCTGCCTCGACAATGAGTTGGCGATAATCGCGCGCAACCTTGCGGCCTGGAAGGGCAGGATGGCGGCCGCGTCGGGCGCCCTGCGGGAAAACGGGTTCAGGTTCGCGGAGCCCGGCGCGGGGATTTATTTTTTCGCTACGCACGATTTCATCAGGGATTCCGGAGAGTTCGCGATGCGCCTGCTTGATCGCGGGGTGGCGGTCGCCCCGGGTGGGGAATTCGGCGGATACAAAAAATTCGTGCGGGTGTGCGCGAACCGGGAGCCGGGCATCCTGCGGAAGGCTGTAGCGACTATGGGCGCAACGGCGAAAGAAGGTTAAAAAAGAAAGCGGGGAAGTGTGTAGCATGGCTCAAGCTGCACAGATGCAGGCACCGGCACAGCAATCCATGGCCCAGCAGAAGGTGGCCGCGTATCTCAACATGGCCCAGAAAAGCGAGTCCCTCTGGAACGGCGTGCTCGTCTTCCTCGGGACGCTGATGCTGATTTCCTCGATACCGTTTTATCCGATTTACCTCACCCTGGCCCTCGCCGCGGTCTGCGGCGCGGTCGCGACGCGCGCCCCGCCGATTGGCCTCATCATCGGTGCGATACTGGCCCTTCCCGCGCTCATATACCAGTCGCCCATTATGGCCCTGTTCTATATATTCATTCTGGTCTCGATACTCATCCAGGCGTTCGAGATGTGGAAGATCATCGCGGCGCTGGAAATACTCGTGATGGCGCCATTCGCGTTCGGAGGGCTTCCGTTCGCGGGCTGGATATCCATAATAGGGATGGCCTTCGGCTCGCTCTATTTCGGCTCGAAGAAGAGCGCCATCATTTCAGTCTTCTCGGTCTGCCTGATACTGCTGCTGTCAAGCACACTGCTCGTCCAGAACACTGCCTACATGCCGATAAAGATGGACTTATACCAGCCCGGGAAGCCCGAACTGCAGTTCCTCAAGAAAGACGTCGGGCCGGGCCAGCTCGCCGGGGCGCTCATGGGCGCGATTTCGACTTTCGACTTCGGCCCCACATTCGATTCGATGGCGCTGATAGCGGACAATTTTTTCAGGCTGCTTCTGGGGGATTCGCTGATTCTCCAGCTACTGGGGTGGGGAGTTTCGCTATATCTCGTCGGATATCTCCCCTCCGTACTGAAACCGCGCCCCCAGCTCATGGGCGCGCTGGCCCTGCTCATCCTTCTGCCGGTGTATTTCCTTGTGTCCATGTTCTACGGGACCGCATTCAGGCTGGAATTCGCCGCCGGAATCGTGCTGAGCATCGCCCTGCTCGGCGGTCTCGAGCAGTATGGCGTGAATGTCAGCCGCGAATCCGAAATCCAGCGCTCGGAGAAGATGAAGGCCTACGGCAAGTTCGGGATGGCCGACATGTCGCTCGGGGGCGAGGAGAGGTCCATGGCCGACGTTGGCGGCTATGAGGACGTCAAGCAGGAGCTGCGGGACGCAATCATCATGCCGCTTGAGAAGAAGGAGATAGCGTTCACATACGGAATCAAGCCCCCGACCGGAATCCTCCTGTTCGGCCCGCCCGGTACGGGAAAAACCATGCTGATGAGGGCCCTTGCCAAGGAGCTCAAATACAACTTCATAGAGGTCAAATGCTCGCAGATACTGTCGCAGTGGTACGGCGAATCGGAAAAGAACGTCGCCGAGGTCTTCGACAACGCCCGGAAGCAGGCTCCGACGGTGCTCTTTTTCGACGAAATCGACGCGGTCGCGAAAAGAAGGAGCGCCGAAAGCCTTGACGAAGTGGGACAGCGCGTGCTCTCCGAACTGCTCCAGCAGATAGACGGGGCGAGCAAGTCAAAGGCCACGGTCATGATAGTAGGTGCGACGAACAGGCCGGATTCCATCGATACCGCCATGCTCAGGCCCGGCCGCCTCGACAAGATAATATACATGCATCTCCCCGACCCCGAGGCGCGAAAGGCCATATTCAGGGTGAGCCTCAGGGAGCTTGCTTCGAAGGGAGCGGTCTCGCCGGACATCAACTATGACGAGCTGGCCCGGAAGACCGAGCGGTTTTCCGGCGCGGACGTCAAGAACATAGTGCAGGAAGTCAAGCGTCTCGCGGCCAAAGCCGCCACGGTGAGCGGGAGGGTAGTGCCCCTTTCGATGGAGCACTTCCTCCAGGTCATCGGCTACGTGAAGCCGAGCACATCGCTCGCCATGCTCGACATGTACGAGCAGTTCAAGCTCGATTTCGAGCGGCGCGTGGGCGCGGAAAAGCCCAAGGCCGAGGAGGCCGAGAAGGAGACCGCCGTCCACTGGACCGACGTCGCCGGCCTCGACCAGGTGAAGCAGGCCCTGCTCGAAGCCATCGAGCTGCCGCTTCTGCATGAAGCGGAGATGAAGGAGTTCAAGGTCAAGCCCAGCAAGGGCATCCTGCTTTTCGGCCCGCCCGGGACCGGAAAGACGCTTATCGTCAAGGCCGCCGCGAACGAGCTCAAGGCCTCCTTCCAGGCTTTGAGCGCGGCCGAAGTGATGAAGAAGGGCTACACCCAGGCCGTGACCGTCATCAAGGAGGCCTTCAACAGGGCGCGCGAGAACCCCCCTGGGATCATATTCGTCGACGAAATCGAAACGTTCGCCCCTGCGCGCGGGGCGGGCGGAAGCGCGGAGATCCTCGGCCAGTTCCTGACCGAAATGGACGGCATCAAGGGAAAGCAGGGCGTGGTCGTGATGGCCGCAACCAACAAGCCCGCCCTCATGGACCCGGCAATCATGAGGCCGGGAAGGTTCGACAAGATATTCTACATCCCCCCGCCGGACGAGAAGGGGAGGGTGGATATGTTCAAGATACATCTCGGCAAGTTCGCCGAGGGCGTGGATCTTGCCATGCTGGCATCGCTCACCCCCGGATTCAGCGGCGCGGACATCGCCGAGATATGCCAGACGGCGAAGATGCAGTCCCTGCGCGCGAAGCTCGCCGGAAAAGTGGAGCCGGTGACGACTGCCAGCATAGCCGCGATAATCAAGACGAGGCGGCCCTCCGTCACCAACCAGATTCTGGATGAGTACAGGAGGTTCCTCGAGGCGTATGGGGAGAGGAGATAATCAGAGTTTCCGCAGTATGAACCCCACGGCCTTCTTCTTTTTTCCGTTTATCTTGTCCTCGAAGGAGGTTTCGAACAGGACCGCGTATCCCGGCAGCTCCTTTTCGACGCCGGCCCTAGACAAAAAGCCCTCCGGAACGCACAGGAAATAGTAGCCCCCCGGCTTGAGGACGCGCGAAAGCTCGCTCCGGTAGATGGATTTCCTCTCCTCATCGGCCAGCTCGCTGTAGCAGAACATGTCCAGCGCGAGGTCGAAGAAGGAGTCCTCGAAAAACCAGTAGTCGGTCACGCTGTGGCAGTGGGGCATGACGCCGTGCAGGTCCATGTCCTTCAGGAACTCGTCCGACTTGTCCACGGCGTGCACCTCGAACCCCTGGTGGGCGAAATAGATTGCGTTGCGCCCGTTGCCGCACCCGATGTCTATGAACCTGCCGCCCCCGACTCCGGCCGCCTTGAGGAAATCGTGGAAGAAGAGGGCGGCTTCGCTGGGCGGCTCGTCGAATTTTTTCTTTATCCTTGTGTCGTGGTTCTTCGCCCACGGCGTGTCGGGGGATTCTGTCACATGGAAGAATAGGGGGATAGCCTTTTTTGGCTTTAGATGTGGCAGAAGATGTAAAGATAAAAAGGGATAAAGAAATCAAAGTAAGCTAAGGCTGTTCGCGACAATCATCGCAGCGAACACCAGGGAAACCGTGTTCACGACCTTTATCAGCGCGTTCAGGGCCGGGCCTGCCGTGTCCTTGAGCGGGTCGCCGACCGTGTCCCCCACCACCGCTGCCTTGTGGGTGTCCGAGCCTTTCCCGCCGAGGTTGCCCTGCTCGATGTACTTCTTGGCGTTGTCCCAAGCCGCGCCCGCGGTAGTCATCGTCAGCGCAAGCATCAGGCCGCTCGCAATCACGCCTGCGAGGAGGCCTCCGAGCGCGGCGGGGCCGAACAGCAGGCCGACCGCAAGAGGCACTACGACGGCCATGGAGCCGGGGACGGCCAGTTCGCGCAGGGCGGTTTTGGTGGATATGTCCACGCATTTCGCGTAGTCCGCCCTGCCCTTTCCGCTCATCAGGCCCTTTATCTCCCTGAACTGCCTGCGGACCTCCTCCACTATCTGGAAGGCCGCACGCCCCACCGCGAGCATCAGCATGCTCGAGAATACGAATGGGAGAAGCGCGCCGACGAAAAGCCCTATCACGACGGGCGTCGAGAGCAGGTTGATTTCCGTGAGGTGCGTCTCCTCCGCATACGCCACGAAAAGCGCGAGCGCGCCGAGCGCGGCCCCGCCTATCGCGTACCCCTTCGTCGTGGCCTTTGTCGTGTTGCCGACGGCGTCAAGCGCGTCCGTGACCTTCCGGACGTTCTCCGGCAGGCCGGACATTTCGGCGATTCCGCCCGCGTTGTCCGTGATAGGGCCGTATGCGTCAATCGCTATCACTATCGCGCTCATCGAGAGCATCGCGACCGCGGCGACTCCGACCCCGTAGAGGCCCGCGACCTTGAAGGCGATGATTATCGCAAGGAGTATCACTATCGTCGGTGCGACCGTGGACTCCATACCGACGGCGAGGCCGGAGATGATGTTCGTCCCGGCTCCCGTGCTCGCCGCCTTCGCGACGTCCTTGACGGGCTTGAACTCTGTCGAGGTGTAGTATTCGCTTATCGAAAACAGCGCGACAGTCGCTATCACGCCCATGAGAACGGACAGGAAAAGGGATGATGCCGGGAAAATCGCGCTGGGGCTGGCGGTGATGTAAAGATAGGAGCCTGCAAGGAGCAGTATTGCGCTCGCGATGACGCCTTTGTAGAAGGCCGGCATTATCTTGCCGTCGCCCGAAACGCGCACGAAGAACGAGCCGACGATGCTCGCAAGGACGCCTATTGCCGCTATCGCGAGGGGGAGCTGGACCGATGCGATGTCGGCGAGTCCGATGCCTATCAGCATGCCTGCAATAACGGTAACGACGAAAGACTCGAAGACGTCAGCCGCCATTCCTGCGCAGTCCCCGACGTTGTCGCCCACGTTGTCGGCGATGACAGCAGGGTTGCGGGGGTCGTCCTCAGGGATGCCCTTCTCAATTTTCCCGACGAGGTCTGCACCGACGTCGGCGGCTTTCGTGTAGATGCCTCCGCCGACACGCGCGAAGAGGGATATGAGAGAGGCGCCGAATCCGTATCCTATGAGCGGGGCGAGGCTCCCGAATGCGCTGTAAAGGCCGGCGACGCCTATCAGGCCCAGGCCCGCAAGCGCCATGCCGGTGACCGCCCCTCCGCGGAAGGAC
>JBFLVW010000073.1:0-15849 GCA_040758235.1 Microcaldota archaeon
CGTTGTCCCCGGTGTCCGGGAACAGGCCCAGGTTGCTCCAGGAGCCGTCGTATTCATAGAGGCGGAAGAGCGTCTCCACGTATCCGGATTCCTCTGCGACCGTCCAGTGCCAGACGAGCTGGTCGATTGTTGTGGGCGTGCTGTTCGTTATGTTCACGAACCTTCCCCTGAAGCTTGTCGTCGCCGCTGGTAGCGGGGCCGGCTGGTCCGCGTGGTCTATCGCGTATGCGGACTCGACAACGTCGTTCACCGAAAGGTTGGTGAAGTTGGTGAAGTTGCCTGCCGGGTTGTCGAAGATTACTCCGGACAGGTTGACCATGATGCCGGTGCCGCCCACGGAAAAGTCCGGGGAGTTGGCGAACAAATGATCGCCAGAGAGGCTCGTGAGGCTGGAGTTGAGGACCAGCACCCCGGACCCGCCGCTGTTGCTTACTATGTTGCCGACAAGGGTCGTGCCGTTGCTTGAGGATGAGATCCTGATGCCCTCGAAGTTGCCGGTCGCATTATTCCCGCTCAGCGTGTTCCCTGAACTCGAAGCAAGGGAGAAGCCGTCGAAGCTCGTGTGGTTTTCGGCCCTGTTCGCTGTAAATGCATTGCCGGAACCTGAGAATACCACGAATCCGCTTCCGTTGTTTCCATAAGCGAGATTGCCGGCAAAGCCGTTGTCCGAGGAAGAGGATGCCACGAAGCCGTCGTCATTGTTCGAGTAGGCCGTGCTGCCTGAAAGCGAGTTATTGTGGGAGCTTGAGAGCCCGAATCCGCTTCCGGTCCCGCCCTGCCCGTTGCCATAGGCCGTGACGTTTGAAATCGTGTTGTTGTCAGCAGACGAAAGCGAAACGCCGTGCACACCATTGTCGCAGGCGGTCGAATCTGCTACGGTGTTGCCGTCGGATGAGTTTATCAGCACACCGTTCCCGCTGTTGTTGCAGAACGTAGAGGGGTCTATCACGTTGCCAGTCGAGCCGCCGAATATCTCGAAGCCGTTGAGGCCGTTTGACGAGCCTGTGACATCAGTGAATGTGTTGTTGTCCGACGATACCCCTATGATGAAGCCGTCGAACACGTTTAGTGTCGCGACATCTCCATCGAAAGCGTTGGAGTCAGAATCGGCCGCTACCGCGAAACCCGAGAGGCCGTTATCGGTAGCGTTGTTCATCGTGAACGCATTGCCGCCGCTGCCCGTGACGTGGTAGCCGACGTCTGCGTTGCCCTGGGCGCGGTTGCTGTCGAAAGTGTTGCCGGTCGAGCCGGAGGAGAGCATGTAGCCGCGGGCTGAATTGTTCTCCGAAACCGTGGACATGACAAGGCTGTTTGTTACGCCTGAGAACTCGAAACCGTTGAGCGTGTTGTTGCATGCGACCGAATCGAGTATCGTCAGATTATCCGAGCTTGTCGCAAGGAAGCCGTCGCCGCCGTTGCCGCAGAAGAACGACGGGTCGACCAGGTTGTCATCGGACGCGACGAGTTCCATGCCTTCCCCTGTGTTTGAGGAGCCGTTGACATCCGTGAACGAGTTTCCATCGGAGCCGCTTATGTAGAAGCCGTCTCCCGAATTGTCGAAGGCCATGTCCCCGCTGAAAACACCCCCTGTGGAGCCGTCGAGCTCGAAGCCGCTGTCAGCGTTGTCGTGCGCCTGGTTCGTCACGAAAGAATTGCTGTTCCCGGACACGTAAAAGCCTTCGGTGTTGTTGTAGGCCTCGTTGGACGTGAAGTCGTTGCCGTCAGAAGATGTGAGGTAGAACCCGTACGTATTGTTGAACGCATCGTTGGACGACAGGTTGTTGCTGCTTGCCGCGCTCAGGTAGAAGCCGTAGGTATTGGCGGACGCCGTGTTGTCGGAAAGCGCGCCACTGGCATCGACGACTGCGAACCCGTAGGTCCCTCCGGACGCCGTGTTGTTCGTCAGCGTCAGGAGCGGGCTTGCGACGGTGAAACCGGTCGTGTAAGCCGAGGCCGTGTTGTTGGCGAAGAGCGAACCGTTCGTTCCGGTCCTTGCTATGAAGGCGGCGAACGCATTCGTGACGGAGTTGTTCCGGACGAGCGCGCCCGGCGTGCCGATTATGCTGATTCCTTCGTCATACCCGTCGACGCCCGGACAGTTCTGGATTGTCACGTTCGTCAGGGGCGTAGCGTTCGTGGATTGCGATATCACGCCGAAGACTATGCCCGGCCCGCTGGTCCCGTTGTTGGTGATGCTGTAGCCGTTGCAGTCGAAGAGGACGTTTGGCGAGGTTATCTTTATGCAGGCTATGCCTGTAAGGGTGCCGGACACCGCGTTGTCGGCGCCTATGAGGTCCCCATCAAGGACGTATGTGCCCGGGGCTGACAGCGGGTCGGGGCAGCCGTCGTCCTGCACCAGAGAGAACACGCTGAACGGGTTGAGGTTCGAGACGGTGAGAGTGTTCGCGGCGGTGTTGAGAGTCGCGGGAATTAGCGACCAGCCCGATGCGTTGTATTTCCAGACGCGGAGGCGGTTCTCGAGGTAACCGGCCGACTCGTTGTCGAACCAGTGCCATGCGATGCTGTCTATGGAGACGCCCGCGGAGGTGTTTGTTATGTTGAGGTGCTTGTTCTCGAAGGACGTCAGGGATGTCGGCAGAGTCGCCGGCAGGGCTGAGTGATCCATGCTGTAGGATGCCGCCACGCTGTCGTTCAGCGAAACGTTGCTGTAATCCGTGAAGGTGCCGGCCGGGCTATCGAACACGACGCCGGAGAGGCGCAGGTTTATTGAGGTGGAGCCGACGGAGAGGTCCGGGGTGTTCGAGTAGTACCGGTCTCCGGTTATGAGAAGGTCGCCGGGGCCTGTTATGGTGACACCGGGGCCTGCATTGCTGTGGGCCAGGTTGGACGTCACGGTGCTGCCGGAAACGTTCGTGTAGGCGAAACCGGCCGCCGTCCCGCCGCGCGCCGTGTTGTTGGCGACGATTGTGGAGTTGCTGTCCGCGACGATGAATCCGCTCGCCCCGTTCGACACAGCGGTGTTGTTCACCATGCTGTTGTTCGTCGAGCCGGTCTGGACGACGAAGGCGGGCTGGCCGTTCGACTGGCCGTAGTTGTTCAGCAGGGCGTTCCCGGAGGAAGCGACTATGCGGACGCCGTTGAACGAGTTCGACGAGAAGTTGTTCGAGGTCAGGTTGTTGTTGTTCGAGTTTATCTGGAGCGTCATGCCGTCCTGCAGGTTGCCCGTCACGATGTTCGACTGGAAGAGGTTGTTGGAGACGCCCTGGCCGAAGAAGCCGTCGAGAGTGCTGTTCGCGGCCGTGTTGGAGATGTATGTGTTGTTCGAGCTTGACAGGAAGAAACCGTAGTTGTTGCCTGCGGCCGTGTTATTATAGAGGTACTGGCCCGACCGGGCTACCGAGAACCCGTTGCCCGTGTTGGCGAGGGCGCGGTTGTGCGTGAAGGAGTTGTTGTTGCACTGGATGTTGAAGCCCTCTCCGTTGTTGTTCGCGAGGTTGTGGGTTATGTTGTTCAGCGTCGCGTTCTGCACGCTGCACAGCAGGGCGAAGCCGGCGAACGCGTTGTTGAAGGCGGTGTTGTTGTCGAAGGTGTTGTTTATGACAGCACCGAAGGTGGATTCGAGCCTGAAGCCGTAGTTAAAGTTGCCGGAAGCTGTGTTGTTCCTGACGACGTTGTTGGAGGCGCTCTGGGACATGTAGAAGCCCGTGCTTCCCGCGCCTGTGGTCATTGTGTTGTTCACGAACAGGCTGTTCATTGTGTCCGGAGTGTAGAAGCCGTAGCTGCTGTAGCCGGAGACGGTGTTGTTGGAATAGAGGGCGTTCACTTCCTGCACCGAGACTATGCCGTCCTGCCCGCCGGTCACGATGTTCCGATGGACCGTAGAGTCGTTGGAGTATATCGAGTATATTCCATAGAAGCCGTTGTTGGAAGCGGTGTTGTTCGTGACGTTCGTGAAGGTGGAGCTCGTGACATTGATGCCCGTAAGGGTGTTGTTGCATGCGACTGAGTCGGTTATTGTCACGTTGTTGGAGTTGAGGACGGTGACACCGATAAAGCCGTTGCAGAAGTATGAGGGGTCCACCAGCATCGAATCCGAATTTGAAATCACGAGGTTGGTCCCGCCGTTGGAAGAGACGTTGTTTTCAGTGAGGTTGAAAAGCGAGGCGCTCGAGATGTTGATCCCGTCCCCGGTGTTGTCGAAAACGCGGTTGTTCGAAAGCACGTTGTTGTTGGTCGGGTGGTAGCCTTCGCCCTGGCTGTCCCGCATGCGGATTCCGATCGCGTTGTCGTAGATGTCGTTGTTGGAAATCGTCAGGAATCTCGCGCCGCGGCCTTCGAGCCCGCTGCTCCCGCTGTTAAATATGTCGTTGTTGCTGACAAGACCCAGGTTGGGCGTGTAATCGCCCGAACCCTGACCGCCCGCCTGGATGCCGTAGATTCCGCTGTTTGAAATGGTGTTAGAAGTTATTGTGGCGTTGTAAGCGTGGTACGAGATGCCCACGTCGGCGCTGTTCGTTATCGTGTTGCCGTTGACGTACTGGCCGGAGCCGTCTATTTCCATTCCGTAGCCGCCGCTTCCGTCGACGTAGTTGTTTGTGATCCAGTTGCCGGTCCCGCCATCGACTATGCCGATGGAGGACTGGTTGATGAGGCGGTTGTTGCCTATGAGATTGCTGTCGCCGGGCTCCCAGATGCCGTAAGAGCCGCCAGTGATATTATTGTAGAGGATGTCGCTGCCCGTCCAGCCCGCGAATGCGAGCACGCCGTCTATGCCCGCAAGGCCTGAGGGACTTATCGAGTTGTTGATGATACGGCCTCCAGACATTCCGAGGACGGCTATGCCGCCGTTGAGGTCGCAGTTCTGGATGATGACATTGTTGCCCGGAGCCTCCACTTCAATTGCGCTGTTGCCCGTCGTTGTTATTGTATTCATCCCGCAGTCGAGGGTGACGCTGGATGCGTTAATCTGTATGCACGTTGTGTAGGAGCCGAAGTAGTATGAGAAAGGGGCTCCGCTGATGTCTGTCGTGAGGTTGTAGGTTCCCGGAGAGGTTATTTGCGTGCAGTTGCTGATATCCACCGAAAAAGACAATCCGGCAATGCCAAGCAGAAGCGCGATTACTAAAAATGGCCGCATAGCATGAAATATCCTTCACCATTTAAAAACGTGCTTTACTGAAAGTTCGTAGCTTCCGCCGTTGCATACATTTAAATATCTGACAGCAGTAGGATTCGCACGACCAGAGTGCCGGATATACCGGCGGAGTAGATTCCCATGGCAAACGAATGTATGATGGGTTGCCCGGAGTGCAGCATGAGTTCCGGGTACAGCGCGCCCGTTATGAAGGCTGAGGGCGGATTCAGGTGCTCGGCGAACCCGGCGCACAGGTTCACCCTCGGCAACGACGGATTCCTCAAATCGCTCTGATTAATTGGAAGAAAAGCGAAAAATAATTGTTTTTTTTTATGTTGCTATTTATTTGTCGTGCACGCCGGTGCACCTGATGTAGTAGGTCGCAAGCCACTCGCTGTTTTTATCCAGGTGGTAGTCGCGGGAGTAGGACCAGCAGCCCCTGAGCCGGCTGTCGGTCTGCGAGGGGAAATAGTCTATTTCGAAGGTGTCTCCGCCGGTGTAGGAATCGAGCGGCGTGCTTTTTGCCTTGAATATGGCGACTGCGTATGCGTCCTTGGTCTCATCAGGGGCGTACTCGAACACCATGTAGCCGAACGCCTGGATTGTGCTTATCGGCTCGTCGTCGAACTCAACGTCCTGTATCGGGGCCATGTCGTTGCTGATTGAGCCGTCCGGCATGAGCGGCCTGCGCAGCCACGTGTATTTGCGCTCGTCGAACTGCCCCGAGTTCTCCCTGTAGAAGGCGTCCGTAACCTTGTCGAGGCCGTCGTCGAGGAGCTCCTTGACGGTCTTGTCCGTCGGCGACGCGAGCGGCTCCTCCGGTTCGGGCGGCGTCGTGTTCGCAGCGGGCGGTTCCTGTTCCCCGTTTCCGGTCGTGTTCTCAGCCGCACACTCAAAAGTGCACACGCAGTTCGGGTAGGTGCCGGATATCTTCCACGTTCCCACGCACTGGACGTGCGGCTGGGTGACGCAGTATTCCTCGCAGGTCATCGGCTGCTGCGGGACGGTGTTGTTTGCGGGCGGAGCCGGAGTGTTGTTTACCGGCGGGGCCGAAGAGCATCCGGCGAGAAAAACCATCAATCCCAGAATGAACGCGGCAATAATCCTCATGGCCTTGCACCGTACCTCAGTTTGCAGCTGAAGTCATAAATAACTATGTCCTCGCCCCCGGCCCCGGTTACGGTCCGGGAATCAAGGACGGAGCACCCCTCCATCAGCTGGGAGAGTTCGGGGTGCGGGTCGTAGCGTATCGTCAGGTTGCCGCCATCCAGCGCCTCCCCCAGGTAAGCCGACTCGCCGAGGAAGATGGCCACTCCGAAAATCTTCGGCGGGGCGGAACTGCCTTCCGCGATGTATTCCCTGAAGGCGAACGCCCTCAGGCCGTCCTCATAGCGCTCCGGGAAGCGAATCACCGAGGCGCGCAGGTCGTCCGCCTTGAGCGGGACGCTCTCAGGCGTTTCGTCCAGTTCCGGGATGGACCAGCTGTAGGTCCTGATGTTCCATTTCGCATCCTCCGCAACAGCATCGAACCGGGAATCGGCGCGGGCGAGGCCCTCGTCGAAAAGCGCGCCGACAGTCCCCGGGGACGACTTCTGCGCCCCTGATTCGGCCGGCCCGCCCGTGAGAAGAATGGCAGCAGCTACAACTCCTATAAGTAGGACGCCAAAAACAATCAGCTCCCTGGGTTCGATGTGGCCCTTTTCCATGTTATCAGCCAATGAAAGCAGAACAAGTATTTAAAATGTAGATGCCGAATGCGGTAAGCTTGACCAGTTTGAAGAGGTGCGACCCATGCCGGCGTGTCCGAGCTGCCATATATACAAGGGGCTTTGGTCTCCCATGACCCAGGAAGAGAATGGACAGTATGTGTGCAAGGTTAACGTGTCCCACAGGTTCACGAGGGACAGGGACGGGAATTTCCACTCTTTGTCAGGAAGTTGAACCATTACAAAAAATATTGTAACACAACATTTAAATATAACAAAGCACACAAAACTTGGCCAGGAAAATCCTTCCAAGTGAATAAGATGTCCGAAAAAGCGCAAACGGTCATGAACCTGCGGGAACAGCAGCCCGCAAAAAGGGGGTTCGTGTCCAGGGGCGTGCTCATCAGCGAGCTTTCTGACAATGCGTTGCACGAGCAGAACCTCGCAGGCGCCGTCATCAAGGAGGCGGTGATGAGCCTCGTTTCAGCCCTCAAGGCGAAAAACGCATACGAGGAGCTGGTTCTCAGGAAGGCATCGGAGATAATGCTGGCAAGGGCTTCCCGGAAAAGGCGGGAGTCCGAAACAGTGCTCATCAGGCCCGGGCCGAGAAAAGCATCCGAGAAGCCCGCTGACGACGCCCACGCCCTCAGGCTGGCGCTCGAGGGAATGGGCCTCAGGACGGAAGTCAAGGAGAGGAAGCCGACGCCGAGCGGGATGTATTTCGCTTTTACGGTCGAAGTGGACGGCGAGGCGTGCAGGCTGATGCTGCCCGCCAACATCATGGAAGGCGAGGACCCGGTCTCGGCCGCGAAGGAAATCGCGAGGAAGTTCGGCATCATGACCAGGGAAGAAGGAAAAATGGTCGCCGATGCCAAGCGGGAGGCCGAGAAGGCCGTCATGCTCGAGCGGAGGAGGGAGAGCAGGCCCGCGCCAGTCCCTCTCGAAGAGCTGGGGCTCGACGCCAGCATGCTCGCGAAGAGGAAAATCACCTTCGACGGGACGGACGCCCTGGGGAAAAACCACTTCAGCTACCTCGACGAATGCGGCGGCAGTTTCTGCGTGGATTCCGCGCACAAGGGAAAACCGCTTCTCGGAAAAATAGACGGCCGCATCATCGCGTTCCATGCGGAGAGGCACGTCCCTGGAAGGATGGACCCGTCCGTCCTCGAGGAGTGCAGCTCGACCTACGCCAGCCTGCCCGCCTTCGAAGCAATCGGGCAGGGCGGGATAAAGGCCATAGCCAAATCCCTCGACCTGCTCGCGATGGACAAGCGGCCCGGGATTTCACGCATCGTCCCTCCCGAATACGCTGAAGCGCTCGATGCGATTTCGAAGTCCGAGGCGTATTCGAGATGGAAGGCGATAAGGGCAGAGGGAGCGCTCGAGCAGGACGAAACGGAAATGCTCGCAAAGGCCCTGTCCATAATGAGCCACCCTGCGCTCGGAATCGTGACGGCGGTCGAGGAGCACTGCGCTTCCGGCAACGGCGCGGGAGTGGAGGCCGGCGACATCGGGACCATTATGGACGCGACGATAGGATTCCATTCCAGCATCGTCCCCGGCATGAGCGCCCACGCCCTCAGCGCCCTTGCGCAGGCGTATTCCATGGTCGTCAGGGAGGACGCCGAATCATGGGACGAAGAGACGCTCAGGCTGAACCATCTCAGGATGATTCTCACTGTGCGGAAGGCGGCGTCCGCTTTCCAGAAGGCGCTGTCGGTGGCTGAATGAAACTGAGGGCCTCAAAAAAAGACGAGCCTGATTCGGGAAGGGGCTTCGTCGGCAGGGAGCTTCTTGCTTCAGGAAGGCTTGAATCAGGTTTCCGGCCCAGGACGAAGAGGTATGCGCTTTCCCAGGCCCTGAAGGGAATGGGCATTGAGGCCGAGATAACCAGCGAGGAGGAAAAGAAGCTGGTCACTAATTTCACAATCGTGATAGACGGACGCGAGAGGACGATTGCGCTCGGTGATACCATCCTTGAGGCAGCGGACCCGATTGCCGAGGTACAGGGCGTCCTCCGGATGTTCGGGCTCGGAGCCCTTACGACGGAGAAACCGTGACCCGCATCAGCGGCTGCTGGAGCTCCGGGTGCGGGATGACCGGCCTGAAGGGGTCTGAGGGAACCCCGTTGCCGATGTTTTCGTCACCTTTCGAAGGGTCGGGCTGGCCCCCCTCGAAACCGCTTCCGAGCGGGGAATTCTCCTCGGTCCCCGCATCATAGTTCCTTGCGTATGTCTTCGAGCTGAGCGGAACGTCGTTCGTGGTGAAGAGGGTTATCGCGTCCGCGAGACTGATTCCGTCGTTCGATTCCAAAACCATCATTATGCCGGAGAGCTGGGTTTCCCGCGGGCGGTCCTTGGGGACCTCGATGATGAAGGATGCTTTTTCCCCGGGATGGAGAGCAGGGACTGGGTATAGTCCGACGACCCCCGGCTCGCCTCCGGCAAATGACGCGAACTCCCTGACATCTCCGTATTCTACGAGCGGCTCCAGCGAATCCGGTATGCGGCCCGCGACATAGTTGAAGGAAGTCAGCTGCTTGTGCACGATGAAGATTCCGGAGGAGAGCGAGTAGGAGTCATGGATGTTCTCGACGGTCACATTGAAGAGGAAAACGTCCTTTTTCGGCGGTTCCGGGGGCGCTGGTCCGGTCGTGGCATTTTCACCCTGCGAATCGTTCGCAGGCGGAGGCGCCTCTTCCTGGGGCGGGGCGGGCGGGGTTTCCGGTTCCCCGTTTCCCGTCTCGTTCTGGGCCGGCTCTTCTGAAGGGAAGAGGAAGCACCCTGAAAGAAGGACGAACAGCGCGATTGCGGCGATGGCTCTCATGAATTGGAGAGGAATGGAAAATTAATAATGATGACGGCCGTGAAGAAACCGCCGCTGGGCGAAAGCTGGGCGATTTGACCGGGGAAAGCGATAAAAAGCGCAATGTGAAGATTTTTTCATGGCTTTTGAAGCGGCGATGGGCCTGGCCCTGGGATATCTTCTCTTTTACGTACTGCTCTCAGCCAAGGGACTTGCCTTAGCAGCCGCCGCAGCCGTATTGTATGTCAGAAAAAAAGAGGTGGAGAATAGATACGGGAAACTGGCCCTCTTTGCTGCGTTGGCGGTAATCCTTTTCCTTGCGATAGGAGAATTCGCCCCGGCAGCCATAGATGGACCTGCATTGCTATTCCCGCAGATGTGTGAGCTCCATTGGTTGTTCCCGGCCCATTTTATTGGGTCTGAATTCAAATCAATCCAGAGCTGCTACATCGGGGCCGCCGTTTTCCAGAAAAGCGCGGGCGCATGCCCCGACCACCAGTACCAATGCGTGCATGCAGCAGTTGATGCCGGGGCGCGGGATTGCAAGCGGGCCAGAAACAAAGACGGCTACGGCTACTGCATTAGGACTTTGGCCGTCGAATCGGGCAACCATTCATTGTGCGATTTCACGGGAGAGCATGATTGTTATGTGGAAGTCGGGGTGAGTATCCAGGATGCGGCAGCCTGTGGAGATGGGCCCAGGTATAAGGACGAGTGCGTCTATAATGTGCTTGAGCGCACGGATGCGGCATGCGATAATATCGCTAACCGCACCCTTCGGGAGTATTGCCTCGCCCAAAAGGAGGGCATCAAGGACGGGGTGTGCCTTGATTTTGAACTCGCCCCCCACTGCACCGCGATTTATGGAGGAGAGTCTGTTTGCGACGTGTATGAAGGAAGGGATGTGCCGCAGCGCCAATGCATCGCGGAAGCCGGTGCCGTCCGGAGTTCCGATGCTAACAAGTGCCAGGACCTAGATACGCTGGGGTCGACAAAAACCGCAACATGTATCTATTGGGTGTTAAGGACATCTCAGGACGAATCTGTTTGCAGCAAATCAGTCGGGTCGTTGCTGAGATTCTGCAACCAGACCCGCGAAGCGATTATGAACGGTTCATGCACCGACAGGGGTTCGGCTCGGATGCCGATAACGTGCGTAGCAAAATACTCCGACGATGCGGCTATTTGCGAATTGATATCGGATGCCTGGTCAAAGAGCGCATGCGAGCGGGAGGTCAATCGCAGTGCAGATTAGAAGATAGCCCCCGCCGAGATTTGAACTCGGGACCTCGTCCTTTCCACCTTTTGGGAAAAGGTGGAGCCAAAACGGGCACTCCAATTCCCGAAAGTTACCAAGGACGCGCGCTACCGATGCGCCGCGCATTCTCTTGGAGGCGCCCAAAACGCCGAAGGCGTTTTCATCACCGGTTTTTGGGCGCTTTTTCCCAAAAAGCGCGACTGCGCTACAGGGGCATGTTTTCTGACGATAAACCTGGCGGCAGAAAACAAACTGATTAGACTGATTGGGTTTTTATTAATGCCTCTCGTCCTCGGGAACGTTCATCGAACGCCTCAGCGAGGCGGCGCGCCTCCGTATCGGCTCCGGAGTCTTGGAAGAAAGCATCAGGAAATCCAGTATCTCCGCCTCCCGCCTTTCCTTCAGCATTTTGAAGACCAGCTCGAGGTTTTCGGCGAAGGCCGAGAACACCTTCTGGGAAAACTTCGTCACGGTCGCGATGGGGCTTCCGGACAAAAACTCCACTATCGCCCCGTAGTTCTTCATCGATTCTATCACGGCTTCCGAAGCCTCCTCAGGGTCGCCGCTGTCCAGCCCTTCGAGCAGGGCCTCCATCTTCTGGAGGTCATATTGCCCCTCATTAGATTTTGGGGCCGGTTTCGCCTTGGCGCCCATCGGGACTGCGGTTTTTGCCTTAGTGGCTTTGAGTTCTCCGCCGGTGGCTTGCTTGGCCTCTTCAGCCGGCGCAGGCCCGTCCTTTTGTTCGGGTACGGATTCCTCCGTCGAAGAACCGCCCTGCGCCATTTCCGAAAGAGCCTCGGCCGCGGCATGCCTTATCTCCGGCGTGGCGAGGGGAAGCGAGGAGAGAAGCTGGAGTTCTTCTGCCATGCCGTTGTCGGCAAGGAAAGATACGACCTCCCCGGAATTCTCCGCGAGTATTTCCGATATCGTTTCCTTGACCTCGGTCACGGTGAGCATCGGTTCGCTCGACACGGCCTCCAGTATTTCCGAGTAGTGCTGGAGGAATTCGACCGCCGCCGGGACTTTTTCCCCTTCGGTTTCCGTCTTCGCGATGAAGTCCTTCAGCTCCTCCGACGAATACGGCTCGTGGCTTATCTTCGAGTCCTCTATGTCCCGCGCCCTCACGAAAAAGCTCGCCTCGGTGCTGTTCGCCGAAACCCGCTCCAGCGCCGAATCCGCCGCCTCCCTGATTTCAACAGGCAGGTATTCCGCGCCGGCGATGAAGGCGAGCGATTCCCTCTTCCCCTCGGATTCCAGAGAGGAGAGTATCTCATCGCGGTTGCTCGTCAGCGCCTCCGTAAATGCCGCCGTAATGTCAGGGGCGGTGATGTCCGGCTCGGTGAGAGCTGCCTCTTCAATTTCCTCGTGGTGCTCCACGAACTCGATTATCGCTTCGCAAGAGACGCGCTCGTCGCGGTCCCTCAGGCCCGAAATCAGCTCCTGGAGCTGCTCGGCGGTGTAAGTGCCTCCGGCAAGCTGGGTGGCCTTCTTGCTTTCCAGGAGCCTGATATGATGGCGCTTTCCCATGGGAAGAATCGGTGTTGAAGCATTATTAAGCCTGACGCACGATAAAGCGACGGTGAGTGCATGGAAGAGGATGAAATAATATTCACTGGCGGATACAAGGATTTCAGGCTTGGCGTGCGTTTTCCGGTGTCAGGGAAGAAACCGGGGGAGGTCGCGGCCATCCTGGCATTCATCAGCGAAAGCATCGAGCCATACGCGTTCAGGTTCTCAGGAATCGACACGGCCGGAATCGAAAAGCTCGCCGCGCCCGGCGGCAGGGGAATCGCGGGGGCGGCTGCGTTCCTCGAGAGCATCCCGCCGAACGAGCTGCGGGCCAGGATCATGCAGCTCGCGCCGAAACCCGAGCTCTATCCGGCCGCGGAATCGTATTTCCTGAACCGGCTGCTCTCCAAAGCCGGCGTCCCGTTCAAGGTCGCCCCTTCCGCTTCCAAGCCGGAGGAGGAGAAGGTCGAGGACGTAATCGGGTTCATAGGGAAGTACGGGCAGTGGGTCGCGATAAAGAAGCTCGGCCTTGAGAAAGTGCAGGATTACGAAGTGTCCGGCATTCTCGCCGGGATAAACAATACCATCGTGAACAAGGCGTTCGAATTCGCAGGGATGGAATCGCAAACAGGCGAGAGCACGAAGCGGAAAACATTCGGGAACCTCGCGCAGGCGCTCCGCGAACTCGAAGGGAAGCTGTCCGGCGGGCCGGAGGACGCATGCGCCGTCTGTAAGGCGCTCGAGGCCGTCGGCTACAAGCCGTATGCGAGCCCGGAGATGCTGACGGAAGCGTATCCGGACATCAAGCCGCCGAAAGTGAGGGGCAGGAAGCCCAAGGGGTGAATTTCATGGGTGAAGGGAGGGGGCAGGGGAAGATAATCATCTTCGGGGAGCATTTTGTCGTGCACGGGGCGCCGGCGATTGCTGGCGGGATAGCGAACGGGGCGCTGGTGCGTGTGAAGGAAGCGGCCAAAAACAGGATAGTCACGAAGCAGACCGTAGTCGAGGAGATGAGCCTCGCCGGAATCGAGGCGGTCCTCAGGAGCATGGGGGTTGAGGAAAAATACGAGGTGCACCTCGAGGGAGACCTTCCCACCTACGGCGGCCTTGGCTCCAGCGCGGCATTCTGCGTCGGCCTCGTGCGGGCGCTCTGCGACGAGAAGGGCATCCACATCACTAATGACGAGGTGAACAGGCATGCCTATGCCGGGGAGATGGCCTTCCACGGGAACCCGAGCGGGATAGACAACACGATGGCGACGCACGGCGGCGTCGTGGAGTTCAGGAGGGGCAAGACGATGGCCGAGAGCAGGTTCGAGTTCATCGACATGAAGAAGCCCCTCGAGCTTGTGGTCGCCTTCGCCGGCAAATACAGCCCGACCGCCAAGATGGTCGAGCGGGTGCGGAAATTCAGGGAGGAGGACGAGGAGGAGTTCCGCCAGCTCATGGACGAATACATGGCAATCGCGATGAACGGCAGGAAGGCGATAGAGAAAGGCCAGATTGACACCGTCGGACAGCTGATGAACGAGAACCAGAGCCTCCTTTCCGAACTTGGGGTGTCGGACGAGAACAATGACAAAATCAACTCGGTCGCGCTGAAGGCGGGCGCGCTCGGGGCGAAGGTCACGGGCGGAGGCGGCGGGGGGTGCTGCATCGCCCTCGCGCACGACAGGAAAGCCGCAAAGCAGATCGCCGAGAGGATAACCCATGGCGGGTTCGAATCTTTCCCGACCACAATAGTCAAAAAGTGATTTTTCCGTAGCGGCAGGATTCGCAGGGCTCGCGCACCCCCACCCGCCGGCATATTTTTTTCAGGGGGCACTCCGGGCAGGAAGGTTTCCTGGGCGTGCAGACGGTCTGCCCGAAAGCGACGAAATTGCGGTTCAGCGAGCCGAGCATTTTTTCCGGGACGATTCCGGTCAGCGCCTTTTCGGTCTGCTCCGGCTTCTTCGTCCTGACGATTCCGAGCCGGTTGCTTATCCTGTGGACGTGGACGTCCACTCCGAGCGCGTTTTTTCCGAACGCCCGCGCAAGGACGATGTTCGCGGTTTTTCGCCCCACTCCGGGAAGCCGGAGCAGGCCCTCGAGCGTATCGGGGACGCGCCCCCCGCCATCCTCAATAATCCGGCACATACCACGGAGGTTCTTCGCCTTTACGCGGAAGAAACCCACCCCGTAAAGCAGCCGCTCGAGCCGTTTTTGGCCGAGCGACGCGATTTTTTTCGGGGTGTGCGCGATTTTGAACAGCCGCCCCACCGCGGCGATGGTGCTTTCATCCTTCGTGCGCGCCGAAAGCATTGTGAATACGAGGATTTTGAACGGGTCGCCATCGGTAGCTTTTTCGGCCATGAAGACCGGCGCCCCGCGCCTTGATGCCTCCCCGCCCATCTTCCCAAGAACCCATTCCAGCCTCCTGAGGACATCCCTGTTCATTCGGCCATCTCCGGGACGAGCATCCACTTCACTTTCCACTTCTCTTCCCTGACAAGGCAAACGGCCCCGCCCATGCGGAATTTGACGGTTTCCGGTCCCGGGTTTCCGGTTATGAGGAGCGACGCGAGGCGCGAAAGGTTCGGTAGGTGGCCGACAAGCATGAGATCAGCGCCGCGGGCCGAAATCAGGTCCTTCGCGATTGAGGGGTCGTCGTTCGGCCTGATGTCCTGGAATTCGGATGCGGGAACTCCGAGCGCCGATGAGAGGATTTCGGCGGTCTGCTTCGCCCGGAGCTTCGGCGAATGGAGGATTTCTGCCGGCCTCACTCCGGACTTCGAGAGGAGCGCGGCCACTTTCGCGACTTCCTTCCGCCCGCGGGCGGAGAGCGGGCGCTCAGGGTCTTTTTCTTCCGGCTCTGCTTCGCCGTGCTGGACAAGATAGGCTTCCATGGGAAGAAAAGAATGCGGAAAAATAAAAAATAACAGGGATATCGGCAATTCGGCTCAAAATGACTATTCTGTTCTTTTGCACGATTTCCGGAATCCGCCGGAGCGGTACAGCCGTATCACTCGTCCGATTTCCCAGTCGGTCTTCAGAATCCACCCGAACACTTTGGTCACCTTTCCCTTATGCAATGGGGGTTATGCAATGCATGGATTATTTATAATTCTTTGTATCGTCCGACGTGAAAAAACAGTGGCGCCGGAACAGGCCGGACGGCATTCCGACGTGGAAAGAAACAGCGGAAAAATAAAAAAATGTGGAAAAAATCACTCTATGCTGCCCTCGACACACTTGTCGTTGCGGCAGATGTAGCCTTTCGGGCAGAGGACGTCGTCGCTCGTGACGTCGTCCCCGTAGCAGAAGTACTCGCGGAGCTCGTAGTCGTCCTGGCATTCATCGGTCGAGAACTCGTCGTCGTCCTGCTCCACTTCCCTCGACACGCCCTTGTTGAAAATGTCGAAGCCGTCATCGGTCTCCGTGCAGTCGCTTTCGATGCACCTGCCTGCGTCGCACTTGAGCCCGCTCCCGCATTCCAT
>JBFLVW010000074.1:0-10822 GCA_040758235.1 Microcaldota archaeon
CCTTTCGGAGGCGGAATGATGCGGACGTCCATAGTCATTCCCACGAAAAATTCCGGCCGGACTATAGGGGCGTGCCTCCGCTCCATCGGGGCGCAGGGGCGCCGGGACGTGGAGGTCATCGTGGTGGACGCGCACAGCTCGGACGGCACCCGCAGCATAGCGAGGAGGCACGGGGCGCTCGTGGTGACGGCCGACGGCACCCCCCCTCGGGCGAGGAACATCGGATTCTCCCGCGCGCGCGGCGACATATTCATCTCGCTGGACTCGGACATGGTGCTGGCCAGGGGGCTCCTTAACGAGATATCCCGGAAGATGGATGGCGACGAATCGCTCGGCGCCCTCATACTGCCGGAGACCGGGCGGGGAAGCGGCTTCCTCTCGCGCTGCAAGAGCCTCGAGAAACGGTGCTACCTCGGGGACGGCGAAGTGGAGGCGTGCAGGGCGTTCAGGCGCGGGATTTTCCTCGCGGCCGGCGGATACGACGAGGGCCTCCATTTCGGCGAAGACTGGGAGCTGCACACGCGCATCGGGGGAATCGCCCGCATCGGCAGGACGGAGCGGGCCGTGATGCACGACACGGGCTCGCTTACGTTCGCATCGAGCATCGCAAAGGCGTTCCGCTACGGGAAATCCCTGCCGGATTACCTCTCGCGCAGGAATGCCCGGAAAATCCCCGCGCCCGTATTCATCAGGCATTTCAGGACGCTTGCGAAGGAGCCGGTGCATGCGCTCGGCCTTCTTTCCATCAAAGCCGCCGAATACGCGGCCGCAGCCGCAGGTTTCGCGGTATCGAGCGCGGAGAGGGCGCTATGCTAGCGAGGCGGCTACGGGGCGCGGTGAACATCGTCCTCCGGGTGGAGAACTGGCATGAATACCTTCTCGACTTCCTCGGCATGCGCAGCGGCGCGGCCGAGATACGGCTTCGCAACGGAATCTCGTTCTCGGTCTCTCCCACGGACCGCTCGCACAAATGGGGAATCGCCGAAGTGTGGTGCGCGGAGGCGTACACGCCGCCCGGCTTCGGGATATCGGAGCGCGACGTGGTCGTGGACATAGGCTCGCACATAGGGGCGTTCACGGTTTTCGCGGCGTCAAAGGCGAGGAAGGGCGCGGTGGTGGGCATCGAGCCTTTCCGGGAGAGCCATACCCTCCTGAAGCGGAACCTCGCGCGCAACTCTTTGCGGGCGAAGACTCTCAGGCTCGGCGTCTCGGGGAGGCGCGAAACGAGGAGGCTCTACCTGTTCAAGAGGAACAGCTCCCTCAACGGCTTCTACTCGTTCCTGAGCCCCAGGCACGCGGCCGTCCGCTGCGTGACGCTCGACGACGTCTTCCGGATGTGCGGAATCCGGAGGTGCGATTTCCTCAAGCTCGACTGCGAAGGGGCGGAATTCAACATACTGCTGAACTCCCCGCCGGCGACGCTTGCGAAGGCGGGGAGGATCGTCCTCGAATACCACGAGCGCCTCGCCCGCCGCAGCCATTCGGATATTAAAGAATATCTTGAGGAAAACGGATTCGTCGTGGAAACGCGCCCGAACATGCTTTACGCCAGGCGCCCGACGGAGAATGCAAGATGATTCCGAAGCCAAGGGCCGAATCCCTAGCGGGCCTGGTTCCATTCGCGGCCTATGCCGCCCTCGCGCTCGCGATTCTGTCGCCGCTGCTCGGCCCGGGATACTACGTCGCGCTCGACATGGTGTTCGGCCCCGCGTCCTTCGAGCCGCACCAGTTCCCGGATTTCTACGGCGTCGCGCCCAGCCCCTACGGGGCGTACTTCCCGCTCAGGATGGCAATGGCCGCGCTCTCCGACGCAATCGGGCCGGAAGCGGTCGAGAAGCTCCTCCTTTTCGCGATACTTTTCCTGTGCGGCACGCTCATGCACCATTCCCTTCCATCCCGCCTCGGGAACGCGCGGTACTTCGGCGGCCTCTTCTACATGCTCAACGCATTCGTGTACACCAGGTTCCTCGCGGGCCACTGGTCGCTTCTCCTCTCATATGCGATTTGGCCTCTCGCGATAAAATGCTTCTCCGACTTCCTTGAGCGGCCGAAGGACCGGGGGGCGTTCGCGGGGGCTGCGCTCGCGACTTCTTTCGCCGCGATAAGCTCGCACGGCGTCTTCCTGCTCCTTCTGTCCTATGCCATACTTTTCGCAGTGCGCATCGCGGAATCCTCTGCCCGCATGGAACTGCTGCGCAGGACGGCCATGCTCGCCGCGGCGGTCGCGCTGATGAACCTCTACTGGATTTTGCCGACCCTGATGCTTTTCAACTACTCCCCCGCGCCCGCGCAGGCATACCTCGAGGAGTTCGGCGCGAAGGCGGCCGACGCGCCCCTTCCGCTCGCCCTGCTCAGCCTGCACGGCTTCTGGAGGGGCGGTTTCCTGTACACTTCCGACATTTCCCCGACTTGGTTCTATCCGCTCGCCATCCTGCTCGCAATCGCCGCCATCGGCCTGTACGGGCTCTGCAGGGACCGCAAGGGGGAAGCGGCTTTCTTCATCATCCTCTTCGCCGCCGCATTCATTCTCGCGCTCGGCGCGGAAAGCCCCGCCGCGTCAATATTCTACGCAATCGAGAAACTGCTCCCGGTCCACCTTTTCCTGAGGGATTCCCAGAAGTTTGCCGGCCTGCTGGCCCTGGTATATTCCATCCTCGGTTCGTACGGGCTCGGCCTCATCCTCTCAAGGCTGAAGGGCATTGCCGGCTCGGCAGTCTTCGTCTTCGTGGTCGCCCTGCTTCTTTTTCACGACGTCGCATTCTTCGGGTTCCTGGGCCAGACCGGCCCCACGCAGTACCCGAAAAGCTGGGGGGAGGCCGAGGCGCTCATGTCGGCCGACCGTGTCGAGGGCAATATCCTCGTCCTTCCGATGCACCTTTACTCATGGTACGGCTGGATAAACGGGACCCAGCGGACCGCCGGCTCGCCGGCCGGCCAGTTCTTCTCGAGGCGGGTGATTACTTCGACGAATATAGAAGCGGGCGGCGTGCTGAGCGACATCCGGAATCCCCACGAAAGGTATCTGGACGGCGTTTTCGGCTCGGAAAGGAATGATACGGCCGAGCTTCTTCTCCCCCTCGACATCCGCTACATACTATTATTCAAGGGCTATGAGGACTCGCCCGAATACCTCCCGGCCCTGCACCGCCTGGGGGGCGTCCCGGGCATCTCCCTTATCATGGAAACCCGCAGCTTCTACCTTTTCAGGAACGACCTGCAGGAATCCGGGTTCCTTGCGACCGACGACCCGGGCGTCGGCCCGATGGCTGCCCTGTTCAATCTCACGGGGAAAGGCATGTATTCCGCCAACGTGACGTTCGAGCGGACTGGTCCCGTGTCGGCGTATGTGGCCGGCTCTTCGCGCAAGTACATACTCACCCAGTCATGGGGCCCGCTCGCGGACTTCGAGGGGAAGAAGCCATTCACATGGTACGGCATAGCCAGGGCGTTCGAGTTCGGGGGGCCGGGCATGCTCACGAACAGGATGTTCGATTTGACCGTCGGGCTGTTCATGCTTTCCTGGGCGCTCGCCATCGCGCTCGCCCTGAACATCTGGAAGGCCGCGCTTCCGCTCGTTCAAGCATTCGCGCTTCTCCACACGCTCGCCGTAACGGGCATCGCAGGCACCCATGCCCTGGGGTGGATGCTGCTGATTACGTCCCTTGCCGTCCTCTTCGTCGTGGCGCTAAAGTCGGAGACTGACAAATCCTTATAAACCTTTCTTGAGCAACCAATCGTATGTTCAGGAAATCGATAATCGTTCTGGCAATGATGTTAATGGCTGTGCCGGCCGGCTTCGCATACCTAAGCTGCGACCCGGCGTGCACCGACCCGGTCCCCCCGGGAGGGAGCGTGATATTCTTCCCCGGGGACTTCTTCGGATGCTGGTTCGGCGCCTGTCCGGCGCCGTTCCCCCAGCCGGGAGCGACCGTCGGCGAATGCTATGTCTGCCCTGACTACCTCCTCAGCGGAGGCTACCAGTGCGGGCCCGGCTACGGCTATGTCGGCTACGGGTATGGCTATGCCTGCCCGAGCGGCGATGACGACGACGAGCCCGTGGATGCGGACGTCGATGTGTCCTGCGAGGAGAACGTCGTTGACGTCGCAGGCGGCGGAGACGACGCCCACGTTGTCGTGAGGGACAAGGAAACGAACGAGATAATCGCGGCCGGCGACACCGATGACGGCCAGTTCACGTTCTCCGGATGCGGAATGACCGTCGAAGTTAAGGTCACGCAGCCCGGCCATGATACGTACGAAGAGGATATGGAGCTCGAGGACTGCTCCGTCTGCGCGCCCGTTGTCTGCGAGGACGACGAGCAGCTGGTCGAAGGCGAATGCGTCCCGATACCCTGCGAGTGCGGCGAGATAGTCAACAAGCAGTGCATGGAATTCCAGTGCTGCGCCGACTCCGACTGCGGCGAGGACGAGATTTGCGAGGGCAACCAGTGCAAGCCGAAACCGACCGGCGGATGCTCGAGCGACCTGGAGTGCGCCGACAACGAATACTGCGACATCCCGCCCGGACAGAACGAGGGCGCATGCAAGGATGTCGAGCCTGGCGCTTGCGGCGAGGTGAGGAACCACGCCTTCGTCCCCTATGGGTACGAATGCGGCTCCGAACCCGGATGCCCGAGCTGCCCGAACGGCGAGCAGTGCGTGGAGCACTCCTGCGTGTCCGTCGACCTGTCATGCCCGACGCAGGGCGTGGTGGGAGCTGACCAGACCTGCAACTCCGACTTCAGCGAGCTTTGCGAGGAAGGCGGATGCACGGTGGAAGTCACCGCTCCTGACGGCAGGAAGGTGACGGCTGACGTCAACGAGGACGGCACTTTCGACGTGCCCCTTCCGCTCGAAGGGACCTACAAGGTCGCCCTGCTCAAGGACGGCGAAGTCGTGAAGCTCGTGGAAGTGAGGGCGATCCCGCAGGCCCAGCCTGAGGAGCCCGAAACCCCGACGGGCCAGCAGGGCTCCCTGATGGACTACCTCTGGCTGCTCCTCCTGCTCCTGCTCATCGTGGTGGGAGTGATATACTGGCGCAGCAGGGGTCAGAAAAAGTAAATTTTTTCTTTTTTATCCTTTTAATCTATTTTTATGAAGGCCATGCACGTAGTGGACGCTCTGAATCCGGGCGGGGCGCAGAAGATGTTCCTCGCAACCCTCCGCGCCATGCATTCCTCCGGCAGGACCGGTAACGTGGGGTATGTGATATCCGGTCCCGCGGTCTTGAATGACCCGCTTGTCAGGCTCATGCGGCTTCCTTCCAGCCCCCTGATGCCTTTTTCCGCGCTCCTCGCCCTCCTCCACATTCCATTCCTCATCAGCGCAATCATGCGTGAAAAGCCCGATATCGTCTACGCCTACCATGGGACCGCGGCGATACTCTCATCAGCCATCGCCTCGAAAATTTCAGGCGCGAAAATGGTCGCGCGGAGCTTCGGCGCGCCCCGGCAGTACCGGCCCCTTGAGAGGCTGCTGTGGCGCATCATACCAATTTTCTGCGACGCGGTCGTCGTGCTATCGGAGGATTGCCGCTCGCGGCTCGTGCGCGAAGGCGTCCCGGAAAATAAGCTGCGCCTCATAAGGAACGGGAAGGACGCGCCGGCCGGCGCATCCGCGAGGGCGCGCCTTGGAATCGGCAGGGGCAGGCTGGTCGTGGGGATGGCCGGCCGCATCACCCCGGGGAAGAACCAGGCATCGCTAATCCGGATGCTCCCGCGCCTCAAATCCATCAGGCAGGACGTCACGCTCATCATAGCCGGGGCGGAGGAGGATGCGGAATACGCCCGGTCGCTCCGGTCTTTCGTTTCCGCGAACGGCCTTGATGGCAACTGCAGGTTCCTCGGATTCATCGATGACATGGACGGATTTTTCAGGGCCTGCGACATTTTCGCGCACCCATCGGCGGCCGAGGCCGGCCCGGGCGTAGTAATCGAGGCCATGCACGCCGGCCTGCCGGTCGTAAGCTTCCATTCAGGGGATGCGCCGGCCATGCTCGATAAGTGCGGTTTTTTGTGTGCGAACGAAAAAGAGGTGGAATCTGCGCTAGTCAGGCTCATTAAGGATGAGGAGCTGAGGAAGTCGGCCGGCGCGAAAGCGAAGGAGAAGGCCCTTGAATGCTATGGAACCGGCCGCATGGTCGCTGAATACGAGGACCTGTTCTTTTCGCTGGCTAAACAATCCCCAGTGCCATGAGAACCATCAGAATCCCTATTATGACGGGCTGGTGAATGAGGTATGCCAGGAGCGAATTCCTGCCCAAAAAAGCGAGCGCCTCCGCGGGCTTCGATGGGGCGATGCGCACCCTCGCGACCCCGCGCGGGAAAAGCGCCTCCCCCGCATAAATCCCGATGAGGACGACGCCGAACCAGGGAAGCACCGGATAGTAATCGAGCGCGGTGTATCCGGCGTCCGCAAGGCCCAGCCAGAAAAGGTAGCCCTGCTCCACCTCGATGCCGCCGGCCATCAGGCCGGCGAGTATTGCCAGAATGCCCAAAAGGAGGTTCAGCCTGCCGAAGCGCAGGAACAGCGGCCCTGCCGCGGCCGCGAAAGCGATGAAGTGGATTATCCCGAACGTGATGAATCCATCATGCGGATAAATCCATGTCGCAAGAGTTATGCCCAGCGCGGCCGCGGCGAGCATGCCGGCCCTTTTCAGGTGCCTCGAATAGCCCTCTTTGTTCCCCCTATCGCTCAGCGTGAGCGACACGCCGACGAGGAGCAGGAAAAGGGAGCCGATCGTCCGCTGGAACAGGACGACCGGCAGGCTGTAGATGTCTATCTGCGCGATGCCGAAATAGTTTATGTCGAAGATAACGTGATAGATGACCATGAGGATTATGGCAACGCCCCTCAGCGCGTCCACTTCAATTATTCTCGCCATAACTGCCCCACTCATGCGGTTTCCGGTTCCCCGTTTCCAGTCCCGAAACCCAAAATGCCGAACCGGAGACTGCCGACCGGATGCCGGAAATCGTCTCATCGCGCGTACTCGGCCCTCTCCACTATCTCCCTCGCCTTGGATAACGGTATCCCGCCTATCTCCGCAAGCTTCTGCGGGCTTTCCGGTATGTCGAAGACGGTGACTATCCTCCTCGCGACCAGCCGCCCGATTATGTCCCTGCCCGCCGGAATCACGGTCACGGGATAGCAGCGCGTTTTGTCTATGAGGGCCTCGAGGCCCTCCCTGAGCGGGTAGCGCCAGCCGAGAAGGGGCATCCCCATGCACTCGCCGTACCTTATGACATCCTCGGAGAACTTGGTGTTGGTGATGAGCCAGGGCTTCGTGAATTTCCTGCACCGCCCCAGCCTCGCTCCTTCCTGCAGGTCGAGGAACCTTGCATAGACGTAAAGCGCGGTCTGTATCCTGCACCTCGTCCCGTACTGGTTGTGGAACTTGCACTCTATCATGTAGGCTTCGCCGTTTTTCGCGGCGACGACGTCGATTTCATGGTTCACGCATCCGCCCTCCAGAATCTGGCGCAGCTCGGTGCGGAAGCCTTTCAGCGCGAGCAGTTTCCCCATGAAGTCCTCGAAGCCGTAGCCCTCCGGCCCGATGTCGAAGAGTGCGCGCTTGAGGTTGAATCTGTGGGATATCTCCGGCCGCATCTCCTCGATTATCTCGTAGAGCATGGAGTAGATTTTTTTGGTGGTGATGCCCTCCCGCAGCCTCGGCCGCAGCCTTGAGAGCGCCTCGTCGGCCTCCTTCGCGCTCATCCCGGTCCTGCGGAGCGCGTTCCTTGCCTTGCGCGGGTCGAACGCCTCCCTCTCCCCGCTTTCCTTGACTATCTGTATCTCTTCCAAATCAACACCTACTTGCCGTGGTCGCCAAGCGACTTCGTGAGCAGGAATATCGCCAAGGCGGCGATGAGGGTGACCGAGAGCGCGACCCCTATCTCGTACTGCCACGCGCCGCTGACCGGTATGAACGTCTTTATCGTGTCGTTTATCGCTGTCTGCCAGAACAATGCCGCGACAAGGGCGAGCGCGGTCGTTATCACGGTCAGCACCCTGGCCCTTATCTCCTTCCCGGCTTCTCTCGCGAGCGAGAGGCGGTCGGCGGTCGCCTTTTTCATCTCGGCGCGGGCCTCCTTCATCTCCTGCTTCGCTTCCTTCAGCTCCTCTTTCGCCTCGATTATCTCCTCCTTGGCCTCCTTGACCTCCTGCTTCGCGGCCTTTATCTCCTGCTTCATTCCCTCCATGGACTGCCTATGGAACGACAACGGTTTTATGGGTTTTGCAGTTCCTGATGTAACTTTTGTCTGACAAAATGTAAAGTTTTATATACTTTTTGTAATATATACATTACATACGTGCTTGAGGAGGTTGAACGCATGGGAACCAAGGACATTATCTTCTGGCTCTGCACGGCCCTGGCGGCCTTATCGTTCGTCGCCGTGCTGGCTGCCGAAGTCGCAGCAAGGCAGACGCTCTACGTCCTGCTCACTGTCATGGCGGGAAGCCTCGTGGCCTTCGTCGTTTCGGTGCTGGCGAAGGTGCCAATTTTCGACAAGAACGCCTGGAAAGATGAACGTCTGGTCAGGTTCAGCGCCAATTCCGTCCGTGTCTCCATGTTGTTCGTCCTCATCCTGATAGTCGTCCTCGCGGAGTATGAAACCCTCACCGAAAACACCGTGAAGATGTCCGACGTGCTCTGGGCGGTGGTCGGCATAGCATTCGCCGTGAACCACTTCATCTATTCCGTGCAGAACCACTTGGGATGAGCGCCATGAGGAATAAGATACGCGAACTCCGGGCGCGCTTCGACCTCACCCAGGAGGAGCTTGCCGACAAGGCTGAGGTCACGAGGCAGACCATCATCGCCATCGAATCCGGCAAATACGGCCCCTCCCTCGAGCTCGCGTTCAAAATAGCGCGGGTTTTCAAGACGAGGGTCGAGGATGTTTTCGAATACGAATAGTGAATTTTCACATTGACTTCCGCGGAAATCCCGTGCTTCCGCGTCAAATTTAAATATTCGCCGCAAATATACCCTCATGCCGAACTACTTCGAAGGGCCGGAACGGGGGTCCCAGATAATACGCGCCGAGGAGGTTCTCCTCCCGGACTACGTCCCGGACGAGCTGCTCCACCGCGACCGCGAGCTCCAGGCGATAGCGGACGCGATAAAGCCCCTGCTCCAGCGCCGCACCCCGAACAACCTGTTCATGCACGGCTCATCGGGAAGCGGCAAGACCACCTGCGTGAAATACCTGCTCAAGCAGCTCTCCGAGCATTCCTCCGGCGCGCTCCCCGTGTACGTGAACTGCTGGGAGAACCCGACGCAGATGGCGGTCTACAACAGAATCATAGAAGAGATGAAGCTGCCCCTTCCCCGCCGCGGCCTCGCGACCGACGAAATCTTCGACAGGATAATGCAGTATGCCAGAAACTACAAGAAGCCCATCCTGCTTGTTTTGGACGAGATGGACGGCCTGCGCCACGACAAGCTCCTCTACGTGGTTTCCCGTGCGAACGAGCAGAGGCTGACATTCGGAATCCTCGGGATATCGAACAACAAGGCGCTGCTCTCACAGCTCGACTCGCGCATCCGGAGCTCCCTCCGCTTTTCCGAGATGGAGTTCAAGCCATACTCCGAGGAGCAGCTTCTCTCCATCCTGCGCGTGCGGTCCGAGCGCGCGCTCGAATCAGGGAGCTTCGACGAGCGGCTCCTCCTGAAGGTCGTGCGCTCCGTCGAGGACGGCTCGGCTCGCGTCGCGCTCGAGAGGCTGTGGAAGGCCGCGAAGCGGGCGGAGAAGGCGGGGCGGCCTAAAATCATGCTCCAGGACGTCGAGGACATCCTTTCCGAGGAGCCGGCCTTCAAGATGCCCGATCTCGGCCTGTCTGCGGAGGAAATGCTCATCGTCGAGATGCTGAGGGGCGGGGAGCTGGAGTCCTCCGAGCTCTACGAGCGGTTCATAAAGAAGATACCGAAGACCAAGCGGCAGATAAGGAACTACCTCGAGCTTCTGGAGAAGAAGGGCATGGTGGAGTCGCGCGAGCTTCCGGCCGAGGGCATGCTGAAGCCGAAGGTGTTCCGGTTAAAATGATTCCCGGCCCGGGGGGCTCCATTCCTGGTACTGCCTCCTGACAACCCGAACTTACGTAGCTAGCCGTTTAAACGTTCCGGGGGCAAGCCTGTCATGGCCGAAGCCCAGAAAAAAAGGAAGAGGGGCGGGGAGGACTTCGCGCAGCAGAAGCCGATTCTGGATGAGCGGCGGGCGGAAAGGGCGTCCTCCCGGGAGCCGGAGCGCAAACCACGCGTCCCGTCTCCGGAAGAAGTTGAGCGTACCGTCGATGCGCTCAGGCGCTCCCGCCTGACGCTGAAAGACATGATGGAAGGCCCCACCAGGCAGGAATCAGCCAGGCGATTCGCTGAATCAGCAAAGGGCCATGAAGCGCCGTCCCCCCGCATCGAAACCCGGCGGGAAGGCAGGCGCCGGCTGCGGGAACGGGACAGGGAAATACGCAAAGAACTGAGGCAAAGTGACATTCCGAAGGAAGAGCTGAGGGAAAGACGAAGGGAAACGGCAAAAGGAAGAATGGTTCGGTTTTCCCAGTTCCTGACAGAAGGAACTATCGGGCGCAGGAAATTCCGCCGCGAGAGCGATGAAGTTTGCGGCTGGATGACCGAAGACCCTGAATACCTGGGAAGCGCCGTCCGCCGGAGACTGGAAAGAACGCCGCCGATGGCGACATTCGCCGGTGAAGGGCATTTTGCCCGGCGTGAGCTGCTCGGAGGAGAGCCGGCAATTGCGTACTTCCCCGACTCAAACAACCTGATTTTCAACAGCCGCCTGATGGGGGAAGACCGCGCGGCCAG